>NZ_JAKUZS010000040.1:0-788 GCF_030128585.1 Klebsiella sp. K5-204
CGTATTCCGGCTGACCCTGCGGGCTGCGCAGGGTTTTATTGATTCCATTTTTGCCCTGATGAACGTTCCGTTGCGCTGCCCGGATTACACCAGTGTCAGTAAGCGGGCAAAGTCGGTTAATGTCAGTTTCAAAACGTCCACCCGGGGTGAAATCGCACACCTGGTGATTGATTCCACCGGGCTGAAGGTCTTTGGTGAAGGCGAATGGAAAGTCAGAAAGCATGGCAAAGAGCGCCGTCGTATCTGGCGAAAGTTGCATCTTGCTGTTGACAGCAACACACATGAAGTTGTCTGTGCAGACCTGTCGCTGAATAACGTCACGGACTCAGAAGCCTTCCCGGGCCTTATCCGGCAGACTCACAGAAAAATCAGGGCAGCCGCGGCAGACGGGGCTTACGATACCCGGCTCTGTCACGATGAACTGCGCCGCAAAAAAATCAGCGCGCTTATTCCTCCCCGAAAAGGAGCAGGTTACTGGCCCGGTGAGTACGCAGACCGCAACCGTGCAGTGGCTAATCAGCGGCTGAGCGGAAGCAATGCACGGTGGAAATGGACAACGGAATATAACCGTCGCTCGATAGCGGAAACGGCAATGTACAGAATGAAGCAGTTGTTGGGAGATTCACTGACGCTGCGTGACTACGATGGTCAGGTAGCGGAAGCTATGGCCATGGTGCGTGCGTTGAACAGGATGACAAAGGCTGGGATGCCAGAAAGCGTGCGTATTGCCTGAAAATCCAGCCAGCTACAGGGTCGTTCGCACGAAATCTTATTTATTCAACAAAGCC
>NZ_JAKUZS010000041.1:0-676 GCF_030128585.1 Klebsiella sp. K5-204
TAGGTAGCTTAACCTTCGGGAGGGCGCTTACCACTTTGTGATTCATGACTGGGGTGAAGTCGTAACAAGGTAACCGTAGGGGAACCTGCGGTTGGATCACCTCCTTACCTTAAAGAACCTGCCTTTGCAGTGCTCACACAGATTGTCTGATGAAAGTAGAGAAGCAAGGCGTCTTGCGATTGAGACTTCAGTGTCCCCTTCGTCTAGAGGCCCAGGACACCGCCCTTTCACGGCGGTAACAGGGGTTCGAATCCCCTAGGGGACGCCACTTGCTGGTTCGTGAGTGAAAGACGCGTGCCGATATATCTCAAAACTCATCTTCGGGTGATGTTTGAGATATTTGCTCTTTAAAAATCTGGATCAAGCTGAAAATTGAAACGACACACAGTTAATGTGTGTTCGAGTCTCTCAAATTTTCGCAATCTGAAACATCTTCGGGTTGTGAGGTTAAGCGACTAAGCGTACACGGTGGATGCCCTGGCAGTCAGAGGCGATGAAGGACGTGCTAATCTGCGAAAAGCGTCGGTAAGGTGATATGAACCGTTATAACCGGCGATGTCCGAATGGGGAAACCCAGTGCAATTCGTTGCACTATCGTTAACTGAATACATAGGTTAACGAGGCGAACCGGGGGAACTGAAACATCTAAGTACCCCGAGGAAAAGAAATCAACCGA
>NZ_JAKUZS010000042.1:0-576 GCF_030128585.1 Klebsiella sp. K5-204
CCTTCACCCGAGTTCTCTCAAGCGCCTTGGTATTCTCTACCTGACCACCTGTGTCGGTTTGGGGTACGATTTGATGTTACCTGATGCTTAGAGGCTTTTCCTGGAAGCAGGGCATTTGTTACTTCAGCACCGTAGTGCCTCGTCATCACACCTCAGCCTTGATTATCCGGATTTGCCTGGATAACCAGCCTACATGCTTAAACCGGGACAACCGTCGCCCGGCTAACATAGCCTTCTCCGTCCCCCCTTCGCAGTAACACCAAGTACAGGAATATTAACCTGTTTCCCATCGACTACGCCTTTCGGCCTCGCCTTAGGGGTCGACTCACCCTGCCCCGATTAACGTTGGACAGGAACCCTTGGTCTTCCGGCGAGCGGGCTTTTCACCCGCTTTATCGTTACTTATGTCAGCATTCGCACTTCTGATACCTCCAGCAACCCTCACAGGTCACCTTCGCAGGCTTACAGAACGCTCCCCTACCCAACAACACATAGTGTCGCTGCCGCAGCTTCGGTGCATGGTTTAGCCCCGTTACATCTTCCGCGCAGGCCGACTCGACCAGTGAGCTATTACGC
>NZ_JAKUZS010000004.1:0-490333 GCF_030128585.1 Klebsiella sp. K5-204
TTAAACTTCGTAATGAATTACGTGTTCACTCTTGAGACTTGGTATTCATTTTTCGTCCGAGGACGTTAAGAATCCATGTCACTTTGAGTGCCCACACAGATTGTCTGATAAATTGTTAAAGAGCAGTGCCGCTTCGTTTTTCGCTGCGGCGCGGGGTGTGCATATTACGCTTTCCCGCTGCAGAGTCAAGCATTTATTTTCGCTTTTCTCTGCGAGGTTCTCACCGGAACCCCGCTGACCCGGCGGCTTGCTTGCCGTTGTTCCGTGTCAGTGGAGGCGCATTATAGGGAGTAATTCTGAGGTGACAAGGGGAAATGCAAAAAAACTTTTCAACCGTCTCTTTTTTCAACAATGCGGCGAGGAATGTCGCAAAAAACCGCCGTTTTGCTGTTTTAACCGACGAAACGGGGCGCCTGGTGGCATACTGTTAGTGTAGAGAAAAGAAAGGAACGGCATTTATGTCTTTAAGCGCACAGCAACTGGCGGCACAAAAGAACATCTCCTGGGTACTGGCCGAGAAGCTCGCCCAAAAGATACTGACTGGCGAATATCAGCCGGAAAGCATTCTTCCCGGCGAAATGGAGTTAGGGGAGCAGTTCGGCGTGAGTCGTACCGCCGTCCGCGAAGCGGTGAAGACGCTGACTGCAAAAGGCATGCTGCTGCCCCGCCCTCGCATTGGCACCCGGGTAATGCCGCGCAGCAGCTGGAACTTCCTGGATAAGGAACTACTCTCCTGGTGGCTCACGGAAGATAACTTCGAAGAGGTGGTGAGCCACTTTCTCGTCATGCGCAGCAGCCTGGAGCCACAAGCCTGTTTCCTCGCCGCCGCCCACGGCACCGCGGAACAGAAAGCGCAGCTCAATACCCTTATGGAAGAGATGATTGCCCTGAAACGTCATTTTCAGCGCGATCGCTGGATAGACGTCGATATGGCCTGGCATGAACATATCTATGAAATGAGCGGCAATCCTTTCCTCAGCTCATTCGCTTCTTTATTTCATTCCGTCTACCACACCTACTTCACGTCGATTACGCAAAATGAAGTCGTGAAGCTCGATCTCCACCAGGCGATCGTCGATGCCATTCTCAATAGCGATGCGCCAGGTGCCTTGCTCGCCTGCCAGGCGCTGCTGAACGCCCCACACCACGTAAATCAATAACAAGGATTTGGCATGAGCGGAAAAAAAGGGCGCAGCATGGCAGGCCTGCCGTGGATCGCGGCGATGGCCTTCTTTATGCAGGCGCTGGATGCCACCATTCTTAACACCGCCCTCCCGGCTATCGCCCACAGCCTGAACCGTTCCCCCTTAGCAATGCAGTCGGCCATCATCAGCTATACGCTGACGGTGGCGATGTTGATCCCGGTCAGCGGCTGGCTGGCCGATCGCTTCGGCACGCGCCGGGTCTTTATCATCGCCGTTAGCCTGTTTACTCTCGGCTCCCTCGCCTGCGCGCTCTCGAGTTCATTAACGGAGCTGGTCATTTTTCGCGTTATTCAGGGGGTCGGCGGGGCGATGATGATGCCGGTGGCGAGGCTAGCCCTCCTGCGCGCCTATCCGCGCAGCGAACTGCTGCCGGTACTGAACTTTGTCACCATGCCGGGACTGGTAGGACCGATTCTGGGCCCGGTTCTCGGCGGGGTATTTGTGACCTGGGCCAGCTGGCATTGGATTTTCCTGATAAACATTCCCATCGGCGTGATCGGCATTCTGTATGCCCGTAAATATATGCCAAATTTCACAACGCCGCGCCGACGCTTCGATATAACCGGTTTTCTGTTATTTGGCTTAAGCCTGGTGTTATTTTCCAGCGGTATTGAACTGTTTGGCGAAAAAATCGTGGCGACATGGCTGGCGCTGGCGGTGATCGCCGTCAGTCTGATACTGCTCCTGGCCTATGTCCGTCACGCGCGCCGCCATCCTGCGCCGCTGATCTCGCTCTCTTTATTTAAGACCCATACGTTCTCAGTCGGCATTGCCGGAAACCTTGCCACGCGGTTGGGTACCGGCTGCGTACCTTTTCTGATGCCGCTCATGCTGCAGGTTGGCTTTGGCTATCCGGCCATTATCGCCGGCTGTATGATCGCCCCCACCGCTATCGGCTCGATTATTGCGAAATCTACCGTTACCCAGGTGCTGCGCTGGTTTGGCTATCGTAAGACCCTGGTGGGGATCACCGTGTTTATTGGCCTTATGATTGCCCAGTTCTCGCTGCAGTCGCCAGAAATGCCGCTGTGGATGCTGCTTCTGCCGCTGTTCGTGCTGGGGATGGCGATGTCCACGCAGTTTACCGCCATGAATACCATTACCCTGGCCGATCTAACGGATGACAATGCCAGCAGCGGCAATAGCCTGCTGGCAGTCACCCAGCAGCTTTCCATCAGTCTCGGAGTGGCCATCAGCGCTGCGGTGCTGCGCTTCTATGAAGGTTTTGACAGCGCCAGCACCGTAGAGCAGTTTCACTACACCTTTATTACCATGGGCGTGATAACCATCGTGTCGGCGCTGATGTTTATGCTGTTGAGAGCGAAGGATGGCCGCAACCTGATTAGCGAGCGGCACAAACGCTAAGCGGAGCCGCGGACCACCAGCTCCGGGGTTAACTGTACGCGCTGCTGTTTTTGCTGCGGGTCGGCCATGCGATGGATCAGCACGTCGATGGCCAGTTCCCCCAGCTCATCTTTCGGCTGGTGAATGGTGGTTAACGGCGGCGTCATATAGCGAGCCAGTTCAATATCATCGTAACCCACCAGCGCCATATCCTGCGGGATCTGCAACCCGGCCTGGTATAACGCCTGATAAGCGCCAACCGCCATGGCGTCGTTACCGACAAACACCGCCTGCGGCCGCTGCGGCAACGCCAGCAGCTGCTGCATCGCGCTAAATCCGCCGCCAAACTCAAAATCACTGGTCACCACGTCTCCCTCGGCTACGGGCAGACCGCAGCGCGCCATCGCAGCATAGTAACCTTCAAGGCGCAGACGCGCCGGGGTTTTATCCAGCGGGCCGGCAATGCAGGCAATGTGTGAATACCCTTGATCGATCAGGTACTGGGTCGCCATATCGCCACCGAGCAGCGAGTTATCCTGAATCAGATCGCTATCGCCATCAAACGGCGCCCAGTCCATCATGACCGTCGGAACCGACGGATAGCGCTGCATAATTTCCGGGGAGGGTTGGTGGGTCTCAGTGCACAGCAGCAGTAATCCATCGACGCGTTTTTGCATTAACGTCTCCAGATTACGATTCATTCGCTGCTCATCACCTTCCGTATTACAGAGTACGAGACTATAACCCCGCTCAAAGCAGCTGCGCTCCACGCCCCGCACCAGCTCGGAATAAAACGGATTGGTACTGGCGGTGATCAGCATGCCGATGGTGCGGGTTTGATTCAGCTTGAGGCTACGCGCCAGCGCCGAGGGGGCGTAGTTGAGGCTTTTGATCGCGGCGTCGACTTTGGCGGTAATCGCCTCGCTGACAAAGCGGTCCTTATTGATGACGTGTGACACCGTCGATGTGGAAACGCCCGCGACGCGGGCCACATCTTTCATCGTAGCCAAGCATTACCCCTGTTGCGCTAACAATTCATCAATCTCTGTGCGCCACGGCACGGAAGGCTGCGCGCCTTTGCGAGTCACGGCAATCGCCGCCGCGGCATGCGCAAAGCGGATCGCCTCCGGCAGGGCGGTCCCTTCCAGCAGCGCGGTCACCAGCGCGCCGTTGAAAGTGTCGCCGGCCGCGATAGTATCAATAGCCTGCACGCGAAACCCTGGGATCCGGCGGCTTTCGCCTTCGGCACTGAGCCAGACGCCGCGACTGCCGAGGGTGATCATTACCGTACCAATGCCTTTGGCATGCAGCACGTCGGCGGCTTTTGCCGCATCCTCGTCACTCTCAACGCGAATCCCCGTCAGCTTTTCCGCTTCGGTTTCGTTGGGGGTAATGATATCCACCAGCGCCAGCAGTTCATCGGACAGTTCACGCGCTGGCGCGGGATTAAGCACCACGGTGGTCTGATGGTGATGGGCGATTTTCGCCGCCGCCAGCACGCTCTCCAGCGGCGACTCGAGCTGCATCAACAACGCCTGCGCGCTGACGATCCGCTCTTTTTCCGCCTCTACCTGAGCGACGGATAAGGCCGCATTGGCGCCGGCATGAATACCGATGACATTCTCACCTTCGGCGTTAACGAAGATTAACGCCACGCCGGTTGCTTCCCCGGCGACCGCGCGCACAGGCGCCACATCGATTTTATCGCTCGCCAGCTGGCGACGGATGCGTTCACCGATGTCGTCATCGCCGGTGCAGGCGATAAACGCGATATCCGCCCCGCTGCGCCCGGCGGCCACCGCCTGGTTGGCCCCTTTACCACCGAACGCCAGCTGGTAGTGGTTGCCGGTGACGGTTTCACCCGGCGTCGGGAAAGCGTCAAGGTTGAGAATGTGATCGGCATTGATGCTGCCAAGGACGACAAGTTTGCCTGCAGTTTTCATCGTTTCTGTTCCCGGGAAAGCGCGCCACCGGGATCCGGTGGCGCATGCCCTGCTTTTCTTTTTTTATATTGTCCCTCGGACCGTTGCCAGTCCGAATCGCATATTACTGCTTAACGACCAGCTTCAGCTCAACCGGGTAGTTAGCTTCCACTTTTTCGCCCTTCAGTACCTTATCAGCAGTCTCAACGCCTTTCGCGCCGATCTGCTCCGGCAACTGTGCGACGGTCGCCGCCAGTTTGCCACTGTTTACTGCTTTTTCGCCATCCGGAGTGCCGTCAAATCCAACCACCATCACATCGGACTTGCCTGCGGTCTGCAGCGCGCGCAGAGCGCCGAGCGCCATTTCATCATTCTGCGCGAACACCGCCTGGACGTCAGGATGGGCGGTCAGCAGGTTCTGCATCACGTTCAGCCCTTTGGTACGGTCGAAATCGGCCGGCTGGCTGGCCAGAACGTTGAACTTGTGCGCCGCCACGGCCTGTTTGAAGCCTTCGCCGCGCTCACGCGCCGCGGAAGTCCCGGCAATGCCCTGCAGCTCAATGACTTTCGCACTTTCACCCAGCTTTTTCGCAATGTAATCGCCCGCCATTTTTCCGCCCTGCACGTTGTCAGAGGCGATGTGGCTCACGACATCGCCTTTTGTCGCCTGACGGTCGAGGGTGATGACCGGGATTTTCGCCTGGTTCGCCATCTTCACGGCATTGCCGACGGCATCAGAGTCGGTTGGGTTGATCAGCAACAGCTTCGCGCCGCGCACCGTTAAATCCTGAACGTTAGCCAGCTCTTTCGCCGGGTTGTTCTGGGAATCGAGCACCACCAGGTTGTAGCCCAGTTTGTCAGCTTCTTTTTGCGCGCCGTCTTTCAGCGACACGAAGAAGGGATTGTTGAGAGTAGAGATAACCAGAGCGATGGTGTCTTTGGCCATCGCGTTCGCGCTAACGGTCGCACTTAGCGCAACAGCAGAGACCAGGGTCGCCAGTTTTTTCATATTCATAGTTAAGATGTCCTGTAGAGTTCTCAGTTACTGCTTTTTGTTATCTACCAGTACCGCCAGCAAAATCACCACCGCTTTAACGATCATCTGGTAATAGGAAGAAACGCCTAAAAGGTTCAAACCATTATTCAGGAAGCCAAGGATCAGCGCGCCAATCAGCGTGCCGACAATGCGTCCTTTGCCGCCCGCCAGACTGGTGCCGCCGAGCACGACTGCCGCAATGGCGTCCAGCTCATAGCCTGTCCCGGCCGTCGGCTGCGCGGAGGAGAGGCGCGCCACTTCGATAATCCCGGCCAGCGACGCCAGCATCCCGCACAACGCGTAGACGATAATTTTGACTTTATTGACGCTAATCCCGGACAGGCGCGTCGCCGCCTCATTACCGCCAAGGGCGTAGATATAACGACCCAGGCGAGTATGGTGCAGCATGTACCAGGCCGCCAGGAAGACAATCGCCATGATCCATACCGGCGTCGGGATCCCCAGCGGACGCCCGATACCAAACCAGCCGAACAGATCGGCATTATCGCTAAAGCCGGTATTGATCGGGCTGCCGTTGGTGTACACCATGGTCACGCCGCGCAGCAGCAGCATCATCACCAGGGTGGCGATGAAAGCCTGCACGCGGCCTTTCGCCACAATCACCCCGGTGACTGCGCCGATCGCCGCACCTAATGCGAGGGCAGCAGCGACCGCCACCAACGCATTCACTTCAATGCCAACGATCGACGCCGCCACCGCGCCGGTGAGCGCCAACAGGGAACCGACGGACAGGTCGATCCCCGAGGTCAGTATGACCAGCGTCATCCCTACCGCCATAATGGCGTTAACGGAGGTCTGCTGCAGAATATTGAACAGGTTATTGACGGTAAAAAAGTTGGGGCTCATGGTCGATACCACCGCGATCAGCACCAGCAGGGCAATCAGCGATTTTTGCTCCATCAGCCACGCTTTCGTGAAATAACGGCGACCAGAAACAGCCTGGGTTGTCATCTTTCTTACTCCTGATTCACACGGTTAAGCTTGCCCACAGCGGCAGCCATCAATACTTCCTGGGTGGCCTGCTCGCGTGTGAATTCACCGCCGAGATGCCCTTCATGCATCACTATGATGCGATCGCTCATGCCCAACACTTCCGGCATCTCGGAGGAGACCAGAATGATGCTCAGGCCATCGGCTTTGAACTGATTGATAAGCTGGTAGATCTCTTTCTTCGCCCCAACGTCGACGCCACGGGTCGGCTCATCGAGGATCAGGACCTTCGGCCGGGTCATCAGCCCGCGGGCGATGGCGACCTTTTGCTGGTTGCCGCCGGAGAGCAGGCCGATCGCCTGCTCCATGGACGGCGTTTTCACGTTAAACAGCCGGATGAAATCACTGACCGCCTGCTGTTCATCTTTATGCTTGAGACTCCCCCCCGTCCGGCTGAAGTAGCGCAGGGCGGTCAGGGACATGTTTTCTTTTACCGACATCCCGAGCACTAAGCCGTCACGCTTACGGTCTTCGGAGATATAGACAATGCCGTTCGCCAGACCATCCTGCGGCGAACGGGTCACCACTTCGTGACCGTCGAGCGTCACGGAGCCGCTGCTGCGCGGCAGCGCGCCATACAACACTTTCATCAGCTCGGTCCGCCCGGCGCCCATCAGCCCGGCGACACCGAGGATTTCCCCCTGGCGCAGGGTAAAGGTCACGTTTTCCACGCCCGGGCCGCAGAGATTATCGACTTTCAGGCGCACCGCGCCCGGCGCCTTAGCCAGATGCGGATACTGATCTTCCAGCTTCCGGCCAACCATCATTTCAATCAGACGGTCTTCATCCAGCGAGGAGACCTCGCGTTCGGCAATAAACTGCCCGTCGCGGAACACGGTCACGTCGTCGCAAATCTCGAAGATCTCTTTCATGCGGTGGGAGATGTAGACGATGCCGCGCCCCTGCGATTTCAGTTCGCGGATCACACGGAACAGCGATTCGGTTTCGGTATCGGTCAGCGCGTCGGTCGGTTCATCCATAATGATGACCTTCGACTCGAAGCTCAGCACTTTGGCGATCTCCACCATTTGCTGATCGCCAATCGACAGATCGCCCACCAGCTTCTGGCTGGTAAAACGGAGATTCAGCTTCGCCAGCAGCTTGTCGGCTTCGGCATACATCCGCTTCCAGTCGATTTTGCCAAAGCGGTTAACGAATTCGCGGCCGAGGAAGATGTTCTCGGCGATCGTCAACTGCGGGATCAGGTTCAGCTCCTGATGGATAATGCCGATCCCGGCTTCCTGGGAAGATTTTGGGCCGCTAAAGGTGGTCTCTTTGCCCAACCACAATAAAGCGCCAGCGTCACGGGTATAGATCCCGGTCAGCACTTTCATCATGGTGGATTTACCGGCGCCGTTCTCACCCACCAGCGCCATCACCCGGCCAGGGTAGACATTCAGCGAGGCGCCGGAGAGCGCCTTGACGCCAGGGAACGCTTTATCGATCCCTTTCAGTTGCAATAAGGCTTCCATGACGGCGATCTCAGAAGGTGACGCCGGCACAGAGAATGATATTCGCAAACGGGGAACACTCCCCGCTGCGAATTACCGCCTGACTGTCTGCGGTTTGTTTTTTGAACTGCTCATGACTGGTGTAACGAATTTCAATGGTGTTTCCCTGGTGCTGCTGCAGCTGCTCAAGATGGTTGAGCAACGTCGCGTGGAGCTGCGGATTATGCGTCTTAATTTCCTCCGCGATGACAGCCGCTTCAACCTGCATTTCCGTCGTCACCACTTCCAGAACCTGCATAAATGAAGGTACGCCCTGGGTCAACGCCATATCGATGCGCGCGCTGCTGCGGGGAACCGGTAATCCGGCATCGCAGACCACCAGCGTATCGGTGTGGCCCAGGCGGGAGATAACCGCGGAAATATCAGCGTTAAGTACGGTGCCTTTTTTCATTTTTTCTCTTTTGCTCCACTAGCGAAACGTTTCGCTAAAATAATTATTATCAATGCGTGAGCAGAAAACCATCACCAGAAGAGAGAAATGTGATCGCTATCGAAACGTTTCGCGAGACAGCGACAGGAGATGACAGCCGGAGTGAGAAACAAAAAGCCCTTCGCAACGGAAGGGCTTTTTGACATCAGATTTCGACCTGAGTACCGAGCTCGATAACCCGGTTTGGCGGGATTTCAAACTGATCCGGCGCGCGCAGGGCGTTACGCTGCAGCAGCAGATAAAGCTTGCCGCGCAGGCGCAGATACCACGGTCGTTTGCCGATAATCAGCGACTCATGGGACATAAAGAACGAGGTCTCCATCATCCGGCAGCTGAGTCCTTCCAGGCCACAGCGATGGAACACCTCTTCGACATTTGGCGTTTCCCGCCAGCCGTAGCTGGCCACCACCCGCCAGAACGAGGGCGACAGCTGCTCAATCTGCACCCGGCGAACGTTATGCACGTAAGGCGCGTCTTCGGTGCGCAGGGTCAGGAGGATCACTCGCTCATGCAGCACCTTGTTGTGCTTCAGGTTATGCAGCAGGGCAAACGGGATCACGTTCAGGGCGCGGGACATATACACCGCAGTACCCGGCACGCGCACCGGCGGCGATTTCTCCAGCGAAGAGATCATCGCTTCCAGCGAGTTGCCGTGCTCGTGCATTCGACGCAGCAGGCGGAAACGCTCGCTCTTCCAGGTGGTCATCACCGTAAACATCACCAGACCCAGGGACAACGGCAGCCAGCCGCCGGAGACAATCTTATCGAGGTTCGCCGAGAACAGCGGAACATCAATGCACAGGAAGGCCACCAGCATCAGCCCAACGAACAGTTTATTCCAGTGCCAGTTTTTGCGCGCCACCGTTGCCGACAGGATGGAGGTCAGCACCATGGTCCCCGTGACCGCGATACCGTACGCCGCCGCCAGGTTAGACGAATGTTCGAAGCTGACGATGACGATCACTACCGAGACATACAGCAGCCAGTTAATGAACGGGATATAGATCTGGCCGGACTCCATTTCCGAGGTGTGGATGATGCGCATCGGCGACAGATAGCCCAGACGCACCGCCTGACGGGTTAAGGAGAAGACCCCGGAGATCACCGCCTGCGAGGCGATAACCGTCGCCAGTGTGGCGATAATCAGCATCGGGATCAGCGCCCACTCCGGCGCCAGCAGGAAGAACGGGTTTTTAATCGCTTCCGGATGCTTAAGCAGCAATGCCCCCTGGCCAAAATAGTTCAGCACCAGCGAAGGCAGCACGACGGAGAACCAGGCGACACGGATCGGCAGTTTGCCGAAGTGCCCCATATCGGCGTACAGCGCTTCCACCCCGGTAATCGACAGCACCACCGCGCCAAGCGCAATAAAGGAAACCGTTTTGTACTGCAGGAAGAAGTGCACCGCCCAGTAGGGGTTTAGCGCCTGCAGAACTTCCGGGTTAGCGTAAATGCTTCGCGCGCCAAGCACCGCCAGCAGCAAGAACCAGATCAGCATAATCGGCGCAAACAGCTTGCCGACCATCCCGGTCCCGTGCTTCTGGATCATAAACAGCAGGGTAAGCACGATAATGGAGATCGGCACAATCCAGCTATCGAGTTGCGGAGCGATAATTTCTAACCCCTCTATCGCCGACATCACCGAAATCGCCGGGGTAATCACCACTTCGCCATAGAAGAAACTGCCGCCGATCAGGCCGAGGATCACCAGCACAGAGGTCATCCGCGCCGAGGTATTGCGTCCGGCCAGCGACATCAGCGTTAAGATCCCGCCTTCCCCGGCGTTATCCGCCCGCATCACGAAGGTGATGTATTTTATCGATACGGTAAAGATTAACAGCCAGAAAATCAGCGACAAAAAGCCAAAAACGGCATCGCGCTCAACGCCAAAGCCAAACTGACCTGACAGGCATTCACGCAGGGTATACAGTGGACTGGTACCGATATCACCGTACACCACGCCGATGGCCGCCAGCGTTAACGCCGGCAACGATTGTTTATTATCAGTGCTCATAGACTAGTCTTTTCGTTTATAAAACAAATGTGTGCCTAGTCCCTTGGCCCACAAAAAGCGCACAGTATGCACGATTATTTGTGAAATCGTACCCCTAACAGACACCATATTAACCTGGCTCAAAAAAAATAAATCGATTCTTCAGGCTATTACCGCCCCTGCTCTAACATCTATACTCGTCCCAATAACGATACATGACAAAGCACGCAACTCAATTATGGCTCAAACACATTTACTGGCTGAAAGAATTTCCCGACTCAGCGCGGCACTCGAAAAAGGACTCTTTGAACGCAGCCACGCGATACGCCTGTGCCTGCTGGCGGCGCTCAGCGGCGAGAGCGTATTTTTGCTCGGTCCGCCGGGGATCGCCAAAAGCCTGATTGCCCGCCGCCTCAAGTTCGCCTTCCAGCAGGCGCGCGCTTTTGAATACCTGATGACCCGCTTTTCCACCCCGGAAGAGGTTTTTGGCCCGCTGTCCATTCAGGCGCTGAAAGATGAAGGCCGCTACGAGCGTTTAACCGCCGGTTACCTGCCGGAAGCAGAAATCGTGTTCCTCGATGAAATATGGAAAGCGGGGCCGGCTATCCTCAACACCCTGCTGACGGCGATTAACGAACGTCACTTCCGCAACGGCGCTCACGAAGAGAAAATCCCGATGCGCCTGCTGGTGGCCGCCTCGAACGAACTGCCCGAAGCCGACAGCAGCCTGGAAGCGCTGTATGACCGAATGCTGATCCGTCTGTGGCTCGATAAAGTACAGGATAAAGGTAATTTCCGTTCGATGCTGGTCAGCCAGCAGGATGAAAACAGCAATCCGGTGCCCAGCGCGCTGCAGGTTAGCGATGAAGAGTTTACGCAATGGCAGCAGCAGATCGGCAATATCAAACTGCCGGACGCGGTGTTTGAGCTGATATTCCAGCTGCGCCAGCAGCTGGATGCCCTGCCAAACGCGCCATACGTTTCGGATCGCCGCTGGAAAAAGGCTATTCGCCTGCTGCAGGCCAGCGCCTTCTTCAGCGGCCGCGACAGCATCGCGCCGATAGATCTTATCCTGCTGAAAGATTGTCTGTGGCACAACGTCGAGAGCATGAACCTGATGTCGCAGCAGTTGGAAACGCTGATGACCTGCCACGCCTGGCAGCAGCAGGCGATGCTGACGCGGCTCGGGGCGATTGTGCAGCGACGCATTCAGATCCAACAGCAGCAAAGTGACAAAACGGCGCTAAAGGTCACCCGCCTTGGCGGCATGTTTAGCCGCAAGCCGCACTATGAGCTGCCGGCGGAGATCCAGGGGACCAGCCTGACCCTGCTGCTGCAGCAGCCGCTCAAACTCCACGATATGGAAGTGATCCACATTACTTTTGAGCGCGAGGCGTTAGCCAGTTGGCTGGAAAAGGGCGGCGAAATCCGCGGCAAGCTCAACGGGATCGGCTTTGCCCAACTGCTCAATATGGATGTCGATACCAGCCAGCATCTGGTTGTTCGCGACGTCAGCCTGCAGGGATCACGCCTCTCGCTGCCCGGCAGCGCGTCGCAGGAAAACATGCCGGCGGAAATTCGCCAGCAGCTGGAGGCGCTGGACGATGAGTGGCACCAGCAACATAACCGCTTCAGCGAGCAGCAGAAGTGCCTGTTTATCCCGGTCGAGTGGCTGGGAAGAATCGAAGCCAGCCTGCAGGACGTCGGCGCGCAGATTAAACAGGCGAAGCAGCCATGACGCTCGATATGCTGAATGTCATGCTGGCAGTCAGCGAAGAGGGAATGATCGAGGAGATGCTGCTGGCGCTGCTGGCCTCTCCGCAGCTGGCGGTTTTCTTTGAGAAATTTCCCCGCCTGAAAAACATCATCGCGGCGGATATTCCGCGCTGGCGGGAAGCCGTTCGCGCCCGCTTAAAAGAGGTTAACGTCCCGCCGGATCTGGACGCCGAGGTGCAAACCTATCAGCAGGCTCAGCTGCTCTCTACCTCGCAGTTTATCGTCCAGCTGCCGCAGATCCTCGGCAAGCTACACCAGCTCCAGTCCCCTTTTGCCGCCCAGGCGCAGAAGCTGGTGGACGACAATGCGACCTTTACCCCGGCGCTGCATACGCTGTTTTTACAGCGCTGGCGCCTGAGCCTGGTGGTGCAAGCCACCAGCCTTAACCAGCAGCTGCTGGATGAGGAGCGCGATCAGTTGCTCAGCGAGGTCCAGGAACGAATGACGCTCAGCGGTCAGCTCGATCCGGTGCTGGCTGAGAATGACACCGCCGCCGGACGCCTGTGGGATATGAGCGCCGGCGAACTCAAACGTGGCGACTATCAGCTGATCGTGCGCTATGGCGATTTTCTTAACCAGCAGCCGGAGCTACTGCAGCTGGCGGAACAGCTGGGGCGCTCACGGGAAGCGAAATCCGTGCCGAAGAAAGACGCGCCGATGGAGACCTTCCGTAGCCTGGTGCGCGAGCCAGCGACGGTGCCAGAACAGGTCGACGGCCTCCAGCAGAGCGATGACATTCTGCGCCTGCTGCCGCCGGAGCTGGCGACGCTCGGCATCACGGAGCTGGAGTTTGAATTTTATCGCAAGCTGGTGGAGAAACAGCTCCTGACTTACCGGCTGCACGGCGACGCCTGGCGCGAAAAAATCACCGAACGCCCGGTGACGCGGCAGGATTTTGATGAACAGCCGCGCGGGCCCTTTATTGTCTGCGTCGATACGTCAGGATCGATGGGCGGTTTTAACGAGCAGTGCGCCAAAGCCTTTTGTCTGGCCCTGATGCGCGTCGCGCTAGCGGATAACCGCCGCTGCTTTATTATGCTGTTCTCCAGCGAAGTGGTGCACTACGAACTGACCTGCGAGGGCGGCCTGGAGCAGGCGATCCGCTTTCTGAGCCAGCGCTTTCGCGGCGGCACCGATCTGGCCAGCTGTTTTCGCGCCATTATTGAACGTCTGCAAAACCCGCAGTGGGTGGATGCGGATGCCGTGGTGATCTCCGACTTTATTGCCCAGCGGTTGCCGGATGAGGTGATTGCTCAGGTGGGGGAGTTACAGCGAAAGCATCAGCACCGTTTTCACGCGGTGGCGATGTCGGTACACGGCAAACCCGGCATCATGCGCATCTTCGATCATATCTGGCGCTTTGATACCGGGTTGCGTAGCCGCCTGCTGCGACGCTGGCGGCGCTAATCGTTACAGCAGCGCGGAAACGCTTTCGCGAACCTGTGCCGGCCATACGCCGCACTGCACCTGGCCGATATGGTCGAGCTGCAGCAACAGCATCGTCAGCCGAGACTGGCCAATGCCGCCGCCGATAGTCTGCGGCATCTCGCCGCGCAGCAGCGCCTGGTGCCACTCCAGTTTCAGGCGATCTTCATCGCCGGTCAGCGCCAGCTGGCGTTTCAGCACCGCGGCGTCAACGCGGATCCCCATTGAGGAGATCTCGAACGCATCTTCCAGCACGGGGTTCCACACCAGGATATCGCCGTTCAGTCCGGCAAAGCCTTCAGAAACCTCAGTGCTCCAGTCATCATAGTCCGGCGCACGTACATCATGGCGCTTGCCATCAGAGAGTTTGCCGCCGATGCCGATTAAGAAGACGGCGCCCAGCTCTTTAGCAATCGCTCGCTCGCGGCCCTTGGCATCAAGATCCGGATAGCGACTCAGCAGCGCCTGGCTGTGAACAAAGTGGATCTGTTCCGGCAGGAACGGCGTCAGGCCAAATTCCTGGCTGACCGCCAGCTCGGTGGCTTTGATCCCGGCGTAAATCGCTTCGACGGTCGCCTTCAGCGTGCCGACGTGGCGCTCTTCATCCCCCATCACCCGCTCCCAGTCCCACTGGTCGACATAGACGGAATGGATCGGCGTCAGACGGTCTTCATCGGGGCGAAGGGCCTTCATGTGCGTGTACAGCCCTTCGCCCGCGCTGAAGTCGTGTTGTCCCAGGGTTTGACGCTTCCACTTCGCCAGCGAATGCACCACTTCGAACTGGGCGTCGGGCAGTGTTTTCACTTTCACCTGAACCGCTTTCTCACAGCCGGACAAGTTATCCTGCGTCCCATCGCCCACGCGGCTTAAGATTGGCGCCTGGACTTCAATCAGGCCAAGCTTCTCTTCCAGCTGACGGGAAAAGTGGGATTTAACGAAACTGATCTGGCGTTGTTTTGCGATATATGCGGTTTTCATTTTTATGACTCCTGCGTCCTGTTGCCATTGATTAAGCAACAAAAAAGGCCACCAATACAATAATCAATCAATAAAAAGGCTCATCAACTTTTAATTCATCAAAATATGGCGCTAAAATAGTAAGAACCCTCAAACTTCATAAGAAAAAGATATGGAAAATTATCAGATCGACAATCTGGACCGCGGCATTCTCGATGCGCTAATGGCCAACGCCCGTACCGCCTATGCCGAACTGGCCAAACAGTTCAGCGTCAGCCCCGGCACTATTCATGTACGCGTCGAAAAGATGAAACAGGCGGGCATCATTACCGGCGCGCGCATTGACGTCAGCCCCAAACAGCTGGGCTACGACGTCGGCTGCTTCATCGGCATTATTCTCAAGAGCGCCAAAGACTATCCCTCCGCCCTCGCCCGCCTGGAAAGCCTGGAGGAGGTCACCGAGGCTTACTACACCACCGGCCACTACAGCATCTTTATTAAGGTGATGTGTAAATCCATCGATGCCCTGCAGCAGGTACTTATCAACAAGATCCAAACAATTGATGAAATTCAGTCCACCGAGACCCTAATCGTGTTGCAGAACCCGATCATGCGCACCATTAAGCCCTGATCGTTTTTTTTAATCCCACATTTTTCCACAGGTAGATCCCAGCTCGCTCACAGCGTACAATACGCCACTCTGAACAGTTGAGCGGGCGATCGGCGATCTATGGCAGACATTACACTTATCAGCGGCAGCACCCTGGGCAGTGCGGAATACGTAGCGGAGCATCTGGCGGAAAAGCTGGAAGAAGCAGGCTACAGCACTGAAATCCAGCACGGCCCGCTGGTGGACGATCTGCAGGCGCAGGGGATCTGGTTAGTTATCTCTTCCACCCATGGCGCCGGCGACATTCCCGACAACCTGGTTCCCTTCTATGACGCGCTGCTGGCGCAGCAGGCCGATCTTTCCGCCGTGCGCTTTGGCGCCATCGGGATCGGCAGCCGCGAATACGACACTTTTTGCGGCGCGATCGATAAATTAGAAGCGGCGCTGAAGGCCTGCGGGGCAAAACAGATCGGCGAGACCCTGAAGATCAACGTGCTGGAACATGAAATTCCCGAGGATCCGGCGGAAATTTGGCTGGGATCCTGGAAAAATTTGCTCTGAGATTTGTAAAGATCGTCCGTTCTTCTGTGGATAACCATGCTTAAAAGCTTGGATCAACCGGTAGTTATCCAAAGAATAACCGCAGTACGGTTTTTGAGCTGTGTATAACCCTTCATTCTGATCCCAGCTTATACGGACCAGGATCACCGATCATTCACAGATAGTGATCCTTCTTAAGCTTTTGATCTTACTTCGCGGATCCGACTTATCCACAAAGAGAGTCGATCCTAATAAGAGATCACAATAGAACAGATCTCTATATAAAGATCTTCTTTTTAATACTCAGGATCCCGGAGTCTTTCTCAAAAGACCAAAGCCGAGTAGAATCCACGGCCCGGGCTTCAATCCATTTTCAAACCGCGTTATGCGAGGCAGACCACCATGTTTTATCAGGATCCTTTTGACGTCATTATCATTGGCGGGGGTCACGCAGGCACTGAGGCCGCAATGGCCGCAGCGCGTATGGGTCAACAGACCCTGCTTTTGACACACAATATCGACACGCTGGGGCAGATGAGCTGCAACCCGGCGATTGGCGGCATTGGGAAAGGACACCTGGTAAAAGAAGTGGACGCGCTCGGCGGCCTGATGGCCAAAGCGATCGATCAGGCAGGCATCCAGTTTAGGATACTAAACGCCAGCAAAGGCCCCGCGGTGCGCGCCACTCGCGCCCAGGCTGACCGCGTGCTGTACCGTCAGGCGGTACGCACTGCGCTGGAGAACCAGCCGAATTTGATGATCTTCCAGCAGGCAGTGGAAGATCTGATTGTCGAAAACGATCGCGTCGTAGGCGCAGTCACCCAGATGGGCCTCAAATTCCGTGCCAAAGCGGTGGTGCTGACCGTCGGAACCTTCCTTGACGGCAAAATCCATATTGGTCTGGATAACTACAGCGGCGGACGCGCCGGCGATCCGCCGTCGATCCCGCTGTCTCGTCGTCTGCGTGAACTGCCGCTGCGCGTAAGCCGACTGAAAACCGGGACCCCGCCGCGCATTGACGCGCGCACCATCGATTTCAGCGTGTTGGCTCAACAGCATGGCGATAACCCGATGCCGGTCTTCTCGTTTATGGGATCTGCCGATCAGCATCCGCGTCAGGTGCCGTGCTACATCACCCACACTAACGAGAAAACCCATGACGTGATCCGCAATAACCTCGATCGCAGCCCCATGTACGCCGGGGTGATCGAAGGGATCGGTCCACGCTACTGCCCGTCGATCGAAGACAAAGTCATGCGCTTTGCCGATCGCAACCAGCATCAGATCTTCCTCGAACCGGAAGGCCTGACCTCAAACGAAATTTATCCGAACGGCATCTCCACCAGCCTGCCGTTCGATGTGCAAATGCAAATCGTCCGCTCCATGCAGGGGATGGAAAATGCGCGGATCGTCCGTCCTGGCTACGCTATTGAGTACGACTTCTTCGACCCGCGCGATCTGAAACCGACGCTCGAGAGCAAATTCATTCAGGGTCTGTTCTTCGCCGGTCAGATCAACGGCACTACCGGTTATGAAGAAGCGGCGGCTCAGGGTCTGCTGGCCGGTCTTAACGCTGCTCGCTTCTCGGCGGAAAAAGAGGGCTGGGCGCCGCGTCGCGATCAGGCCTACCTCGGCGTGCTGGTGGATGACCTGTGTACTCTGGGTACCAAAGAACCGTACCGCATGTTTACCTCTCGTGCTGAATATCGTCTGATGCTGCGCGAAGACAACGCCGACCTGCGTCTGACTGAGCAGGGGCGTGAGCTGGGTCTGGTGGATGATGAACGCTGGGCGCGTTACAACGAGAAGCTGGAAAGCATTGAGCGCGAACGCCAGCGCCTGAAATCGACCTGGGTGAACCCGCAGGCTGAGAGCGCTACCGAAGTGAACGCTCACCTGACCGCGCCGCTGTCGCGCGAAGCCAGCGGTGAAGATCTGCTGCGTCGCCCGGAAATGACCTACGAGCAGCTGGTTCAGCTCTCGCCGTTCGCGCCGGGGCTGGAAGATCGGCAGGCGGCTGAGCAGGTTGAGATCCAGGTGAAGTATGAAGGCTATATCGCGCGCCAGCAGGATGAGATCGAGAAACAGCAGCGCAACGAGAATACCTTGTTACCGGCGACGCTCGACTACCGTCAGGTCACCGGACTGTCTAATGAAGTGATCGCTAAACTAAACGACCATAAACCGTCGTCGATAGGACAGGCGTCACGTATTTCCGGGATCACCCCGGCGGCGATCTCTATTTTGCTGGTTTGGTTGAAAAAGCAGGGGATGCTGCGTCGCAGCGCCTGATTGCGGCAGCCTGCCGCGCTGATTTCCCACTTGCATAATCAGCGTTCGCCTTTATCATTCCTGGCCCGGTAAGCGTTAGCGCCTCCGGGCTCATTATTTTTTGAAGGTACTTACCGTGCTCAACAAACTTTCTCGTCTGCTGGATGAAGCGGGTATTTCGCTCACCGATCACCAGAAAAATCAGCTGGTGGCTTACGTCGGGCTGCTCGATAAGTGGAACAAAGCCTATAACCTGACCTCCGTTCGCGATCCAAATGAGATGCTGGTGCGTCATATCCTCGACAGCATCATCGTCGCGCCTTATCTGCAGGGCTCGCGCTTTATCGATGTCGGTACGGGACCGGGGCTGCCGGGGATCCCGTTGGCTATCGTGCGCCCGGAGTCGCATTTCACCCTGCTGGACAGCCTTGGCAAACGCGTGCGCTTCCTGCGTCAGGTGCAGCATGAACTGAAGCTGGATAACGTCACGCCGGTGCAGAGCCGCGTGGAAGCTTTCCCGGCCGAGCCGCCGTTTGATGGCGTGATAAGCCGCGCCTTCGCGTCGCTTAATGATATGGTGAGCTGGTGCCATCATTTGCCGGCCGCGAACGGTCACTTCTATGCGCTCAAAGGGTTAGCGCAAAAAGACGAAATGGAAAACCTGCCGGAAGGGTATGCCATAGCCGAGGTCATTGAGCTGCATGTTCCTCAGCTGGAAGGGGAGCGGCACCTGGTGGTGATTACGCCAAAATCGAGTTAATTTTTATCAAAAAATGTGGAAAAAATGTGGCCCATGAATGTTACAAAAATAAAGGTCACCTTCCGTTCTTATCGGGCTGCATTTAACCATGTTTTTACTATGGTTTTTCTTGCGGTTAACTTAGCGTAACTGATTCACTGACAAAATAGTCAACTTTGAAAATATCAGGGTGCTAAAAATCGACAACGATAAACAGCATAGCGATGTTAAATTTTTATTATAAATGTCAATAAAAGGTTTTTATTGTATGTGGGGTTGTTTTAGATAATGTCCTCACTTTTTATCTTGAATATCAAAAACATGAAAAATAGTGTTTTATGTCCTTGATTCATTAAAGGGCGCTCGAAATGTTTATTATGTGATCTAATGCACGCTTTAATTGCCGTGTTTCCACGTTATTTGCAGTTTTGTATGACCGCTCACAGAACGCTGAAATGCACGGAAAGTTGTCCGTTGGAAAATAATTAAACATTTATTCACTATTTTGCTACTTATTGTTTGAAATCACGGGGCGTCACCGTATAATTTGTCCGCTTTTTGATGCTTGACTCTTCGTCTTAAAGGACGTTTTATACGACACGCGACATACCTCAAAGGGAGCAGGAGTAAAAACGTGATGTCAGTGTCGCTCTTGAGTCGAAACGTTGCTCGCAAGCTTCTGTTTATTCAGTTACTGGCAGTAATGGCAAGTGGACTGCTGTTTAGCCTCAAAGACCCCTTCTGGGGCATTTCCGCGGTATGCGGCGGTTTGGCAGTGGTTTTGCCAAACCTGATGTTTATGATTTTTGCCTGGCGTCATCAGGCGCATACACCAGCAAAAGGCCGTGTGGCCTGGACCTTCGCCTTCGGTGAAGCCTTCAAGGTGTTGCTGACCTTCGCCCTCCTGGCGGTGGCGCTGGCCGTTTTAAAAGTGGTATTTTTGCCACTGATCGTGACGTGGGTTTTGGTGCTGGTGGTACAAGTTCTGGCGCCAGCTGTAATCAACAACAAAGGGTAAAAGGCATCATGGCTTCAGAAAATATGACGCCGCAGGAATACATAGGTCACCATCTGAACAACCTTCAGATTGATCTGCGTACTTTCTCGCTGGTGGATCCGCACAACCCCCCGGCCACCTTCTGGACGCTCAACATTGACTCCATGTTCTTCTCGGTGGTTCTCGGTCTGCTGTTCCTGGCCATGTTCCGTAGCGTTGCTAAGAAAGCGACCAGCGGCGTACCAGGGAAATTCCAGACCTTCATCGAAATGATCATCGGCTTCGTCCATGGCAGCGTCAAAGACATGTACCATGGCAAGAGCAAGGTTATCGCGCCGCTGGCGCTGACCGTGTTCGTCTGGGTCTTCCTGATGAACCTGATGGACCTGCTGCCAATCGACCTGCTTCCTTATATCGGCGAACACATTTTCGGCCTGCCTGCACTGCGCGTGGTTCCGTCTGCTGACGTGAACATCACCCTGTCGATGGCGCTTGGCGTGTTCATCCTGATTATTTTCTACAGCATCAAAATGAAAGGCGTCGGTGGGTTTGTTAAAGAACTGACCATG
Source organism: Klebsiella sp. K5-204 (assembly GCF_030128585.1). Lineage (NCBI taxonomy): Bacteria > Pseudomonadati > Pseudomonadota > Gammaproteobacteria > Enterobacterales > Enterobacteriaceae > Klebsiella > Klebsiella sp. K5-204. The sequence continues at coordinate 20,337 of NZ_JAKUZS010000004.1, forward strand.
CAGCCGTTCAATCACTGGGCGTTCATTCCTGTCAACTTAATCCTTGAAGGGGTAAGCCTGCTGTCCAAACCGGTCTCTCTCGGTCTGCGACTGTTCGGCAACATGTATGCCGGTGAGCTGATTTTCATTCTGATTGCTGGTCTGTTGCCGTGGTGGTCACAGTGGGTTCTGAATGTGCCTTGGGCCATTTTCCACATCCTGATTATTACGCTGCAAGCCTTCATCTTCATGGTTCTGACGATTGTCTATCTGTCGATGGCGTCTGAAGAGCATTGATTTTTACCAACACTACTACGTTTTAACTGAAACAAACTGGAGACTGTCATGGAAAACCTGAATATGGATCTGCTGTACATGGCTGCCGCTGTGATGATGGGTCTGGCGGCAATCGGTGCTGCGATCGGTATCGGCATCCTCGGAGGTAAATTCCTGGAAGGCGCAGCGCGTCAGCCGGATCTGATCCCTCTGCTGCGTACTCAGTTCTTTATCGTTATGGGTCTGGTGGATGCTATCCCGATGATCGCTGTAGGTCTGGGTCTGTACGTGATGTTCGCCGTCGCGTAGTAAGTTGTTAGAAACCTAAGCCACAGAGTTAATTAAAGAGGTATTGTGCTGTGAACATGAACGCAACAATCCTCGGCCAGGCCATCGCGTTTGTTATCTTCGTATGGTTCTGCATGAAGTACGTATGGCCGCCTTTAATGGCTGCCATCGAAAAACGCCAGAAAGAGATTTCTGACGGTTTAGCTTCTGCAGAACGCGCTAAGAAAGATTTGGACCTTGCACAGGCCAACGCGACCGACCAGCTGAAAAAAGCGAAAGCGGAAGCCCAGGTAATCATTGAGCAGGCGAACAAGCGCCGCTCTCAGATTCTGGACGAAGCTAAAGCTGAAGCAGAACAGGAACGCACCAAAATCGTTGCACAAGCGCAGGCTGAAATTGATGCTGAGCGTAAACGTGCACGCGAGGAGCTGCGTAAGCAGGTCGCTATCCTGGCTGTTGCTGGCGCCGAGAAGATCATCGAACGTTCCGTGGATGAAGCTGCTAACAGCGACATCGTGGATAAACTTGTCGCTGAACTGTAAGGAGGGAGGGGCTGATGTCTGAATTTGTAACGGTAGCTCGCCCCTACGCCAAAGCAGCTTTTGACTTTGCCGTCGAACACAACAGTGTTGAACGCTGGCAGGATATGCTGGCGTTTGCCGCCGAAGTGACCAAAAACGACCAAATGGCAGAGCTTCTCTCCGGTGCTTTGGCGCCGGAAACGCTCTCAGAAGCGTTTATCGCTATCTGCGGCGAGCAACTTGACGAAAACGGCCAGAACCTGATTAAGGTGATGGCGGAAAATAATCGTCTGAAGGTGCTCCCGGACGTTCTTGAGCAATTCATTCACCTGCGCGCGGCCAGTGAGGCCATCGCAGAGGTAGAAGTCATATCTGCCAACCAACTGAGTGATGAACAGCTTGCCAGGATCGTCAGCGCGATGGAAAAACGTCTGTCACGCAAAGTTAAGCTGAATTGCAAAATCGATAAGTCTGTTATGGCAGGTATTATCATCCGTGCGGGTGATATGGTCATTGATGGCAGCGTACGCGGCCGTCTTGATCGCCTTGCAGACGTCTTGCAGTCTTAAGGGGACTGGAGCATGCAACTGAATTCCACCGAAATCAGCGAACTGATCAAGCAGCGCATTGCTCAGTTCAATGTTGTGAGCGAAGCTCATAACGAAGGTACTATTGTTTCTGTAAGTGACGGTGTTATCCGCATCCACGGCCTTGCCGAATGTATGCAGGGTGAGATGATCTCCCTGCCGGGTAACCGTTACGCTATCGCACTGAACCTGGAGCGCGACTCCGTTGGTGCGGTGGTGATGGGTCCGTACGCTGACCTCGCCGAAGGCATGAAGGTGAAATGTACTGGCCGTATCCTGGAAGTTCCGGTTGGCCGTGGCCTGCTGGGCCGCGTGGTTAACACCCTGGGCGCGCCAATTGATGGTAAAGGTCCGCTGGAAAACGACGGTTTCTCCGCCGTTGAAGCGATCGCGCCGGGCGTAATCGAACGTCAGTCCGTCGATCAGCCGGTACAGACCGGTTATAAATCCGTTGACGCCATGATCCCAATCGGTCGTGGTCAGCGTGAACTGATCATCGGCGACCGTCAGACCGGTAAAACTGCGCTGGCTATCGATGCCATCATCAACCAGCGTGATTCCGGCATCAAGTGCGTCTATGTTGCTATCGGCCAGAAAGCGTCCACCATCTCTAACGTGGTGCGTAAACTGGAAGAGCACGGCGCGCTGGCTAACACCATCGTGGTGGTAGCGACTGCATCCGAATCTGCTGCACTGCAATACCTGGCGCCATACGCGGGTTGCGCAATGGGCGAATACTTCCGCGACCGCGGTGAAGATGCGCTGATCGTTTACGATGACCTGTCTAAACAGGCTGTTGCTTATCGTCAGATCTCCCTGCTGCTCCGTCGTCCGCCAGGACGTGAAGCGTTCCCGGGCGACGTATTCTACCTCCACTCTCGTCTGCTGGAGCGTGCTGCGCGTGTTAACGCCGAATACGTTGAAGCCTTCACCAAAGGTGAAGTGAAAGGGAAAACCGGTTCTCTGACCGCGCTGCCGATTATCGAAACCCAGGCGGGTGACGTTTCCGCGTTCGTTCCGACCAACGTAATCTCCATTACCGATGGTCAGATCTTCCTGGAAACCAACCTGTTCAACGCCGGTATTCGTCCTGCGGTTAACCCGGGTATCTCGGTATCCCGTGTGGGTGGTGCAGCGCAGACCAAGATCATGAAGAAACTGTCCGGTGGTATCCGTACCGCGCTGGCGCAGTATCGTGAACTGGCGGCGTTCTCCCAGTTTGCATCCGACCTTGACGATGCAACCCGCAAACAGCTGGACCACGGTCAGAAAGTGACCGAACTGCTGAAACAGAAACAGTATGCGCCGATGTCCGTCGCGCAGCAGTCTCTGGTTCTGTTCGCAGCAGAACGTGGTTATCTGGCTGATGTAGAACTGGCGAAAATCGGTAGCTTCGAAGCCGCTCTGCTGGCTTACGTCGACCGTGATCACGCTCCGCTGATGCAAGAGATTAACCAGTCCGGTGGCTATAACGACGAAATCGAAGGCAAGCTGAAAGGCATCCTCGATTCCTTCAAAGCAACCCAGTCCTGGTAACGTCTGGCGGTCTGTCTTAGGGCAGGCCGCAAGGCATTGAGGAGAAGCTCATGGCCGGCGCAAAAGAGATACGTAGTAAGATCGCAAGCGTCCAGAACACGCAAAAGATCACTAAAGCGATGGAGATGGTCGCCGCTTCCAAAATGCGTAAATCGCAGGAGCGCATGGCGGCCAGCCGTCCTTACGCAGATACTATGCGCAAAGTGATTGGTCACCTTGCGAACGGTAATCTGGAATATAAGCACCCTTACCTGGAAGAACGCGACGTTAAGCGCGTGGGCTACCTGGTGGTGTCGACCGACCGTGGTTTGTGCGGCGGCTTGAACATTAACCTGTTCAAGAAACTGCTGGCGGAAATGAAAGCATGGTCCGATAAAGGCGTTCAGTGCGACCTCGCAATGATCGGCTCTAAGGGCGTCTCTTTCTTTAACTCCGTTGGCGGCAACGTCGTTGCACAGGTGACCGGTATGGGGGATAACCCATCCCTGTCCGAACTGATCGGCCCGGTAAAAGTGATGTTGCAGGCCTATGATGAAGGCCGTCTGGACAAGCTGTACGTTGTCAGCAACAAATTTATTAACACCATGTCTCAGGTTCCGACGATCACTCAGCTGCTGCCGTTACCGGCATCAGAAGACGCTGATCTGAAACGTAAATCCTGGGATTACCTGTATGAGCCCGATCCGAAAGCGCTGCTGGATACCCTCCTGCGCCGCTACGTCGAGTCTCAGGTTTATCAGGGCGTGGTTGAAAACCTGGCCAGCGAGCAGGCCGCCCGTATGGTGGCGATGAAAGCCGCGACCGATAATGGCGGCAGCCTGATTAAAGAGCTGCAGTTGGTATACAACAAAGCTCGTCAGGCCAGCATTACTCAGGAACTCACCGAGATCGTCTCGGGGGCCGCCGCGGTTTAACCAGGTTATTTCGTAGAGGATTTAAGATGGCTACTGGAAAGATTGTCCAGGTAATCGGCGCCGTGGTCGACGTCGAGTTCCCTCAGGATGCCGTACCACGCGTGTACGAAGCCCTTGAGGTACAGAATGGTAATGAAGTTCTGGTGCTGGAAGTTCAGCAGCAGCTGGGCGGCGGTATCGTGCGTACCATCGCCATGGGTTCTTCCGATGGTCTGCGCCGCGGTCTGGATGTAAAAGACCTCGAGCACCCGATCGAAGTCCCGGTTGGTAAAGCTACGCTGGGTCGTATCATGAACGTACTGGGTCAACCGGTCGACATGAAAGGCGACATCGGCGAAGAAGAGCGTTGGGCTATCCACCGCGCAGCACCGTCTTATGAAGAGCTGTCCAGCTCTCAGGAACTGCTGGAAACCGGCATCAAAGTTATCGACCTGATGTGTCCGTTCGCGAAGGGCGGTAAAGTCGGTCTGTTCGGTGGCGCGGGTGTAGGTAAAACCGTAAACATGATGGAGCTGATCCGTAACATCGCGATCGAGCACTCCGGTTACTCCGTGTTTGCGGGCGTAGGTGAACGTACTCGTGAGGGTAACGACTTCTACCACGAAATGACCGACTCCAACGTTATCGACAAAGTATCCCTGGTGTATGGCCAGATGAACGAGCCGCCGGGAAACCGTCTGCGCGTTGCGCTGACCGGCCTGACCATGGCTGAGAAGTTCCGTGACGAAGGTCGTGACGTTCTGCTGTTCGTCGATAACATCTATCGTTACACCCTGGCCGGTACTGAAGTATCCGCACTGCTGGGTCGTATGCCTTCAGCGGTAGGTTACCAGCCGACTCTGGCGGAAGAGATGGGCGTTCTGCAGGAACGTATCACCTCCACCAAAACCGGCTCTATCACTTCCGTACAGGCGGTATACGTACCGGCGGATGACTTAACTGACCCATCCCCAGCCACTACCTTTGCTCACTTAGATGCAACCGTAGTACTGAGCCGTCAGATCGCATCCCTGGGTATCTACCCGGCCGTTGACCCGCTGGACTCCACCAGCCGTCAGCTGGATCCGCTGGTTGTTGGTCAGGAGCACTACGACACCGCTCGTGGCGTTCAGTCCATTCTGCAGCGTTATCAGGAACTGAAAGACATTATCGCCATCCTGGGTATGGATGAACTGTCTGAAGAAGATAAACTGGTGGTAGCTCGCGCACGTAAGATCCAGCGCTTCCTGTCCCAGCCGTTCTTCGTGGCAGAAGTATTTACCGGTTCTCCGGGCAAATACGTCTCCCTGAAAGACACCATCCGTGGCTTTAAAGGCATCATGGAAGGCGAATACGATCACCTGCCGGAGCAGGCGTTCTACATGGTCGGTTCTATCGACGAAGCCGTGGAAAAAGCCAAAAAACTTTAACGCCTTAATCGGAGGGTGATATGGCAATGACTTACCACCTGGACGTCGTCAGCGCAGAGAAACAAATGTTCTCTGGTCTGGTCGAGAAAATCCAGGTAACGGGTAGCGAAGGTGAACTGGGTATTTACCCGGGGCACGCGCCGCTGCTCACCGCCATTAAGCCTGGTATGATTCGCATCGTTAAGCAGCACGGTCACGAAGAATTTATCTACCTGTCAGGCGGCATTCTTGAAGTGCAGCCGGGTAGCACGACCGTCCTGGCGGATACCGCAATTCGTGGCCAGGATCTCGACGAAGCGCGAGCCCTGGAAGCGAAACGTAAGGCTGAAGAGCACATTAAGAGCTCTCATGGTGACGTGGATTACGCTCAGGCGTCCGCGGAACTGGCCAAAGCGATCGCTAAACTGCGCGTTATCGAGTTGACCAAAAAAGCGATGTAACACCGGCTTGAACGTAAAAAGCCAGTCTGGTTTCCAGGCTGGCTTTTTTTATGGCTAGCTGCTGACGAGCAGATGAAGTGAAAACAGAGTTCACCCTTAATTGTTATTGATTAGTTAAATGATGAAGCGTAGACTCTGTTTTATGTGATGTATGTCACATAAAAGAGCGTTATCAAATTGCACCTGCGTCAGGAATTCATCATGAAACTGTTCCATAAAATCATCGCTAAATTTAGCGTCCTGAGCTTCTAAGCTCCGCGCTATCTCCCCCGCTGACACGACGTATCGCCCATCAAAACGACAACACTGGCGATGTGAAACCGGGCAAAGAAGGTCACCTGACGGTGGCCTTTCGTTTTTAATCACTACATCAATCACTTTGCCGCCCTCCCCCCGCCAGCGACTGGCGACGATTATCCTGGTTCTTCCCGCTATGGGTGCTGAAAACCGCTTTCCGCAGCGGCTTTATTCAGGTGACGAAAAAACAGCAAAAGCAGTGAGATAGTCAATGATTATCCTCCCTACCCTCCTTTTTCAGCGTTAAACTGATTTGCAGTGGTTAAAAATAGCGTCATAAAATGGTGTATAGCGGTGAGCCTGGACGTTTTCTCCACGTCTCGTTTTATGATGAAAAATATGTAGAAATTTCAACGTGAAAGGCTTTTACTTTTCGTTCTAACTACCGTCAGGATGAGTATGTCAAATAGTGCGATGAGCGTGGTTATCCTTGCCGCAGGCAAAGGGACCCGCATGTATTCCGATCTTCCTAAGGTGCTGCATACCCTGGCCGGGAAGCCAATGGTGCAGCATGTCATTGATGCCGCTAACGATTTAGGCGCATGTGCGGTACACCTGGTGTACGGCCACGGCGGCGATCTGCTGCGTCAGACGCTGCATGAAGACAACCTGAACTGGGTGCTGCAGGCCGAGCAGCTAGGAACCGGGCACGCCATGCAGCAGGCGGCGCCGTTCTTCAATGATGATGAAGACATCCTGATGCTCTACGGCGACGTGCCGCTGATCTCCGTCGAGACGCTACAGCGCCTGCGCGCCGCGAAACCGCAGGGCGGGATTGGTCTGCTGACGGTGAAGCTGGATGATCCAACCGGCTATGGCCGCATTACCCGTGAGAATGGCCAGGTGACAGGCATCGTTGAGCACAAAGATGCCAGCGAGGCGCAGCGCCAGATTCAGGAAATTAACACCGGGATCCTGATCGCCGGCGGAGCAGATCTCAAGCGCTGGCTGGCGAAGCTCACCAATAACAACGCCCAGGGCGAATACTACATCACCGATATCATCGCCATGGCGCATCAGGAAGGTCACGAGATCGTTGCCGTGCATCCCCAGCGCCTGAGCGAAGTCGAAGGCGTCAACAATCGCCTGCAGCTTGCGCGCCTGGAGCGCGTCTACCAGGCTGAGCAAGCGGAAAAGCTGCTGCTGGCGGGGGTGATGTTGCGCGATCCGGCGCGTTTCGATCTGCGCGGTACGCTGCAGCACGGGCGCGATGTGGAGATCGATACTAACGTTATTCTGCAAGGCCGCGTCGTGCTGGGCGATCGCGTGAAAATCGGCGCCGGCTGTGTGATTAAAAACAGCACTATCGGCGATGATTGCGAAATCAGCCCCTACAGCGTGGTGGAAGATGCCCAGCTGCAGGCGGCCTGCACCATCGGCCCATTTGCCCGTCTGCGCCCGGGCGCCGAACTGCTGGAAGGCGCCCACGTTGGCAACTTCGTGGAAATGAAAAAGGCGCGTCTTGGCAAAGGCTCCAAGGCGGGTCATCTGACCTATCTGGGCGATGCGGAGATCGGTGATAACGTCAATATCGGCGCGGGCACCATCACCTGCAACTATGATGGCGCGAATAAACATAAAACGATTATTGGCGATGATGTTTTTGTTGGCTCGGATACCCAGCTGGTGGCCCCGGTCACGGTTGGCAACGGCGTCACGATCGCCGCCGGCACCACCGTCACACGCAATATCGCCGATAACGAACTGGTGTTGAGCCGCGTACCGCAGGTCCACAAACAGGGCTGGCAGCGTCCGGTGAAGAAAAAATAAACAGGATTGTCGCCGGGGGTGAAAAACGCCCGGCGAACCAGGATGAGAGGGTCAATATAGATCCCCGTCCGCAGGCAGTACCATAACAATAACCCCACTCTCTACAAGGCTCGGGGCGCCCGGAAAACGGGCAAATACAGGTCAGCGACAACGCATGGCATATCGCCATTATCAGGAAATTTAACTATGTGTGGAATTGTTGGCGCAGTCGCGCAGCGTGATATTGCTGAAATCCTTCTCGAAGGTTTACGTCGTCTGGAATACCGTGGCTATGACTCTGCCGGTCTGGCGGTAGTCGACAGCGAAGGTCATATGACCCGCGTGCGTCGCCTGGGTAAGGTACAGATGCTGGCTCAGGCGGTCGAAGAGCAACCGTTACACGGTGGTACCGGGATCGCCCATACTCGTTGGGCGACGCACGGCGAACCGTCTGAGAGCAATGCGCATCCGCATGTTTCTGAACACATTGTGGTGGTCCATAACGGGATCATTGAAAACCACGAGCCGCTGCGCGCACTGCTGCAGTCTCGCGGCTATGTCTTCGTCACTGAGACCGATACCGAAGTTATCGCCCATCTGGTGCACTGGGAGCTGGAACAAGGTGGTACCTTGCGTGAAGCCGTGCTGCGCGCCATCCCGCAGCTGCGCGGCGCCTACGGCACCGTCATCATGGATACCCGCGACCCGGGAACTCTGCTGGCGGCCCGCTCCGGTAGCCCACTGGTTATCGGTCTGGGCATGGGTGAAAACTTTATCGCCTCCGACCAGCTGGCGCTGCTGCCGGTTACCCGCCGCTTCATCTTCCTCGAAGAGGGCGATATTGCGGAAGTGACTCGTCGCTCGGTAGTGATTTTCGATAAATCCGCTGCGCAAGTGAAGCGCCAGGAGATCGAATCCAATCTGCAGTATGACGCCGGCGATAAAGGTATCTATCGCCACTATATGCAGAAAGAGATTTTCGAACAGCCGAACGCGATTAAGAACACCCTGACCGGGCGTATCAGCCACGGCGAAGTCGATCTCAGCGAGCTGGGGCCGAACGCCAATGAAATGCTGGCTCAGGTCGAACATATTCAGATTGTTGCCTGCGGGACCTCCTATAACTCCGGGATGGTCTCCCGCTACTGGTTTGAAGCGTTAGCCGGCGTGCCGTGCGATGTGGAAATCGCCTCCGAATTCCGCTATCGCAAGTCCGCGGTGCGTCGTAACAGCCTGATGATCACCCTTTCCCAGTCCGGTGAAACTGCCGATACGCTGGCGGCGCTGCGATTGTCGAAAGAGCTGGGCTATCTCGGCTCGCTGGCTATCTGCAACGTGCCGGGCTCGTCGCTGGTGCGCGAATCCGATCTGGCGCTGATGACCAAAGCCGGAACGGAAATTGGCGTGGCCTCGACCAAGGCCTTTACCACTCAGCTGACGGTGCTGCTGATGCTGGTGGCGAAACTGGCGCGATTGAAAGGTCAGGATGCGTCCATTGAGCATGATATCGTCCACGGCCTGCAGGCGCTGCCGAGTCGTATCGAGCAGATGCTCTCTCAGGACAAGCGTATTGAGCAGCTGGCAGAGCGTTTCTCTGATAAGCACCATGCGCTGTTCCTCGGCCGCGGCGATCAGTATCCGATCGCCATGGAAGGGGCGCTGAAGCTGAAAGAGATCTCCTACATTCACGCGGAAGCCTACGCGGCGGGCGAGCTGAAGCACGGCCCGCTGGCGCTGATTGATGCGGAAATGCCGGTGATCGTGGTGGCGCCGAACAACGAGCTGCTGGAAAAACTGAAATCCAACATCGAAGAAGTTCGCGCCCGCGGCGGTGAGCTGTACGTCTTCGCCGACGGTGACGCCGGCTTCAACGGCAGCGACAACATGCACATCATTGAGATGCCGCATGTCGAAGAGACCATCGCCCCCATCTTCTACACCGTGCCGCTGCAGCTGCTGGCTTATCACGTTGCGCTGATCAAAGGCACAGACGTTGATCAGCCGCGTAACCTGGCGAAATCGGTCACGGTTGAGTAACGTATTACCTCTTTTGCAAAGGGCTGCCGGCGGTGGCCCTTTTTTATTTTCACCTGCTGTTTTTCGCCGATCTTGTGCGCAATATGTGGGATGGCGATAGACGACAAACGATCGTTTTGCACTGCGATTTGGCTGTCATAAAAAGAAAATTATTCCGTCATTGTATGGTCATGCTTGCAGGTAACCATTTGAGTTATAAGCGTATTATTTGAGGCAAAATCCCGTCTCCCGGCCTGTCATAAAACTGTCATAATTCGTACATTTTACTGTCACCTCTTTGACCTATTTTGCTCACCATAGCCTCGAAACAATGATTTACGAATCCCAGCAGGAGACATTATGAACGTTATGCGTACCACCGTCGCAACAGTTGTCGCCGCGACCTTATCGATGAGCGCTTTCTCTGCTTTCGCAGCAGCAAGCCTGACTGGCGCAGGTGCAACTTTTCCTGCGCCGGTGTATGCCAAATGGGCTGACACCTATCAGAAAGAAACCGGCAATAAAGTGAACTACCAGGGTATTGGTTCCTCTGGTGGCGTTAAGCAGATTATTGCCAACACCGTTGATTTCGGTGCTTCTGATGCTCCGCTGGCTGATGACAAACTGACCCAGGAAGGTCTGTTCCAGTTCCCGACCGTGATTGGCGGCGTGGTGCTGGCGGTTAACCTGCCTGGCGTGAAATCCGGCGAGCTGGTGCTGGATGGCAAAACCCTCGGCGATATCTATCTGGGTAAAATTAAAAAATGGGATGACGAAGCGATCGCTAAACTCAACCCGGGTCTGAAGCTGCCGTCGCAGAATATCGCCGTGGTTCGCCGCGCCGATGGTTCCGGTACCTCCTTCGTCTTCACCAGCTACCTGTCCAAAGTGAATGAAGAGTGGAAATCGAAAATCGGCGCAGGCTCTACCGTTAACTGGCCAACCGGTCTTGGCGGTAAAGGCAACGACGGTATCGCCGCCTTTGTTCAGCGTCTGCCGGGCTCGATTGGTTACGTCGAATACGCTTACGCCAAACAAAACAATCTGGCGTACACCAAACTGGTCTCTGCCGATGGCAAACCGGTTAGCCCGACTGAAGACAACTTCGCTAACGCCGCAAAAGGCGTTGACTGGAGCAAGTCTTTCGCTCAGGACCTGACTAACCAGAAGGGTGAAAATGCATGGCCGATCACCTCAACCACCTTCATTCTGGTGCATAAGGCGACTAACAAGCCTGAGCAGACCGCTGAAGTGCTGAAGTTCTTCGACTGGGCGTATAAAAACGGCGGGAAAGAAGCGAATGCGCTGGATTACGCATCGCTGCCGGAAAGCGTGGTTGAGCAGGTTCGTGCGGCATGGAAAACCAACGTCAAAGACAGCAGCGGTAAAGCGCTGTACTAACAGTAGATTTTTGACGAAGATGGCGGGGGCGTTCAGCGCTGCCCGCCCTACGGTTCAGACTGTAGGCCCGGAAGCGAACGCCACCGGGCATTTATTCGAACAAGCTTTAATACGTAAAGAGTAATCTATGGCTGCAACCAAGCCTGCATTTACCCCTCCGGGGAAAAAGGGTGACATGATTTTCAGTGCGCTGGTAAAACTGGCTGCGCTGATTGTGCTATTGATGCTGGGCGGCATCATCGTTTCCCTGATCATCTCTTCCTGGCCGAGCATTCAAAAGTTTGGCTTTGCCTTTTTGTGGACCAAAGAGTGGGATGCGCCCAACGAAATCTTCGGCGCGCTGGTGCCGATTTACGGGACCCTGGTGACCTCCTTTATCGCGCTGCTGATCGCCGTACCGGTGAGCTTCGGCATCGCGCTGTTTCTGACGGAACTGTCCCCCGCCTGGCTCAAGCGTCCGCTGGGCATTGCGATTGAGCTGCTGGCCGCGATCCCGAGTATCGTGTACGGCATGTGGGGCCTGTTTATTTTCGCCCCGCTGTTTGCGACTTACTTCCAGGAGCCTGTCGGTAACGTCCTGTCGACTATTCCGTTCGTCGGCGCGCTGTTTGCTGGCCCGGCGTTTGGTATCGGTATTCTCGCCGCTGGCGTTATTCTGGCCATCATGATCATCCCTTATATCGCCGCGGTAATGCGTGATGTTTTCGAACAGACGCCGGTGATGATGAAAGAGTCGGCCTATGGCATCGGCTGCACCACCTGGGAAGTGATCTGGCGCATCGTTTTACCGTTCACCAAGAACGGGGTGATCGGCGGCGTGATGCTCGGTCTGGGCCGCGCGCTGGGTGAAACCATGGCGGTCACCTTTATCATCGGCAATACCTACCAGCTCGACAGCATATCGCTGTATATGCCGGGGAACAGCATTACCTCCGCGCTGGCCAACGAATTCGCCGAAGCCGAAACCGGTCTGCACGTGGCGGCGCTGATGGAACTGGGTCTGATCCTGTTCGTTATCACCTTTATCGTTCTGGCGGCGTCGAAGTTCATGATTATGCGCCTCGCGAAGAATGAGGGGGCACGCTAATGGCGACCATTGAAATGCAAAGCACCGCCGAGCTGGCGGAGTCTCGCCGCAAGATGCAGGCTAAACGCCGCATGAAGAACCGTATCGCCCTGGCGCTGTCGATGGCCACCATGGCGTTTGGTTTGTTCTGGCTTATCTGGATCCTGATGGCGACGATAACCCGCGGCTTCGACGGCATGAGCCTGGCGCTGTTTACCGAAATGACGCCGCCGCCGAATACCGCGGGCGGCGGTCTGGCCAACGCCCTCGCCGGCAGCGGCCTGCTGATCCTGTGGGCAACTATCTTTGGTACGCCGCTGGGTATCCTCGCTGGAATTTATCTGGCGGAGTATGGCCGCAAGTCGGTGCTGGCGGAAATTATCCGTTTTATTAACGATATTCTGCTTTCCGCGCCGTCTATCGTGGTTGGTCTGTTCGTCTACACCATCGTGGTGGCGCAGATGCAGCACTTCTCCGGCTGGGCGGGGGTGATCGCCCTGGCGCTGCTGCAGGTGCCTATCGTTATTCGTACCACCGAAAACATGCTGAAACTGGTGCCGGATAGCCTGCGTGAAGCGGCCTATGCGCTGGGTACGCCGAAGTGGAAGATGATCTCGGCGATCACCCTGAAAGCGTCCGTCTCGGGGATTATGACCGGGATCCTGCTGGCTATCGCCCGTATCGCCGGGGAAACGGCGCCCCTGCTGTTTACCGCGCTGTCCAACCAGTTCTGGAGCACCGACATGATGCAGCCGATTGCCAACCTGCCGGTGACCATTTTCAAATTTGCCATGAGTCCGTTTGCGGAGTGGCAGCAACTGGCATGGGCCGGGGTATTGATTATCACCCTGTGCGTCTTGCTGCTGAACATCCTGGCGCGCGTTATCTTCGCCAAGAAGAAACACGGTTAATTTTGCGGCGCAGCGACAGCTGCGCTGAATGAGGAAGAGATTGAGATGAGTATGGTGAATACAGCCCCGGGTAAGATTTCAGTTCGCAACCTGAACTTCTACTACGGTAAATTCCATGCCCTGAAGAACATCAACCTGGATATCACCAAAAACCAGGTGACGGCGTTTATCGGTCCGTCAGGCTGTGGTAAATCCACCCTGCTGCGTACGTTCAACAAAATGTTTGAACTGTATCCGGAGCAGCGCGCGGAAGGCGAGATCCTGCTGGATGGCGACAACATTCTGACCAACACCCAGGATATCGCCCTGCTGCGTGCCAAGGTTGGCATGGTATTCCAGAAGCCAACGCCGTTTCCGATGTCCATTTACGACAACATCGCTTTCGGCGTGCGCCTGTTTGAAAAGCTGTCCCGTGCCGATATGGATGAGCGCGTGCAGTGGGCGTTGACCAAAGCCGCATTATGGAATGAAACCAAAGATAAACTGCACCAGAGCGGGTATTCTCTCTCCGGCGGTCAGCAGCAGCGCCTGTGCATCGCCCGCGGTATCGCGATCCGCCCGGAAGTCCTGCTGCTTGATGAACCTTGCTCAGCGCTGGACCCGATCTCTACCGGGCGTATCGAGGAGCTGATCACCGAGCTGAAGCAGGATTACACCGTCGTTATCGTGACTCACAACATGCAGCAGGCTGCGCGTTGCTCCGACCATACGGCATTTATGTATCTTGGCGAGCTGATTGAGTTCAGCAACACGGATGACCTGTTCACCAAGCCCGCGAAGAAACAAACTGAAGATTATATTACTGGCCGCTACGGTTGATTTGCCCTTGTGCTTTCAGGCTCTCACCAGTTGGGCAATCAGGAGACACCATGGACAACCTAAATCTTAACAAACATATTTCCGGCCAGTTCAACGCTGAACTGGAGTATATCCGCACCCAGGTGATGACCATGGGTGGGCTGGTGGAGCAACAGCTTTCTGATGCGATCACCGCCATGCATAACCAGGACAGCGATCTGGCGAAACGCGTGATTGACGGCGACAAGCAGGTCAACATGATGGAAGTGGCGATCGATGAAGCCTGCGTGCGCATCATCGCCAAGCGCCAGCCGACCGCCAGCGACCTGCGCCTGGTGATGGCGATCATCAAGACCATCGCTGAGCTGGAACGCATTGGCGACGTGGCGGATAAAATCTGCCGTACCGCGCTGGAGAAGTTTTCCCAGCAGCACCAGCCGCTGCTGGTGAGCCTCGAATCGCTGGGCCGCCATACGGTGCAGATGCTGCATGACGTGCTGGATGCCTTCGCGCGTATGGATCTCGACGAGGCGGTACGTATCTATCGCGAAGACAAGAAAGTCGACCAGGAGTATGAAGGCATCGTGCGTCAGCTGATGACCTACATGATGGAAGACTCGCGCACTATCCCCAGCGTTCTGACGGCGCTGTTCTGCGCGCGCTCCATCGAACGTATCGGCGACCGCTGCCAGAATATTTGCGAATATATTTTCTACTTCGTCAAAGGCCAGGATTTCCGTCATGTGGGCGGCGATGAACTGGATAAACTGCTCGCCGGGAAAGATCCGAAAGAGTAATAATCATTTTGTCTAATTCTGATAAATGGATTTATCAGAATTAGATATGATTCCTCCAGCGGCAGCGATATTGCTGCGATTATCGTCACAATTAACAGGCTGCCCGTTTGAGTTCTTCATTTTATCGCGTAACAATCAGTATCCACTGACTGAGCACGCAAGCTCAGAATGTTTTAAACGGATTGTTACTGCGACAGCAGGCAAAACCTGATATTGCCCCCCCCACGGCGGCGATATCAGGTTTTTTTATGCGCGCTAAGAATGACTTAATAAGGGTTGCTACCGCGATGCGCGGGCAAAACCTGAAGAGGATTATCTGTTTAGGCAGATCGTCTTCTTCGGGTTTTTTTGCTTTTTTCTCACCGCAAAAATAACAGCCCTCGCGCCCTTAAGCGGTATGGATACAGCTATTAGAACCCGCGCGATGCTTGTCGCTGTCGTATTTATTTATGCCAACACTTATATAAGGGAATATTATGTTTAGAAAAACCAGGATCGCTTCGGCGATGGTATTGCTGGCGCCGCTTTGTTATTCAACCACGCTGTTCGCGAGCCAGTTGACGGTAGAGCAACGGCTTGAGTTGCTGGAAAAAGCGCTTAGCGATACGCAAAAAGAGCTCAAAAAATATCAGGACCAGGAGAGAAAAAGAGACCAGATTTGGGCCACATGGTCTTCGCCTGCAGAGAGCCAGAAGCGCACCGTCGCGGCGGCGGCAGGACCGAAAGCAGCAGTGAAACCGGATGCGGTACTGGTCAAAAATCAACAACCTGCCACAGACGGCGCGCCAGCCTACAGCGCGATGACGCTGAAAGACTTTAGCAAGTTCGTCAAAGATGAAATTGGCTTTAGCTATAACGGCTACTTCCGCTCGGGCTGGGGAACCGCCTCGCATGGCTCGCCAAAGTCGTGGGCCATTGGCTCGCTTGGCCGTCTGGGCAATGAATATTCCGGCTGGTTCGATCTGCAGCTGAAGCAGCGGGTGTTTCAGGAAGGCGATAAACGCGTCGACGCCATCGTGATGCTCGATGGGAACGTTGGCCAGCAGTATTCCACTGGCTGGTTTGGTGACAATGCCGGCGGCGAAAACTACATCCAGTTCTCGGATATGTACGTTAACACCAAAGGATTCCTGCCGTTTGCCCCGGAAGCCGATTTCTGGGTCGGCAAACACGGTGCGCCAAAAATCGAGATCCAGATGCTGGACTGGAAAACGCAGAGAACCGATGCGGCGGCTGGCGTGGGGCTGGAAAACTGGCAGGTAGGCGCCGGGAAATTCGATATCGCGCTGGTCCGGGAGGATGTTGATGACTACGATCGTTCTTTAAGCAATAAGCAGCAAATTAACACCAATACCCTCGATATCCGTTACAAAGAGATCCCGTTGTGGGATAAAGCCAGTCTGATGGTCAGCGGACGCTATGTCGCCGCCAACCAAAGTTCTTCTGAGAAATATAAAGAGGGCAATGAAGGCTATTATACATGGAAAGATACCTGGATGGCCGGCACCTCGTTAACGCAAAAATTTGCTCACGGCGGCTTTAACGAATTTTCTTTGTTGCTGGCGAATAACTCCATTGCCAGCAGCTTCTCGCGCTATGCCGGATCCAGCCCCTATACCACCTTTAACGGCCGCTATTATGGCGACCATACCAATGGCACCGCCGTGCGCTTAACCTCGCAAGGGGAAACCTATTTACGCGATGACATTATTATGGCGAATGCCATCGTTTACTCCTTTGGCAACGACGTTTACAGCTACGAGACCGGGGCCCACTCCGATTTTGAATCCATCCGTACGGTCCTGCGGCCGGCTTATATCTGGAATAAATATAACCAGACCGGCGTCGAACTGGGGTACTTCAGGCAGCAAAACAAAGATGTGACCGGCAAGAAATATAACGAGTCCGGCTATAAGACCACGCTGTTCCATACCTTCAAAGTTAATACCAGTATGCTGACCTCGCGCCCGGAAATTCGCTTCTATGCCACCTATATTAAAGCGAAGGATATCGACCTGGATAAGGCCGCGAATAACACCACCCGCATTTTTGAAGACGGTAAAAACGATCAGTTTGCCGTAGGGGCGCAGGCGGAAATCTGGTGGTGAGACGATAACAGAACGGACACAACGTAAGAGGAATAACGATGAAACGACATGCCATTTATTTCGCCCTCGCGCTGGCGGGCGCGGCGTTCACCATTCAGGCGGCACCGTTGCCAGCGGTGCCCGAGCCCTCCCTGCCGGTGAGCCACTTTATCACTCAGGTTAACGCGGATAAGAGTATCACTTACCGCCTGTTTGCCCCTGATGCCCGGCGGGTTTCGGTAGTGACAGGCGCCACGCCGGACACCTTTGTCTCGCACGACATGACCAAAGCGGACCACGGGGTCTGGACATGGAAAAGCGAGCCAATGAAACCCAATCTCTATGAATACTATTTTGATGTGGACGGCTTCCGCTCGGTGGATACCGGCAGCCGCTATCAGAAGCCGCAGCGTCAGGTGAACACCAGCCTGATTCTGGTTCCCGGCAGTATTCTGGACGATCGCCCGGTCGCGCACGGCGATCTGCGCACCCTTACCTATCACTCGAAGGCGCTGAATGCGGAACGGCGGCTCTATGTCTGGACGCCGCCGAACTATAGCGGCAGCGGCGAGCCGCTGCCGGTGCTCTATTTCTATCATGGCTTTGGCGACAGCGGGCTGTCGGCCATCGATCAGGGGCGTATTCCGCAAATCATGGATAACCTGCTGGCGGAGGGCAAGATCAAGTCTATGCTGGTGGTGGTCCCGGATACCGAAACCGACACCCCGGAAGCCATCGCGGAAAACTTCCCGCCGCAGGAGCGACGCAAAACCTTCTATCCGCTGAATGCGCAGGCGGCGGATAAGGAGCTGATGCAGGACATTATTCCGCTGATCGATGCCCGGTTTAACGTGCGTAAAGATGCCGACGGTCGGGCGCTGGCTGGCCTCTCTCAGGGCGGGTATCAGGCGCTGGTTTCCGGGATGAATCATCTGAAGAGCTTTGGCTGGCTCGCCACGTTTAGCGGCGTCACGACCACCACGGTGCCGAATGCCGGTGTGGAAGCGCAACTGAAACATCCTGAGGCGATCAATAAACAGCTGCGTAACTTTACCGTGGTCGTCGGGGAAAAAGATTCCGTAACCGGCAAAGACATCGCGGGTCTGAAAAGCGAGCTGGAAAAACAGAAGATCAACTTTGACTATCACGCCTATCCCGGCCTGAACCATGAAATGGACGTCTGGCGCCCGGCCTACGCGGAGTTTGTGCAAAAACTGTTTAAATAGCCGGTGGGGGCGTTTAGCCCCCGCTTTCCGCGAGTGAAGAAAGACAAGATGAAAGTCATTGTGTCCGAAGATGATGAAGAGATAGCCGGTCGCCAGCCGTCCTGTTCTGGGCTAGATCATAGCGCTACCTGCCAACCGTCGCCCGGCTGGGCGACGCCGGGGGCTAGCGAGTGATATCCCAACCGCGCGCTTTCCACAATGCCGAAAGCGCAGCCAGATCGGTAAAGGTCGTCACGTTGGGATGATCGATGGGCGGGTTGTGCGGATCGGCGCAGAAGTAGAACACCTCCATGCCGGCGGCTATTCCCGATTGTGCTCCTGCCCTGGAATCATCAACCAGAATACAGTTCTCGACGTTAACGCTCATCGCCTTTGCGGCATGGAACATCAGCGCCGGATCGGGTTTCCAGCGCTGAATATCGTAGCCGCTGTACAACCGGTCAGCGAAATGGCGCAGCAGGCCGGTGCGGCCGAGAGAGTGTTGCATCTTACTGACCGGGCCATTGGAAACCACGCACATCGGGACGCTTACCGCATCCAGCAGCGCCTGGGCTCCGGCAATCACCTCCAGTTCGCTATCAAACAGGCGGGCGACTTCCGCACGGTAAATCGGCTCCAGAGTGGCCTTTTGCAGGTTAACGCCATGCTCGGCGTTGATGGTGTCGATTATTTCGTACAGTTTTACGCCTTTGAAGCGCTTAAAAATTTCTGCCAGCTCCAGCGTAATGCCAAATTCCTGGAACATGTGCACGTAGGCGCGGGAGCAAATCACCTCGCTGTCGACCAGCGTGCCGTCACAGTCAAAAAATACTGCTTCTGGTTGAGTCATAGCCATTCCATATTAACAAGTTTAACGTTTTCGTCATGTCCAATACCGCGACGCAATCGTTGCCGTATAAGCAAAATAAATGAAAAAAATTACCATACAACCGCGCCTGGTGCTGTAATTTGGTATAGGATAGCGTCGAATTTTCCCTCCTTACGTTCGGAAACCGATAATGAGTCAACAACAAACCAGCCAGTCTTCTGGCCAGGGTCTGCTGGAGCGCGTATTTAAACTGCGCGAGCACGGCACCACGGTGCGCACGGAAGCCATCGCCGGTTTCACCACGTTCCTGACGATGGTGTATATCGTTTTTGTTAACCCACAAATTCTTGGCGTAGCGGGCATGGATACCAGCGCCGTGTTTGTGACCACCTGTCTGATTGCCGCTTTCGGCAGTATCCTGATGGGGCTGTTCGCGAACCTGCCGGTCGCCCTGGCGCCGGCGATGGGCCTGAACGCCTTTTTCGCCTTTGTGGTGGTGCAGGCGATGGGCCTGCCGTGGCAGGTCGGGATGGGCGCGATTTTCTGGGGCGCCGTCGGCCTGCTGCTGCTGACGATCTTCCGCGTACGCTACTGGATGATCGCCAATATTCCGCTGAGCCTGCGCGTGGGCATCACCAGCGGTATCGGTCTGTTTATCGGTATGATGGGCCTGAAGAACGCCGGGGTTATCGTCGCAAACCCGGAAACGCTGGTCAGCATTGGTCATTTGACCTCCCACAGCGTGCTGCTGGGCGTGCTGGGCTTCTTTATCATCGCGATTCTGGCGTCGCGCAACATTCATGCCGCGGTTCTGGTCTCTATCGTGGTGACCACCCTGCTGGGCTGGATGCTGGGTGATGTACACTACACCGGAATCGTCTCGGCGCCGCCGAGCGTGACTTCGGTGATCGGTCATGTCGATCTGGCGGGCTCCCTGAATCTGGGCCTGGCCGGGGTGATCTTCTCCTTTATGCTGGTCAACCTGTTTGACTCCTCCGGGACGCTCATCGGCGTGACGGATAAAGCGGGTCTGGCGGACGCCAACGGTAAATTCCCGCGCATGAAGCAGGCGCTGTTTGTCGATAGCGTCTCGTCGGTGGCAGGCTCCTTCATCGGCACCTCGTCGGTAACTGCGTATATCGAATCCTCCTCCGGCGTTTCCGTGGGCGGGCGCACCGGCCTGACCGCCGTGGTCGTCGGTATCCTGTTCCTGCTGGTTATCTTCCTCTCTCCGCTGGCGGGGATGGTTCCGGCCTATGCGGCCGCCGGCGCGCTGATTTACGTCGGCGTGCTGATGACCTCAAGCCTGGCGCGCGTGAAGTGGGATGACCTGACGGAAGCGGTACCGGCGTTTATCACCGCGGTGATGATGCCGTTTAGCTTCTCGATCACCGAAGGCATTGCCCTGGGCTTTATCTCCTACTGCGTGATGAAAATTGGCACCGGCCGTCTGCGCGACCTCAGCCCTTGCGTCATTATCGTCTCGCTGCTGTTCGTGCTGAAGATTGTCTTTATCGATGCACATTAATCCGCACGTATGATGAAAAAGCCCGGCATCGCTGCCGGGCTTTTTTTATGCTTTAACCCGCTGAATATAGTCGCCAAAGGCAGTCAGCTGGCCGCGCAGATGGTCGAGGGTGCTCTGATCGACCACTTCACCCGACTGCGGATCCACTTTGTTCTGGATCACGCCGCCCATAAATTCCGGTTTATTCATCACCATCGCATCGAGGAACACCAGAATCTGCCGCAGATGATACTGGCAGCGCGCGCCGCCGATGGCGCCCATAGAGCTGGTTTGAATCAGCACCGGCTTGCCGGACAGCGGCTGCTCGGGCAGGCGTGAAAGCCAGTCGATGGCGTTTTTCAGGCCGCCAGGCACGGAATAGTTATACTCGGGGGTGACAATCACCACGCCATCCGCCTCGCGGATCTGCTGCGCAATCTCCTGCACGCTCTGCGGGAATCCCTCTTCCTCCTGAATATCAGCATCGTACAGCGGAATATCGCCGATCGACGGCAGCGCGGAGATGTGCATACCCGCCGGCGCGATGCCGGGCAGGGTACGCGCGACCATTCCATTAAACGACCCTTTACGCAGGCTGCCGAGTAACGTAACCACTTTCAAGGTATCTGACATGATTGCTCCTTTGGATCATGATGCCGGCAAGACCGGTCAATTGAGGGATAAGGTTTTTTCCGTGGGCAGACTGGTAAAGCGCATCAGGCGGGCTGAGGGTTCGCGTGCGCGGCGCTGAGCGTCCGCCAGGCTGTGCCAGTCGCCTCCCTTAGCATCATACTCCCAGACCTTCAGCGGGCCGATATTCGGGGTAGCGGCAATCGACCACACCAGCAGCGATTCGGCGTCACAGACGGCTTCGATCGGCAGGCTGCCGGCGGTACGCAGGCGGCCGGAGCCAGGCAGCAGCTGCAGCTGCGTTGATGTCTCACCGGTCAGTTTCAGCACGCTGCGCCGCAGCGCCACCAGCTGGCTGCGCGCTTCGTCCGGGTCATGCTGAATGTTAATCCACAGATTCTCATTGTTACTGAAATTTTGCCGGTCGGCGTCGTGGCTGCGAACGGCGCGCTGCAGCTCCATGTCGAGGCCGCAATCCCCCTCGGTGGTCAGCGCCACGCCAACGATATTGCCAGTATAAGAGATAGAGAAGCGGGGAAGGTGACGATCGCTAAAAACCGGTCTGCCATTGGCTTCGTTAACGATTTCAGGCAGCTCGCTGATGCCGTAAAGCATAAACAGCAGTTCGGCGAGCAGCGACCGCGAAGCGCGAAAGCGGGCTTGCCGGTATTCAGGGAGCCGACGTGCGGATTGATGACAGGCCGCTGACAAACGTGTCGATAGCGGCTCCCCGGTACTGAGTATCCCTCGTGCAAAATGCGTTGCCATACGTCGCTCCGTGAGTAATGGTCTGAATAAAACGGCGGGCGCTATTATCGCCTGGTATTAACAGGTTTTAATGCCGAAATCCCCCCTTGAAAAGGGAATTTGTTTGAATTTTACAAATTCTTGCGCAAATAAGGTGCTATGGGCACGAAACAAGGCTTACAGCGTACCGGAATAGAGCGCTTTCAGCGTATCTCTAAGCCAGACAAGCTTTGGGTTGTAGCTGTTGCGTTTATGCCATAGCAAGGTGAAGGGGACGCGAAGCTTTTCCAGATGCTGCGGCTCCAGCGGCAGCGGTCGGGAGACCAGGGGGAGCTGGTGCTGCTGATTATAGTGCTGGCAGTAGCGCGGCGCGGTGGCCAGCATGGTGTGCTGCGGCTGGGCCGCCATAAAGAGGGATTGCTCAAACCCCGGCACGGTCAGCGCCACGTTACGTTTATGCCCCAGCTCCTGCAGCACGTCGTCCAGCGCCCAGGTATCGCGTTGTTCCCAGCAGATGGTGATATGCGGATAGCGTAAGAATGCCGCCAGATCCCATTCCTCCCTGAGCGCCGGATGATCGGCGCGCAGCCAGACCTGCGGCAGGTCGGTGAACAGCACATCAAAATCGATATACCACGGCAGCAGGCTTAGCAGCTCTCGCGACTGCGGATGGCTTTCGCGCCCGCAGAAGCCGATATCCACCTCGCCGCGAATGATGGCGTCCAGGGAGTCGTAGTCCCAGTTGCGCAAACGAATCAATGCCTGCGGATAGCGCTGATAGATGCGCTGGGAGAGGGTGTTAAACAGGATCATCAGTAGCGGCGTTTCCGCCGCCAGCTCGAACTTGAGGCCGCTCGGCATGGTGTGGTGCGGTTTATCGAGGATCTGGTTGCCCATCTGCATCCAGTCCGCCAGATCCTGCTCCATGCTGCTGACCAGCGGCGTGGGCGCCAGGCCCAGCGGCGTTTTGACAAACAGCGGATCGTCAAACCAGGCGCGCAGTTTGGCCAGCGACTTGCTCACCGCCGAGGGCGAAACGTTCATCCGCTTCGCCGTACGGGTAACGCTGAGCTCCTGGGTCAGGAGCTGCAGGCAGAGGAGTAAATTAAGATCGAGACTCGAAAGCGGCTTCTTCATCGTGTTGCGCAACCCGCGGCGGGGTAGCGACCAGTAGCAGAACAAGACTCACTATGCTACAGGCAATGAGTATCCCGATCAGCATATTCATTGCGCTGAGCCCGATGATAGCGGCGAGCCAAATCCACAGCGACGAACCGCACACCTGCGCGATGCCGAGGACCGAGCTGGCGACACCGGCGCGCAGCGTGAATGGCCCCAGGGCCTGGCTCATCGCGACGCCGAAGCCGACGGAGAAGCCGGCGCAAATCATGCCCAGCCCGACCAGGGTGACGGCCTGGTGGGTGGCGAGGCTCAGCGCCACGCCTGCCGCCAGGAACAGCAGCTGCGAGGTTATCATCAGGGTGCGCGGTTTAAACAGCGACAGGGCGAACGGCGTCGAGAAGGAGACCGCCATGCTGACCATCGCCATCAGCGCCATCGTCATGGAATAGGTGCCGCGATCGAACCCCATTTCCTCCATCATCAGTACCGGCGAGACGTTCACGTAGGTGAGGATCGCCGTTACGCTGAGGGTGGTGATGAGAATGCGGCTGAGGAAAAAGCGATTCAACAGCGATTCATCCGCGCCATGCTGCGGCATAGCCGTCTGCGGAGGCGCCGTCGGACGCGTCTCGCGCAGGATAAATACCGCCAGTAAACCCACCGTTACCCCCATGCCGATCATGGTGTAGAACAGACTCTGCCACGGGTATTTCAGCATGATCAGGTGGCCGAGCACCGGCGCCAGAACGGGGATGATGCAGGTAATGCCGTTGAGCAACGACAGCACTTTGGCCCGCCGACGGTCGTCCAGCGTATCGCGCAGAATAGCGAAAGCCACCACGTAGCAGCAGCCGGCGCCGATCCCCTGGATAAAGCGTCCGGTAAGGAAGTGGCTGCTGGTGTGCGCCTGCGCGCAGAGCAGGGAGGCGATAACAAAGATCGCCGCGCCCACAATGGCGACAGGCTTGCGCCCCAAGCGGTCGGCGATACGGCCAGCAAACAGCATCGCGGAGGCCATTCCGGCCAGATAGACCGAGAAGGCGATATGTAATTGCGCCTCGCTGGCTCCCAGATCCTGAGCAATACGCGGCAGGCCGACGAGATACATATCGATGCCGGAGGGATAGAGCAGAACCAGGGCAAAGCTGCAGAGAAGAAAGCGTGTCATGAGATCCTCGCGATGTGAATGGCGTTCAGCATAGTGAGATACGCTCCGCAAGACGAGTTGCCATTTGGACAACGCTATTTTCCTGGCAGGAAACGCGAACTAGCGGCCCCGGCGTCGCCAGACGCGGGCCATCCCTTCGCTTTCCGGCCGAACGCTTTCGAAGCCAAACTTCGCGTACAGCTCCGGAACATCCGCCACCAGCGTAACGTAGGCGCCGTCAAAGGCGTTCGCATCCAGCCAGGCGACCAGTTTCTCCATCACCAGCCGGCCAAGGCCCTTTCCCTGGTGAGCCGGATCGACGGCGACGTCGACAATGTCGAAATTAATCGCGCCGTCGCCGACGATGCGCCCCATGGCGATCGGCGTCTCCTGCCATAGGATATGTACGCCATAACAACTTTGCGGCAGCCCGGTTCTGGCGCCTTCTACGGGGCGCGGCGACATGCCCGCTACCAGCCGCAGGTGGCAAAACGCTTCGGCGGAGGGCACCTTCTCGATCACGGTATATTCAACGGTCATGCTTTAGTCTCGTGGTTAAGGGGAGATAAAAGTAGAGAACGTTGCGCCGCAAAGGGCAAGAAAAAACCCGCATTAACGCGGCGCTAATGCGGGTGAGTGAACGTTTACGGACTAAACGTTATTTGCCGATACAGAAGCTGGAGAAGATGCGGCCCAGCAGGTCGTCGGAGGTGAACTCCCCGGTGATCTCGCTCAGCGCCTGCTGCGCGAGACGCAGCTCTTCCGCCAGCAGCTCGCCGGCCCAGGCGCCCAGCAGCTGGGCTTTGCCCTGCTGCAGATGGTTCGCCGCCTCTTCCAGCGCCTGCAGATGGCGACGGCGGGCGAGGAAGCCGCCTTCCATATTGGTATCGAAGCCCATGCTCTGCTTGAGGTGATTACGCAGCACCTCGACGCCTTCGCCGGTGCGTGCCGACAGGCGGATCAGTGAGTGGCCATTTACTTCGCTGATACCCAGCGCTTCGCCGGTAACATCGGCTTTATTGCGCACCACGGTAATCGGCAGTTTAGCGGGCAGGCGCTCGATAAAATCTGGCCAGATCTCCGCCGGGTCAACGGCGCTGGTGGTGGTGCCATCGACCATAAACAGCACCCGGTCAGCCTGCGCAATCTCCTGCCAGGCGCGCTCGATGCCGATACGCTCCACTTCGTCATTGGCGTCGCGCAGGCCCGCGGTATCAATGATATGCAGGGGCATGCCGTCGATATGGATATGCTCGCGCAGCACATCGCGGGTGGTGCCCGCAATGTCGGTGACGATCGCCGCTTCGCGGCCCGCCAGGGCGTTCAGCAGGCTTGATTTACCGGCATTTGGCCGCCCGGCGATCACCACTTTCATCCCTTCGCGCAGCAGACTGCCCTGACGGGCTTCGGCGCGGACGGCGTCGAGGTCGGCCATCACCTCGTTCAGCTGGGCTTCAATTTTGCCGTCGGAGAGGAAATCAATTTCTTCATCCGGAAAATCAATCGCCGCTTCCACGTAGATGCGCAGGTGAGTGAGCGCTTCCACAAGGTGGTTCACCCGCGCGGAGAACGCCCCCTGCAGCGAGTTCAGCGCCGAGCGCGCCGCCTGTTCTGAGCTGGCGTCGATAAGATCGGCGATGGCCTCTGCCTGCGCCAGGTCGAGCTTGTCGTTAAGGAACGCGCGCTCGGAGAATTCGCCCGGTCTGGCGATGCGCAGGCCCGGCAGGGTCAGAATACGTTTGAGCAGCAGGTCGAGAATGACCGGGCCGCCGTGGCCCTGTAGCTCAAGCACATCTTCCCCGGTAAAGGAGTTCGGCCCGGGGAACCACAGCGCAATCCCCTGATCCAGCGGCGTACCGTCAACGTCGTTGAACGGCAGGTAGTCGGCATAGCGCGGCTTCGGCAGCTTGCCGAGTACCGCCTGCGCGACGTCGCGCGCTTTGAGGCCGGAGATACGCAGGATGCCCACACCCCCGCGTCCCGGTGGGGTTGCCTGGGCGACGATAGTGTCGTTATGGCTCATGGTGACTCTCTATGTAGATGTAAAAAAGGCGGTCCATTGACCGCCTTCTCTGGCATTAACGTTACCGTAACTACTCTAAATTATCCAAGTCGCAGATGCGTTGGCTTGAAGAATGAAGAGTATCAGGATTTCTTCTTCTCGCGGCTATGCAGGCCACGCTTCTCCAGACCACGGTAAATCAGCTGCTGCTGGATAATGGTCACCAGGTTGCTGACGATGTAGTACACCACCAGGCCAGACGGGAACCACAGGAAGAACACCGTGAAGATGACCGGCATAAAAGTCATGATCTTCTGCTGCATCGGGTCGGTCACGGTGGTCGGCGACATCTTCTGGATGAAGAACATCGTCGCGCCCATGATGATCGGCAGGATGTAGTACGGGTCTTGCGCAGACAGATCGTGGATCCACAGGATAAACGGCGCATGACGCAGTTCTACCGAGGCGCTCAGCATGTAGTACAGCGCAAGGAAGATCGGCATCTGGATAATCAGCGGGAAGCAGCCGCCCAGCGGGTTCACTTTTTCCGCTTTATACAGCGCCATCATCTCCTGGCTTTGACGTTGTTTATCGTCGCCCAGACGCTCGCGCATGGCCTGAATTTTCGGCTGCAGCATACGCATCTTCGCCATGGAGGTGTACTGCGCTTTGGTCAGCGGGTACATGATGCCACGAACGATAAAGGTGATGACGATAATCGAGAAGCCCCAGTTGCCGAGGAAGCCGTGGATGAATTTCAGCAGCTTGAACAGCGGTTGGGAGATGAACCACAGCCAGCCGTAGTCGACGGTCAGATCCAGGTGCGGCGCGACGGCAGCCATTTTGTCCTGAATCGCCGGGCCGACCCACAGCGTGCTCTGCAGTTTGTCGGTTTGACCAGGCTGCACCAGTACCGGCTGAGATTTATAGCCGATAGCGACAATGCCGTTGCCGAGGTTGGCGGTGTAGAAGTTATTCGTCCCGTTATTCTGCGGCACCCACGCGGTGGTGAAGTACTGCTGCAGCATGGCAACCCAACCGTTTTTGGTGCTGACGTTCAGGTTTTCATTGTCCAGGATGGTATCGAATTTGTATTTTTCGTATTTCGAATCCGCGGTGGAGAACGCTGCGCCACGGAAAGTATGCATCGTGGACAGGCCGCCGGTCTGCGTATCGCGACTGGACGGCAGCGCGGCGGTCTGCTTCAGCTGACCGAAGGTCGAGACTTCCAGCGGTTTCTCGCTGGCGTTCTGCACGCTATAACCCACGTTCACCGCATAATCACCGCGTTTCAGGGTGAAGGTCTTGGTGAAGACGTTGCCGGCTTTGTCGGTATAGGTCAGCGGAATAACGATTTCGTTCTGGCCATCAGCCAGTACATACGCATCTTTATCAGCGTTATACAGCGGACGCGGGCCGTTAGCCGGGTTATCCGGGCCGTCACGACCGGTTAAGCCGCTCTGCGCCTGGTAGATAAACTGTGGCGTAGTTTCCAGTAACTGGAACGGTTCAGTCGATTTCAGCGCTTTCGGGTAAGCCGGAAGCAGCGCTTGCTCAACATCACCACCGCGGGTGTTGATGGTCAGATCAAGCACATCAGTTTTAACCGTAATCAGTTTCCCCTGGCCACTGGCCGGTACGCCCTGGTCGGCGGCGCTACCCGCTGCTGTGGTCGTAGTCTGCGTGGTCTGCTGCTGGGGTTGCGGATTTTTGTCCTGCTCCCAGGCTTGCCAGATCATGAAAGACACGAACAACAAAGCGATGATAAGAAGATTGCGTTGCGAATCCATCGTTAGTGTTCTCTGGTATCAAATGGTCCAGGCGGGACGGGATCGTCACCACCAGGGTGTAAAGGGTGGCATTTTAATACGCGTTTCATCGTCAACCAACTGCCTTTTATCACTCCAAACCTGCGTAAGGCCTCAATTCCGTATTGAGAACAGGTTGGGGTGAAACGGCAATGCGGCCCGAGTAGCGGACTAATCAGGCGCTGATAAACTCGAATCAGGCCGATCAGGACCCGCGAGCCAGGCGACAATGGCGGCGCCATAATTTTTCCAACGCTTCCGAGAGAGCACGGTTATCGAGGTCGGCAACCCCTCTTTTCGCCACCACCACGAAATCCATTGGCGGGAGTTCATGTTGACGCAAACGAAAACTTTCACGCGTCAGACGTTTAATCCGATTGCGTTCATGTGCGCGTTTCACGTTTTTCTTGGCGACGGTGAGACCGATGCGGGGATGCCCCAGCGAATTCAGGCGGCCGAGGATGGTGATTTGCGGCGTGCCAGCCCGTTGTGGCTGCTGGAAGACGAAAGTGAAATGACTGGGAGTTAACAAGCGTAACTCCCTGGGAAATGCGAGCTTAACCACGCAGGGTTAGCTTTATTACTTGGAAACGGTCAGACGAGCGCGGCCTTTAGCACGACGACGTGCCAGAACCTGACGACCATTTTTAGTAGCCATACGAGCACGGAAGCCGTGAGAACGGTTGCGCTTCAGTACAGACGGTTGAAAAGTGCGTTTCATGGCGATTTCTACCTAAACTTGAATAAATTCACTGACTTTTGCGTAGACCCGAACGAACTTCGAACGACTTACGCCTCAGCGTGGGTGATTAAAGAGGCCGGATTGTAATAATTGTACACTCCGGAGTCAATTCTCTTTCCTTATTTCTCGCACCTCGTCGCACAAAAAATAAGCTGAGACGCGTGACGAAAACGGGCATTACGCGCCGGGTGGGGGATTATACGGCCTGGCCAGTAAAGCGCAAGGATCCTGAAGGATCTTTGTTAGATCGTTTCCGCCCAAAAGCGGCATAGCTCATTAATTTTTCCAATATGCGGCGGAAATCGTGCTTCACTCTTCCCAGGATCGATTACACTTACCCGGTTTCGATCCTTCCTGTGGATAAATCGGGAAGAATCTGTTGAGAAACACAAGATCTCTTTCTCAGTTTAGGCTATGATCCCCGGTCCCGATCGCGATCCCCGGATCCGCAGCGGGAAATAACCGCAGATAGCGGTTCGCACGTCACCCCTTTTGTGCAGGGGCTTTTCGGCTAATGCAGGGTCTTGTCGACGTGTGCCAACAATCACGATTGTTTCAGTTTTTCTTTGATATCGATTTTATGTTCGAGTGGAGTCCGCCGTGTCACTTTCGCTTTGGCAGCAGTGTCTTGCCCGATTGCAGGATGAGTTACCAGCCACAGAATTCAGCATGTGGATCCGCCCATTGCAGGCGGAACTGAGCGATAACACGCTGGCACTGTATGCGCCAAACCGTTTTGTGCTCGACTGGGTAAGGGACAAATACCTCAATAATATCAATGGACTCCTCAATGATTTTTGCGGTGCGGACGCCCCGCAGCTGCGTTTTGAGGTGGGAGCTAAGCCCGCCAGCTCGCTGCAGAAAGGGGCGGTAAGCCCGGCCGCAGCGACTATCCCGGCGGCGCAGGTGCAGACCGCGCGCGTGGCGCCGACGATCGTGCGCCCTGGCTGGGATAATGTCCCGGCGCCGGCGGAGCCGACCTACCGTTCTAACGTTAACGTGAAACACACGTTTGATAACTTCGTCGAAGGTAAATCTAACCAGCTGGCCCGCGCGGCGGCGCGTCAGGTGGCGGATAACCCGGGCGGCGCCTATAACCCCCTGTTCCTCTACGGCGGAACGGGTCTGGGTAAAACCCACCTGCTGCACGCGGTGGGGAACGGTATCGTGGCGCGTAAACCGAACGCCAAAGTGGTCTATATGCACTCGGAGCGTTTCGTTCAGGACATGGTTAAAGCGCTGCAGAACAACGCCATCGAAGAGTTTAAGCGCTACTACCGATCCGTTGACGCCCTGCTGATCGATGACATTCAGTTCTTCGCTAATAAAGAGCGATCCCAGGAAGAGTTTTTCCACACCTTCAACGCCTTGCTGGAAGGTAATCAGCAGATCATTTTGACTTCGGATCGTTATCCCAAAGAGATCAACGGCGTTGAAGATCGTCTGAAATCCCGCTTCGGCTGGGGGCTGACGGTGGCGATCGAGCCGCCGGAGCTGGAAACCCGCGTCGCGATCCTGATGAAAAAAGCCGATGAGAACGACATCCGCCTGCCGGGCGAAGTGGCGTTCTTTATTGCCAAGCGCCTGCGCTCAAACGTGCGTGAACTGGAGGGGGCGCTGAACCGCGTTATCGCCAACGCCAATTTCACCGGCCGGGCGATCACTATCGATTTCGTGCGCGAAGCGCTGCGCGATCTGCTGGCGCTGCAGGAAAAACTGGTCACCATCGACAATATTCAAAAGACGGTGGCGGAGTACTACAAGATTAAGGTAGCGGACCTGCTGTCCAAACGCCGCTCCCGTTCGGTGGCGCGTCCTCGCCAGATGGCGATGGCGCTGGCCAAAGAGCTGACCAACCACAGCCTGCCGGAAATCGGCGATGCGTTTGGCGGCCGCGACCATACCACCGTGCTGCACGCCTGCCGCAAGATTGAGCAGCTGCGTGAAGAAAGCCACGACATTAAAGAAGATTTTTCCAATTTAATCAGAACATTATCCTCGTGACGCTATGAAATTTACCGTAGAACGTGAACATTTATTAAAACCGCTGCAACAGGTGAGCGGTCCGTTAGGTGGTCGTCCGACGCTGCCCATTCTCGGTAACCTGCTGCTTCAGGTCGCGGACGGCGCGCTGTCGCTGACCGGTACCGATCTTGAAATGGAGATGGTGGCGCGCGTGGCGCTGGTTCAGCCGCACGAAGCGGGCGCCACCACCGTTCCGGCGCGTAAATTCTTTGATATCTGCCGCGGCCTGCCGGAAGGCGCGGAGATCGCGGTGCAGCTGGAAGGCGATCGCATGCTGGTGCGTTCCGGCCGCAGCCGCTTCTCGCTGTCGACCCTGCCCGCTGCCGATTTCCCGAATCTTGACGACTGGCAGAGCGAGGTGGAATTTACCCTGCCGCAGGCGACCATGAAGCGTCTGATCGAAGCGACCCAGTTCTCGATGGCGCACCAGGATGTTCGTTACTACTTAAACGGTATGCTGTTCGAAACCGAAGGCAGCGAACTGCGCACCGTCGCAACCGACGGCCACCGTCTGGCGGTCTGTTCGATGCCGCTGGAAGCGTCGCTGCCGAACCATTCGGTGATCGTGCCGCGTAAAGGGGTGATTGAGCTGATGCGGATGCTCGACGGCGGTGATACGCCGCTGCGCGTGCAGATCGGCAGCAATAATATCCGCGCCCATGTCGGCGATTTTATCTTCACTTCGAAGCTGGTTGATGGCCGTTTCCCGGATTATCGCCGCGTACTGCCGAAAAATCCGGATAAACACCTCGAAGCGGGCTGCGATATTCTGAAGCAGGCTTTTGCCCGCGCGGCGATTCTCTCCAATGAGAAATTCCGCGGCGTGCGGCTGTACGTTAGCGAAAATCAGCTGAAAATCACCGCCAATAACCCGGAGCAGGAAGAAGCGGAAGAGATTCTGGACGTGACCTACGCCGGCACGGAGATGGAGATTGGCTTCAACGTTAGCTACGTGCTGGATGTGCTGAACGCGCTGAAGTGCGAGAATGTGCGCATTCTGCTGACGGATTCGGTGTCGAGCGTGCAGATTGAGGATGCGGCTTCTCAATCCGCAGCCTACGTTGTTATGCCAATGCGGCTGTAGAATCGTAAAGGGGCTGGTTTACTTGCCATTTCGTCTTCCGGCAGTGCTCGAAATGCTCACGTACTTCGTGTACGCTCCGCTTTCTGCGCGCTGGCGGTAGACGAACTGGCTGCGACACCCACGCCCCTTGAATGATGATGAGCTGATATGTCGCTATCCCGACTGCTAATCAAAGACTTCCGCAATATTGAACATGCGGATCTCGCTTTATCTCCCGGCTTTAACTTCCTGGTTGGCGCGAACGGCAGCGGCAAAACCAGCGTGCTGGAAGCCATCTACACGCTTGGCCATGGCCGGGCGTTTCGCAGTTTGCAAATTGGCCGGGTGATCCGCCACGAGCAGGAGGCCTTTGTTCTGCATGGCCGTCTGCAGGGCGAAGAGCGGGAAACCGCCATCGGCCTGACCAAAGACAAACAGGGCGACAGCAAGGTGCGTATTGACGGCACCGACGGCCACAAAGTGGCGGAGCTGGCGCACCTGATGCCGATGCAGCTGATTACGCCGGAGGGGTTTACTTTACTCAACGGCGGCCCCAAATACAGAAGAGCATTCCTTGACTGGGGATGCTTTCATAACGAAGCCGGATTCTTCACCGCCTGGAGCAACCTGAAGCGCCTGGTCAAGCAGCGCAACGCCGCGTTGCGTCAGGTCAGCCGTTATGCCCAGCTGCGGCCATGGGATCTGGAATTAATCCCGCTGGCGGAGCAGATCAGCCGCTGGCGTGCCGAATACAGCGCCGCTATCGTCGAAGACATGGCGGATACCTGTCAGCAATTTTTACCGGAATTCTCGCTCTCCTTCTCCTTCCAGCGCGGCTGGGAAAAAGAGACCGACTACGCTGAAGTGCTGGAGCGGAATTTCGAGCGTGACAGAATGTTAACCTATACCGCCCACGGCCCGCATAAAGCGGATTTCCGTATTCGCGCCGACGGGGCGCCGGTGGAAGATACCTTGTCGCGCGGGCAGCTTAAGCTGCTGATGTGCGCCCTGCGTCTGGCGCAGGGCGAGTTCCTCACCCGCGTCAGCGGGCGGCGCTGCCTGTACCTGATAGATGATTTTGCCTCGGAACTCGATGATGCCCGCCGCGGTCTGTTATCCAGTCGCCTGAAAGCGACGCAGTCGCAGGTTTTCGTCAGCGCCATCAGCGCTGAGCACGTTATGGACATGTCGGACAAAAATTCGAAGATGTTCCGCGTGGAAAAAGGTAAAATAACGGATTAACCCAAGATTAAATGAGCGAGAAACGTTGATGTCGAATTCTTATGACTCCTCCAGTATCAAAGTCCTGAAAGGGCTGGATGCGGTGCGTAAGCGCCCGGGTATGTATATCGGCGACACGGATGACGGCACCGGTCTGCACCACATGGTATTCGAGGTTGTGGATAACGCTATCGACGAAGCGCTCGCGGGTTACTGCAAAGATATCGTGGTGACCATCCACAGCGATAACTCCGTCTCCGTCCAGGATGACGGTCGCGGCATCCCGACCGGCATTCACCCGGAAGAGGGCGTCTCCGCAGCGGAAGTTATCATGACCGTCCTGCACGCTGGCGGTAAATTCGATGATAACTCCTATAAAGTCTCCGGCGGTCTGCACGGCGTGGGCGTCTCGGTGGTTAACGCCCTGTCGCAGAAGCTGGAGCTGGTTATCCAGCGCGATAACAAAGTGCACAAGCAGATGTATGAGCACGGTGTGCCGCAGGCGCCGCTGGCCGTGACCGGCGAGACCGACAAAACCGGCACCATGGTGCGTTTCTGGCCGAGCCTGGAAACCTTCACCAACGTCACCGAGTTTGAATACGATATCCTGGCGAAACGCCTGCGCGAACTGTCGTTCCTGAACTCCGGAGTCTCTATCCGCCTGCGCGATAAGCGCGACGGCAAAGAAGATCATTTCCACTACGAAGGCGGCATCAAGGCGTTCGTTGAGTATCTCAACAAGAACAAAACGCCGATCCACCCGAATATCTTCTATTTCTCTACTGAAAAAGACGGTATCGGCGTGGAAGTGGCCCTGCAGTGGAACGACGGCTTCCAGGAAAACATTTACTGCTTTACCAACAACATTCCGCAGCGTGACGGGGGGACTCACCTTGCCGGCTTCCGCGCGGCGATGACCCGTACCCTCAACGCCTACATGGACAAAGAGGGCTACAGCAAAAAAGCGAAAGTCAGCGCCACCGGCGACGACGCCCGTGAAGGCCTGATTGCCGTGGTATCGGTGAAAGTGCCGGATCCGAAGTTCTCCTCGCAGACCAAAGACAAGCTGGTCTCCTCCGAGGTGAAATCGGCGGTTGAGCAGCAGATGAACGAACTGCTGAGCGAATACCTGCTGGAAAATCCGTCCGATGCGAAAATCGTGGTCGGCAAAATTATTGACGCCGCGCGCGCGCGCGAAGCCGCGCGTCGTGCCCGTGAGATGACCCGCCGTAAAGGCGCGCTGGATCTGGCTGGCCTGCCGGGCAAACTGGCGGACTGCCAGGAACGCGACCCGGCGCTCTCCGAACTGTACCTGGTGGAAGGGGACTCCGCGGGCGGCTCTGCGAAGCAGGGGCGTAACCGCAAGAATCAGGCGATCCTGCCGCTGAAGGGCAAAATCCTCAACGTTGAGAAAGCCCGCTTCGACAAGATGCTCTCTTCCCAGGAAGTGGCCACGCTGATCACCGCTCTGGGCTGCGGCATCGGCCGCGATGAGTACAACCCGGACAAACTGCGCTATCACAGCATCATCATCATGACCGATGCGGACGTCGACGGCTCGCACATTCGTACCCTGCTGTTGACCTTCTTCTATCGTCAGATGCCGGAGATCGTCGAGCGCGGCCATGTCTATATTGCTCAGCCGCCGCTGTACAAAGTGAAGAAAGGCAAGCAGGAACAGTATATTAAAGACGACGAAGCGATGGATCAGTATCAGATTGCCATCGCCCTCGACGGCGCCACCCTGCATACCAACGCCAATGCGCCAGCGCTGGCGGGCGAACCGCTGGAAAAACTGGTTGCTGAGTTTAACGCCACTCAGAAAATGATTGGCCGCATGGAGCGCCGCTTCCCGAAAGCGCTGCTGAAAGAGCTTATCTATCAGCCGACCCTGACCGAGGCCGATCTGGCGGACGAACAGAAGGTGACCCGCTGGGTGAACACTCTGGTCTCCGAGCTGAATGAGAAAGAGCAGCACGGCAGCCAGTGGAAATTTGATCTCCATGAGAACAAAGAGCTGCAGCATTTTGAACCGGTTATTCGCGTTCGTACCCACGGCGTGGATACCGACTATCCGCTGGATAATGAGTTCATTATGGGGCCGGAATATCGCCGTATCTGTACCCTGGGCGAGAAACTGCGCGGCCTGATGGAAGAAGATGCTTACATCGAGCGCGGCGAACGCCGTCAGCCGGTAGCCAGCTTTGAGCAGGCTCTGGACTGGCTGGTGAAAGAGTCCCGTCGCGGCCTCTCTATCCAGCGCTATAAAGGTCTGGGCGAGATGAACCCGGATCAGCTGTGGGAGACCACCATGGATCCGGACAGCCGCCGTATGCTGCGCGTGACCGTCAAGGACGCGATTGCAGCCGACCAGCTGTTCACTACCCTGATGGGTGATGCGGTTGAACCACGTCGCGCGTTTATCGAAGAGAACGCCCTGAAAGCGGCGAATATCGATATCTAAGCCGTGTGTTCCCCCGGCGCGAGTTTGACCGGGGTAACGGAATGTCTGAGCCCGGTCGCATAGCGCGACCGGGCTTTTCTTTGCCAGTAAAAGGGGAATCCTCTGCTGCGGTTCCATCCCCCTTTCTGGCCGACACTTTTACTGTTTTTTGAGCGGAATCGCGTTAGCATGAGGGAAGACTCATCTTACCCGGGGATCCTATGGCTATTAAACTGATTGCAATTGATATGGACGGCACGCTGCTGCTGCCCGATCACACTATCTCTCCCGCCGTTAAAAACGCCATTGCCGCCGCCCGTGAAAAAGGGGTGAACGTGGTGCTGACCACTGGCCGCCCTTACGCGGGTGTCCACAGCTATCTGAAAGAGCTGCATATGGAGCAGCCGGGTGATTACTGCATCACCTACAATGGCGCGCTGGTGCAGAAAGCCGGGGACGGCAGCACCGTCGCACAAACCGCGCTGAGCTATGACGACTATCGCTTCCTCGAACAGCTCTCCCGCGAAGTCGGCTCCCACTTCCACGCGCTCGATCGCAATACGCTGTATACCGCGAATCGCGATATCAGCTACTACACCGTGCATGAATCCTATGTGGCGACCATCCCGCTGGTGTTCTGCGAAGCGGAAAAGATGGACCCTGAGATCCAGCTGCTGAAGGTAATGATGATCGATGAGCCGGCGATCCTCGACAAGGCCATCGCCCGTATCCCGGCGGAAGTGAAAGAAAAGTACACCGTGCTGAAAAGCGCGCCTTACTTCCTCGAAATACTGGATAAACGCGTCAATAAAGGCACCGGCGTGAAGTCGCTGGCCGATGCGCTGGGTATCAAACCGGAAGAGATTATGGCGATTGGCGATCAGGAAAATGATATCGCGATGATTGAATTTGCCGGCGTCGGCGTGGCGATGGATAACGCCATTCCGGCGGTCAAAGAAGCGGCGAACTTCATTACCAAATCGAACCTCGATGATGGCGTCGCCTTCGCTATTGAAAAATACGTTTTAGCGTAAGCTTCCTTCAGGTCCGGCGTTCGTCGGGCCTGTCTTCTCTTTTTTCATGAACAGATGTTAATCCGCATTTAAATCCCTTATTCCGCACAGGGGATTCTATAAGCTACCCGCCCTCTTTTTTTGCAATTCAGAACTAACATCAGATTTTTCATGAATAAACGCCATTATTTGATGTTGGTTACGCTGCCATTCGCCTCTGTTCAGATCTGCGCGGCCGCGGAACCAACGACGCCGCTCGAACCAGCGTATGCCTATCACGGCGCCGAGCCCGCGGATCTGCCGGCGCCAGAAAGTCGCCAGCCTGCGGCGACAGCATCGTCTTCGCTACTCCCTTTGCTAGGCGACGAGGCCAGAAAGCGTGGCTACGTCCTGCCGCTGCCGTTTGGCGTCAGCATTAACTATATGGATATGCGGCAGAATATTAATGTCGACAGCATTAGCTTCACTGGCCTGTCGCTGGACGGCCGCAATATCGATTGCGGTAAGGATCCTGTTTGCAAACGCGCCGTGAAGCACATTTTCGGAAATGGGCCGGTCTCGCTGGACAACGCCTTCCAGATTGGCGTCGGTAATACGCGGGAAAGCAGCAAAACCGAGACGCTCAAGCTGGATGCCTGGCTGCTGCCGTTTATGAATGTTTATGGTCTCGTCGGACACACCGAGGGGCACTCCATTTCGCAGATTGCCGTCGGGCTGAAGGGGCCGAACGGCAAAGTGGTGCCGATGCCGGGGATGCAGGACCTCGACTTTCGCCTCGATTTTAAAGGCACCACCTATGGGATGGGCACCACGCTGGTGGGCGGCATCGGCAACTGGTTTACCGTACTGGACGCTAACTACACCCAGACGCGCTTTGATATCCTCGACGGCAGCATCGATGCGTTTACCTTTTCGCCTCGCGTAGGCTATCGTTTCAATACGCCATCGGTCGATGCGCTACATCTCCCGGCCGGAAAGCTGAATCTATGGGCCGGCAGCATGTATCAGGACGTGCAGCAAGAGTTTAAGGGTAGCCTTAACGATCTCTCGATGCCGTCGCCGATGCTGCAAAACATGGTCAACCTGGCCAACCAGGACAATCATGGCCGCTTTGATGTGAAACAGCATCTGCAGTCGCCGTGGAACGTGCTGGTGGGAGCGCAGTATGAGCTGACGCAGAATTTTAATATCACCACGGAGTTTGGTTTTGCCGAGCGTAACAGCTTCTTTATCTCAGGCGAGTATCGCTTTTGAGCCGACCGCTTAACCCTGTTCTGTTGCTTCTGACATGGGCGCTATGCGCGCCGGTCCAGGCGCAGGCCATCAGCCGCGAGCAAATCGACGGCTGGCTGCAGCATCTCGGCGCCAGCGATGAATTCGACGCCAGCAAAGGCATTGACTGGGGCGTGATGCCCGGTCCGTTCTATACGCCGGAGCTGGGGCTGGGCATCGGCACTGCCGTCGTCGGTCTCTACCGTCCCGATCCGCAGGATACCACCAGCCAGAATTCCACGCTGACGCTCAGCGGCTACGCCAGCTCCACCGGCGCCTTCGGCCTTAGCGTGAAAAACTACGCTTTTTTTGACCACGACCGATGGCGAATTTTTGTTGATGGATCGATGGCCAACACCCCGACGTATTTCTGGGGACAAGGCTTTCATGCCGGTGATAAAGACAACGAAAAAGAGAAATATACCGCCCAGGTGCTGACCCTGCGCCCGACGGTCTACCGGCAGCTTATCGACAATGTTTATCTCGGCGCCGGATGGTCGCTGGCGGCGCAGAATGCCGATGAGATGGACCATAACGATCTGCCGAAAATTGAAAATACCCCGCAGGGGCCGTCGGTATTCAGCTCGGGCGCCAGCGTCGCGCTCAACTGGGACGATCGCGACTTCGTCCCCAATCCGCGCCGGGGTCAGTATGCCAACTTCCGTTACACCCACTATGCGCCCGGCTTAGGCAGCGATACCCGCTTTGACGAATTTCAGCTGCACTATAGCCATTATCATGCCCTCAGCGAGAAAAGCGTCCTCGCCTGGGAGGCCGATGGCGCTTTCACCCAGGGCGATGTGCCGTGGAGCATGATGCCCCTGCTGGGCAGTGATGAGCGGATGCGCGGCTACTATCAGGGGCGTTATCGCGACAAAAACGTCGTTAGCAGCCAACTGGAATACCGCCGGCAGCTCACCTGGCGACACGGGATTGTGGCCTGGGCCGGGGCGGGAACCATGGGGCCATCCATGGATTCCCTGAATGACGGACGCTGGCTGCCTTCGGCGGGCGTCGGCTACCGCTTTGAATTCAAACCTCGCGTTAACGTTCGCCTCGACTACGGTATCGGCAAAGGCAGCAGCGGCTTTTACTTCCAGGTCGGCGAAGCGTTTTAAGCTTGTCGCCGGGCATTAAACCCGCTGCGGATTGCGGTATGCTAAGGCCACTCTAATATCGGCCCGGTCAGCACACCATGAAACAAGTTACCTTTGCCCCTCGTAACCACCAGCTCACCAATACCCGTACCTGGACCCCCGACAGCCAGTGGCTGGTGTTCGACGTCCGCCCGTCCGGTGCGTCGTTCACCGGCGAGACCATTGAGCGAGTGAACGTAAACAGCGGCGCGGTGGAGACCATTTATCGTGCCACGCAAGGCGCGCACGTGGGCGTGGTGACCGTGCATCCAACCCAGGAGCGCTACGTGTTCATTCACGGCCCCGAGCGGCCGGATGCGCAATGGCAGTATGATTTTCATCACCGCCGCGGGGTGGTGGCCTTTCAGGATACCGTCGAGAATCTGGACGCCATGGACATCACTGCCCCTTACACCCCCGGGGCGCTGCGCGGCGGCAGCCACGTCCATGTCTATAGCCCCAACGGCCAGCTGGTCAGTTTTACCTACAACGATCATGTGCTGCACGAGCGCGACCCGGCGCTGGATCTGCGCAACGTCGGCGTGGCCGCGCCGTATGGACCCGTGACGCCGCCGGGCCACCATCCGCGCGAATACGGCGGCAGCCACTGGTGCGTGCTGGTGAGCCGCACGACGCCGACTCCCGCGCCGGGCAGCGATGAGATTAATCGCGCCTATGAAGAGGGCTGGGTGGGGAACCATGCGCTGGCGTTTATTGGCGATACGCTGGCGGAAAACGGCGACAAAGTCCCGGAGCTGTTTATTGTCGATCTGCCGCAGGATGAAGCCAGCTGGAAGCAGCCCGGCGGGGAGCCGCTGGCCGGTACCGCAACCACGATGCCCGCGCCGCCGGCGGGCGTCAGTCAGCGTCGTTTGACCTTCACCCACCATCGCCGTTATCCGGGGCTGGTGAATATTCCACGTCACTGGGTGCGCGCCAATCCACAGGCTACGAGCATCGCCTTCCTGATGCGCGACGACGCCGGTGTGGTGCAGCTGTGGCTGATTTCCCCACAGGGGGGCGAGCCGCGGCAGTTGACGCATCACACGTCGGGTATCCAGTCGGCGTTTAACTGGCATCCGTCGGGAGAGTGGCTGGGCTTTGTACTGGAGGGGCGGATTGCCTGCTGTCATGCCGGCACAGGCGATATCACCTTTTTAACCGAGGCGCATGCTCATGCGCCCTCGGCGGACGCGATCGTCTTTTCGCCAGACGGTAAACAGATTGCCTGGATGGAGGAGGTGGACGGTTATCGCCAGCTGTGGGTCACGCAGACCGGGCGATAACTTACTGGGCAGGCATCGGCGCTGGCGGGATCACCGAGTTGGTCGCCAGCGTGGCCTTCTCGCTCTTTTCGACCCGAGATTTGATTGAGCTGTCGGTGCGGAACATATCCCACGGCAGCAGCAGGGTATCCATGACGGCGGTGAACGGCATGTCCAGCGCCACCAGCGATTTCACACCCCAGTTGGTATTGTTGTCCCCCAGCGTTTGCGCACTGGATCGCGTGCCCGGATAGGTTCCCTCTTTGCCACCGGTATGTGACATTACGCTGGAGCAACCGCTCAGGCTTATTATCCCGCTGAACAGGACCAGCTTTAACAGTCGTCTGCTTTTCATTGTTCTTCCATCGTCGTTTCGGGCGTTGAGATAACCTTTTAGCGGTTATATCGGGCCATCCCGTGAATGCATAGCGTTATTGCGCCGCACTGTGGTGGGCATCGCACTTTGCTTTTTGTGCTCCTCCCCCCAGTCTAAGCAATCATCGGCAAACTGCAAAAAAAAACGCCCTCAATCCCTTGAAAAGCACGGGGAGAAACCCATTTTATAGGTGTAACCCACTGAGAATACGCCTGAGGGGTATTCCGGATTACCGCGGCCTGTCCACGATGGAAGGTCATTTGATTCTCGCTGATTTTCAGGAGCTATTTATTATGCGTAACTTCGATCTCTCCCCGCTTTATCGTTCAGCCATTGGTTTCGACCGCCTGTTTAACCTGCTGGAAAACAATCAAAGCCAGAGCAATGGCGGCTACCCTCCGTATAACGTCGAGCTGGTAGACGAAAACCACTATCGCATCGCTATCGCGGTGGCTGGCTTTGCTGAAAGCGAGCTGGAGATCACCGCCCAGGACAATCTGCTGATCGTCAAAGGCGCCCACGCTGCCGAGCAGAAAGAGCGGACCTACCTGTATCAGGGGATCGCCGAGCGTAACTTCGAGCGCAAATTCCAGCTGGCGGAAAACATTCATGTCCGCGGCGCCAACCTGGTAAACGGACTGCTGTATATCGATCTGGAACGGGTGATCCCGGAAGCGAACAAGCCGCGCCGTATCGAAATCAACTAATTGTCCCTCTCAGGCCGCGTGGCGGCCTGATGTAACAACCTGCTCGCCGTCAGGGAGCATATGCGAATTCGCGCAATTCGCAGATATTCACTCGCTTCACAGAAGGAGAAAACAGTATGCGTAACTACGATTTATCCCCCCTGCTGCGTCAATGGATCGGTTTTGACAAACTGGCCAGCGCCCTGCAAACCGCCGGCGAAAGCCAGAGCTTCCCGCCCTATAACATCGAAAAAAGCGACGATAACCACTACCGCATCACCCTTGCGCTGGCCGGTTTCCGTCAGGAAGATCTGGATATTCAGCTGGAAGGCACCCGCCTGGTGGTAAAAGGCACGCCGCAGCAGCCGGAAAAAGAGACCACCTGGCTGCACCAGGGGCTGGTGAGCCAGGCCTTCAGCCTGAGCTTCACCCTCGCCGACAACATGGAGGTCTCTGGCGCGACCTTCACCAACGGTCTGCTGCATATCGATCTGACCCGCCATGAGCCTGAGCAGATCGCCCCGCAGCGCATCGCCATCAGCGAACGACCGGCGTTAAATAGCTAATAAAGCAACCTATTGATAAAGCCCCGATTTTCGGGGCTTTTTTGTGCCGGTCTGTTTGCTGGTATTGTGCGCCAGGCTGCATACAACCCGTCTGGCAGCGGTCATAATCCCTGTTAATAATAATGTTATTCACAGGGACGATACCATGAGTGAGATAGCATTGACGGTCAGCGTACTGGCGCTGGTGGCGGTGATTGGGCTGTGGATCGGCAATGTCAAAATCCGCGGCGTCGGCTTTGGTATTGGCGGCGTGTTGTTTGGCGGCATTATCGTCGGCCACTTTGTCGATCAGGCGGGAGTCGCCCTCAGCAGCCCGATGCTGCATTTTATTCAGGAATTCGGCTTGATCCTG
Organism: Klebsiella sp. K5-204; assembly: GCF_030128585.1. Classification (NCBI taxonomy): domain Bacteria; kingdom Pseudomonadati; phylum Pseudomonadota; class Gammaproteobacteria; order Enterobacterales; family Enterobacteriaceae; genus Klebsiella; species Klebsiella sp. K5-204. Next base: position 62,566 of record NZ_JAKUZS010000004.1, read on the forward strand.
TTTGTCTACACCATCGGTATCCAGGTGGGGCCGGGCTTTTTCGCCTCGCTGCGGGTCTCAGGCCTGCGGCTCAATCTTTTCGCTATCCTGATCGTGATTCTTGGCGGCCTGGTCACGGCGGTGCTGCATAAACTGTTCAATATTCCTCTCCCGGTGGTGCTTGGCATCTTCTCCGGCGCGGTGACCAACACGCCGGCGCTGGGGGCCGGGCAGCAAATCCTGCGCGATCTCGGGGTGCCGTTCGAGGTGGTCGATCAGATGGGGATGAGCTATGCGATGGCGTATCCATTCGGCATCTGCGGCATTCTGCTGACCATGTGGCTGGTGCGCCTGTTCTTTCGCATCAATGTTGAGAAAGAGGCTCAGCAATTTGAGGAGAGCAGTGGCAACGGCCATGCCCATTTGCACACCATCAACGTGCGGGTGGAGAACCCTAACCTCAACCAGATGGCGATTCAGGATGTGCCGATGCTCAACAGCGACAATATCGTCTGTTCGCGACTGAAGCGCGGTGAGCTGCTAATGGTGCCTGCGCCGGGCACCCTTATCCAGGCCGGCGATCTGCTGCACCTGGTGGGGCGGCCGGAGGATCTGCATAATGCGCAACTGGTGATCGGCCAGGAGGTGGCCACCTCGCTGTCGACGCGCGGCACCGACCTGAAGGTTGAGCGGGTGGTGGTGACTAACGAGAAAGTGCTGGGGAAGAAAATACGCGATCTGCACGTCAAACAGCGCTATGACGTAGTGATCTCCCGGCTTAATCGCGCTGGCGTCGAGCTGGTGGCCAGCAGCAGCGCCAGCCTGCAGTTTGGCGATATTCTTAACCTGGTCGGCCGTCCGGAGGCGATTGACGCCGTGGCCGCCGAGCTGGGTAATGCCCAGCAGAAGCTGCAGCAGGTTCAGATGCTGCCGGTATTTATCGGCATCGGCCTCGGGGTACTGCTGGGATCTATCCCGTTGTTTATTCCCGGCTTCCCCGCCGCCCTGAAGCTCGGGCTGGCCGGGGGACCGCTGATTATGGCGCTGATTCTCGGGCGCATCGGGAGCATCGGCAAGCTGTACTGGTTTATGCCGCCGAGCGCCAACCTGGCGCTGCGCGAGCTGGGGATCGTGCTGTTTCTGGCGGTGGTCGGGCTGAAATCGGGGGGCGACTTTGTGGCGACCCTGACCCAGGGCGATGGCCTGAGCTGGATCGGTTACGGCATTTTCATCACCGCCATCCCGCTGCTGACGGTAGGCATTCTCGCGCGCATGCTGGCGAAAATGAACTATCTGACGCTGTGCGGCATGCTGGCCGGCTCGATGACCGACCCGCCGGCGCTGGCCTTCGCCAACAATCTGCACGCCACCAGCGGCGCGGCGGCGCTCTCTTACGCTACCGTCTATCCGCTGGTGATGTTCCTGCGGATTATCACCCCGCAGCTACTCGCCGTGCTGTTCTGGGGGCTGAGCTAGCGGGCTGTGCGCCTGGACGCGGCGCAGATGGTAGTCCACCTGATACTCGCTGGCGTTGCGGAACATAACCGAATAGTTAAGAAACTCGCCGCTGTCGCTGTAGGAAAGGGAGGTAATCCGCAGCAGCGGCGTCTGCTCCGGAACGTTCATTGAGCGCGCCAGCTGCCTGTCCGCCAGCACCGGCGTCAGGGTCTCATAGTTCCCGCTGATGATGATCCCGCACTCCTTCTCAATATAATCAAATTTCGATCCCTCCAGATGGCTCAGCGACAGGTTACGGAACAGCTTCACCGGCATATAGCTATCCTCCAGCATCAGCGGCTTGCCGTCGACGAAGCGCACCCGCCGCGAGAAGTAGATCCGTTCATCAATTTTAATTCGCAGCAGGCTGGCGATGGCCGGCGGGGCAGGCATCACTTCGAAGGCCAGCACCTGGCTTACCACCTCTTTACCCTGCTTGCGCAGCACTTCCGCCAGGCCGGTGAGATTGCTGGTTTCATGATGGACGTCTTTACGCGCCACGTAGGTCCCCGAGCCGTGGCGACGGACCACCAACCCCCAGTCCACCAGCAGGTCGATGGCTTTGCGGATGGTCATGCGCGCCACCCCGAACTCCTCGGCCAGTTTTTTCTCTCCCGGCAGCGGGCTGCCGATGGAGAAGTCGGCAGAATTCAGCCGCAGCCGCAGGCGGTCAGCAATGGATTTGTAGATCACCAGTAGTCCTCTTGTACAGGAAAGAGCGAGGTTATTTTCTTCACCTGTTATTAAAAAATGAGTTTTAAGACAGCAGGTTATTATCCATTCATTAGATCGATTTCATCCTTTGGCTTATCGATGTCTAACTTTTGTTAACGAAGTAGACAACTTTGGCCAAATTAAAACCATGAAAGCGATCACGAATCGCAACGGCGCGGCATGTTGTTGGAGGGGCAAATTCCTATTCTCGAGTGAGGCCGGTAATCAAGAAAAAGAAGGCCATTCACCCTACGAGTTGTTACATGAGGATTTCCCAATGCTCAGTCAAATACAACGCTTTGGCGGCGCCATGTTTACCCCGGTTTTATTGTTTCCTTTCGCCGGGATCGTGGTCGGTATCGCCATTATGTTGCGCAACCCGATGTTCGTCGGCGAAGCGCTGACCGCACCCGACAGCCTGTTTGCACAGATCGTTCACATCATCGAAGAGGGCGGCTGGACCGTCTTTCGTAATATGCCGCTGATTTTCGCCGTCGGCTTGCCGATTGGCCTGGCGAAGCAGGCCCAGGGCCGGGCCTGTCTGGCGGTACTGGTGAGCTTTCTCACCTGGAACTACTTTATTAACGCCATGGGGATGACCTGGGGCCACTTCTTCGGCGTCGACTTTTCCGTTGAACCCACGGCCGGCAGCGGCCTGACGATGATTGCCGGGATTAAAACCCTCGACACCAGCATTATCGGGGCGATCGTCATCTCCGGCCTGGTGACGGCCCTGCATAATCGCTATTTCGATAAGCCCCTGCCGGTATTCCTCGGCATCTTCCAGGGCTCATCGTTTGTGGTCATTGTCGCCTTCCTCGCGATGATCCCCTGCGCCTGGCTGACGCTGCTCGGCTGGCCAAAAGTCCAGCTGGGTATTGAATCGCTACAGGCCTTCCTGCGCTCTGCCGGCGCGCTCGGGGTGTGGGTCTACATCTTCCTTGAGCGCATTCTGATCCCCACCGGTCTGCATCACTTCGTCTATGGCCCGTTCATCTTTGGCCCGGCGGTAGTGGAGGGCGGACTGCAGGTCTACTGGGCAGAGCATCTGCAGGCGTTCAGCCAGAGTACGGAACCGCTGAAGACGCTGTTCCCGGAGGGCGGCTTTGCCCTGCACGGTAACTCGAAAGTGTTTGGTTCGGTGGGCATTGCGCTGGCGCTTTACTTCACCGCCGCGCCGGAAAATCGCGTCAAGGTCGCCGGCCTGCTGATCCCCGCCACGTTGACCGCGATGCTGGTCGGGATCACCGAGCCGCTGGAGTTCACCTTCCTGTTCATCTCGCCGCTGCTGTTCGCCGTCCACGCGGTGCTGGCGGCGTCCATGGCGACAGTGATGTACATCTGCGGGGTGGTGGGCAATTTCGGCGGCGGCCTGCTCGACCAGTTCTTGCCGCAAAACTGGATCCCGATGTTCCATCACCACGCCTCGATGATGTTCATTCAGATAGGTATTGGTCTCTGTTTCACCGCCCTCTACTTCGTGGTCTTCCGCACCCTGATCCTGCGTCTGAACCTGAAGACGCCGGGCCGGGAAGAGAGCGAAATCAAGCTCTACAGCAAGGCTGATTATCAGGCGGCGCGGGGTAAAACCACGGCGGCAGCCGCGCCAGAGACCCGGCTGGGCCAGGCCGCTGGCTTTCTGCAGGCCCTCGGCGGCGCCAGCAACATTGAAAGTATCAATAACTGCGCCACCCGACTGCGCATCGCGCTGGTCGATATGGCGAAAACGCAAAGTGACGACGTCTTTAAAGCGCTGGGCGCCCACGGGGTAGTACGCCGCGGCAACGGGATTCAGGTCATCGTCGGCCTGCACGTTCCCCAGGTACGCGACCAGCTGGAAAACCTGATGAAAGATTCTCTTTCGACCGAACATACCACCATGACGGAGGCAGTATCATGAAAAAATTCTCAGTTGTTATCGCAGGCGGCGGCAGCACCTTCACCCCGGGCATTGTCCTGATGCTGCTGGCAAACCAGGATCGTTTTCCGCTGCGGTCGCTGAAATTTTACGACAACGACGGGGCGCGGCAGGAGACCATCGCCGAGGCGTGCAAAGTGATCCTCAAAGAGCAGGCGCCGGAGATTGAATTCAGCTATACCACCGATCCGCAGGCGGCGTTTACCGATGTTGATTTCGTCATGGCGCATATCCGCGTCGGGAAATATCCGATGCGTGAACAGGATGAGAAAATCCCGCTGCGCCACGGCGTGCTGGGCCAGGAGACCTGCGGACCGGGCGGGATCGCCTACGGTATGCGCTCTATCGGCGGCGTGCTGGAGCTGGTGGATTATATGGAAAAATATTCGCCGAACGCCTGGATGCTTAACTACTCCAACCCGGCGGCGATTGTGGCGGAAGCCACCCGTCGTCTGCGGCCGAACGCCAAAATCCTCAACATCTGCGATATGCCGATCGGCATTGAAGGGCGGATGGCGCAGATTGTCGGCCTCAAAGACCGTAAACAGATGCGCGTGCGCTACTACGGCCTCAACCACTTCGGCTGGTGGACCTCGATTGAGGATCTCGACGGCAACGATTTGATGCCGAAACTGCGCGAATATGTGGCGAAATACGGCTATGTACCGCCTTCTAACGACCCGCACACCGAGGCAAGCTGGAACGACACCTTTGCCAAAGCGAAAGATGTGCAGGCGCTGGATCCGCAGACCATGCCGAATACCTACCTGAAATATTACCTGTTCCCGGACTACGTGGTGGCCCACTCCAACCCGGAACGCACCCGCGCCAATGAGGTGATGGATCATCGTGAGAAAAACGTCTTCAGCGCCTGCCGGGCGATTATTGCCGCCGGGAAATCCTCCGCAGGCGATCTGGAGATTGACGAGCACGCGTCGTATATCGTCGATCTGGCGACGGCCATCGCCTTTAACACGCAGGAAAGGATGCTGCTGATTGTGCCGAACAATGGCGCGATCCATAACTTTGACGCCGACGCGATGGTGGAAATTCCTTGCCTGGTGGGCCACAACGGGCCGGAGCCGCTGACGGTCGGCGACATCCCGCACTTCCAGAAAGGGATGATGAGCCAGCAGGTGGCGGTGGAAAAACTGGTGGTCGATGCCTGGGAACAACGCTCTTACCACAAGCTGTGGCAGGCGATTACCCTGTCGAAAACCGTGCCGAGCGCCTCGGTGGCGAAAGCGATCCTCGACGACCTGATTGCCGCCAATAAGGATTACTGGCCGGAGCTGCATTAATCCCCGCCGTTGACCGGCGCCCTGCGGGGCGCCGATGCTTCTCCCCGGTTCCTGATTTACGCTATGCTGAAGCCTGCTGCGCGATGAACAAGGAATCGTCATGAAAATCTCCCGCCTCGGCGAAGCGCCTGATTACCGCTTTTCGCTGGCTAACGAACGCACCTTTCTGGCGTGGATCCGCACGGCGCTCGGTTTTCTTGCCGCTGGCGTCGGTCTTGACCAGCTGGCGCCAGACTTTGCCACGCCGCTGATCCGTGAAATTCTCGCCCTGCTGCTATGCCTGTTTGCCGGCGGCATGGCCATCTATGGCTATCTGCGCTGGCTGAACAACGAGAAGGCGATGCGCCTGAAGCAGGATCTCCCCTATACCCGGACGCTGCTGGTGATTAGCATCCTGCTGCTGGCGGTGGTGGTCGCGGTGATGTTGCTGGTGCTGTATGGCGGATAAACGCCGGGCGCGGCGGGAAAGCGACCCGGGGCTACAGCCAGAGCGCACCTCCCTGGCCTGGTTTCGCACCCTGCTGGGCTATGGCGCGCTGATGGCGCTGGCGATTAAGCACAGCTGGCACCGCGCCGGACTGCCGTTCTGGCTGTCGATCGGCGTGCTGGCGATAGTGGCGGGGATCCTTTGGGGCTATACCCGCCGTCGTCATCTGATGGACGTCGACGACAGCGATTTTTTGCAGCCGCGGGCGGTTCGTGACAAATTTTTGATCGCACTCGCAGTACTTTCTCTGGCATTCCTGTTTGCTGTTACTCACCTTCAACAGATCGTTTCATTCATTAGGGATATGTCATGACAGGATGTCCGGCGAATTTGCCTCTCACTCATGCCCCCGGCCAGCAACATGACACTCCCTTTCAGGCGGTAGTGGTCGAGGCGGAGCATTGCCGCCAGCCGCAGGCGTTCTATGCGCAGCTGCGTCAACAGGGGCTTACGGCTATCCATTTTATTCCGCAGCTGGCGGCTGGCGACGCCGCGCTGTGGGGAGAGTTTCTCTGCGCGGTCTTTCACCGCTGGGTGCGGGAAGATATTGGCCGTATCAATATTTTGCTGTTTAGCGAGACGCTGAGCGCCTGGTGCGGCGAGTTGATAACGCGGGCGGGCGCGCCGGCGGCCAACAGCGCCTGCTACGGCTGTCCGTGGCTACGCCTGTGCCGCTGCGGCGAACAGGAAGACCCGCTGTGCGCGGGTTATCGGCAGTTCTACGATCTCAGCGGGCCCTATATGCGAGTGATGCGGGACCTGCGCCGACAGCAGCGGCCGCCAGAGGCGTTGATGCTGCTGCTGCGCTGAAGATTAGCGCCCCTTCGCCAGATACTGCGCCATCTCCTCTTCCGGCACCATTCCGCCGCCGGTGGCCCACACCAGGTGGGTCGCCTGCTGCAGCTGTTGCTCACTCAGCCCTTGCAGCTGATGGTACGCTTTGCTGGCGCAGACGCGCTGCGGCCCGGCCATCCCGGCCAGCGCGGAGGGCTCAAGGCGGATATTTTCCGCTGTCGCCAGCCAGCCCAACATGTCATACATCGTCTGGTCGTCAAGGGTATAGAACCCGTCGAGCAGGCGCTCCATTGCCCGGCCAACGAAGCCGGACGCCCGGCCGACCGCCAGACCGTCGGCGGCGGTCAGGTTATCAATGCCTAAATCCTGCACCGCTATCTGGTCATGAAGCCCGGTGTAGACGCCGAGCAGCATGCAGGGAGAGTGGGTCGGTTCGGCGAACAGGCAGTGAACGTGGTCGCCAAAGGCCAGCTTGAGGCCAAACGCCACGCCGCCGGGGCCGCCGCCGACGCCGCACGGCAGGTAGACGAACAGCGGATGGTCGGCATCGACCACCCGTCCGGCTTTGGCGAACTGCGCCTTCAGGCGCTCGCCGGCCACGGCATAGCCGAGGAACAGCGTGCGCGAATTTTCATCGTCGATGAAAAAGCAGTTCGGGTCGGATTCCGCCGCCTTGCGTCCCTGTTCGACCGCCACGCCGTAGTCCTCTTCATACTCCACCACCGTCACGCCGTGGCTGCGCAGTTTGGCCTTTTTCCACGCCCGGGCGTCCGCGGACATATGCACGGTAACCTTAAAGCCGATGCGGGCGCTCATGATGCCGATCGACATCCCGAGGTTGCCGGTTGAGCCGACGGCGATGCTGTACTGGCGGAAGAACTGTTTAAACTCCGGCGTCAGCAATTTGCGATAATCATCTGCGGTAGTCAGCAGCCCGGCCTCGAGCGCCAGCTTTTCCGCATGGGTCAGCACTTCATAAATGCCGCCGCGCGCTTTGATCGAGCCGGAGATCGGCAGATGGCTGTCTTTTTTCAGCAGCAGTTCGCCGCCAATCGGCTGGCCGAATTTTTGCTCGAGGCGGTGCTTCATTGCCGGAATGGCGACCACTTCCGATTCGATGATCCCGCCGCTGACGGCCGTTTCCGGGAAGGCTTCCGCCAGATAGGGCGCGAAGCGCTGAAGGCGGGCATGGGCGTCCTGCACGTCGTCGGCGGTCAGGCCGACGTAAGGCAATCCCTCCGCCAGAGGGGTGGTGGCGGGGTTAAACCAGGTGGTTTCTTTCAGGGCGATCAGATCCTGCACAAGCGGGAAGGTCGCGGTCAAGGTAGTCAATTCAGCGTGTTTCATCATACGTCTCTTTGCGCTCAGATAATGAAAGAAAGCAGGAAGGTGGCGGCCAGTGCAAGTAGCGACGCGATAAAAGTCGCCGTCGTGTAGTACTTGAACGTTTCACTGAGGCTTGCGCCGCAGTACTGTTTGACCAGCCAGAAGAGGGAATCGGTGACGATCGTGCAGCCAATGGCGCCGGAACCGATAGCAATAGCGATGATCTCCGGGCTGACGCCGGGATAGAGCGGCAGCATCGGCGCGACGATGGCGGTGGCGCCCATCATCGCCACGGTGGCAGAGCCGACGGCGGCGTGCAGGATAAGCGCCACCAGCCAGGCCAGCAGAATCGGGTGCATATCGAGGTTCGACAGGATCACCGCCAGGCTATCGGCCAGGCCGCTGGATTTTAAGATCGCGTTGAACGCGCCGCCTGCGCCGATAATCAGCAGGATGTTGGCGATCGACCCAAAGCCATTTTCAGTATGGGTTAGCAGGACGCCCATCCCCATTTGCCGACGAATGCCGAGCATGTAATACGCGACAAAGACGGCGATAAACATCGCGGTGATGGGGTTGCCGATAAATTCCAGCACCGTATACAGCGTGCCGCCTTTCGCCATGTTCAGTTCGGCGACGGTTTTCACCAGCATCAGGCCAATCGGCAGCAGTACGGTAAACAGCGTGGCGCCGAGCGACGGCAGCGTCGACGCCTCGCGGACCTCAAGATTGGCAAATTCGGCCGGGACCGGTTTGTACGGCAGGCGGTTGCCTAACGCTCGGAGAAACAGCGGGCCGCCAACCAGCGAGGCGATCAGACCGACCAGCAGGCCATAGACAATCACTGTGCCAATATCGGCGCCCAGTTTGTTAGCGACAAACAGGGCCGCCGGATGCGGAGGGACCACGCAGTGCACCGCCATCAGCGCGGTACACAGCGGAATAGCCAGCTTCAGCAGCGAGGTGTTGGTTTTTTTGGCGATGGAGAAGGCCAGCGGGATCAGCAGGACCACGCCGACTTCGACAAACAGCGTGATGCCGCAGATCAGGCCGACCAGCACCATAATCACGTCCGCCGACAGCCAGCGGCAGCGCTGCAGCGTCAGGCCGATGCGCTCCGCCGCGCCGGAGACCTCCATCATCTTGCCGAGAATGGTGCCGAGGCCGATCACCGCCGCCAGGAAGCCCAGCGTGCCGCCGATCCCGCTCTCAATGGCGTTGACCATCTCCAGCGGGCCCATTCCCATCATCGCGCCGACGAAAAAGCTCGCCAGCAGCAGCGCCAGAAAAGGATGAAACTTCAGTTTGACGATCGTTAAGACGATTAACACGATGCTGATCAGCAGCGTGCTCACAACCCAGACTTGCGAACCCATATTCCACCTCGCCTGTGAATAATCTGGCCTTATTGAAGCGAGAAACCTCATGGGCTGACAAACGATATAAATGGGCTTTAAGGTGAGGAGAATTGAATCAAGTCGGTGATTTGGCTCAAAAACAGACCATTAATCATGCTGTGGGTCAAATTAATTCACCCTTTAGCGGCAAAACCGGCGTGATTTTTTTATCATCAACAGCCACTGTATTAGCCAGGAGCGCGTGATGGATGTGCTAAAAAACATAGGTACCCGGCTGCTGAACGGCTGGCAGCTCTCCAGGCTGTCGACCTTTGAAGTAGCGGCGCGGCACGAGTCGTTTGCCCTGGCCGCCGACGAGCTGGCGCTCACACCTGGCGCCGTCAGCCACCGGATTAATCAGCTGGAAGCGGAGCTGGGGATCCTGCTCTTTGTCCGCTCGCATCGTAAAGTTGAGCTGACGCGTGAAGGTAAGCGGGTCTACTGGGCGCTGAAGTCGTCGCTGGATGGCCTCAATCAGGAGATCCTCGACATCAAAAACCAGGAGCTCTCCGGCAGTCTGACGGTCTACTCGCGGCCCTCTATCGCCCAGTGCTGGCTGGTGCCGGCTCTGGGAGACTTTACCCGCCGTTACCCTGCCATCTCCCTCACCGTGCTGACCGGCAACGAGAACGTTAACCTGCAGCGGACGGGCATCGATCTGGCGATCTATTTTGATGATGCGCCGTCGTCGCAGTTGAGCCACCATTTTCTGATGGATGAGGCGATCGTGCCGGTATGTACGCCGAATTACGCGCACCAGCGGCAGTTAATGTCGAATCCGGGCAATCTGCGCCACTGTACCTTGCTCCACGACCGCCAGGCATGGAGCAACGATTCCGGCACCGATGAGTGGTATAGCTGGGCGCAGCAGTTTGCGGTGGACCTGCCGCCATCGTCGGGCATTGGCTTCGATCGTTCCGATTTAGCGGCGATCGCGGCGATGAACCACCTCGGGGTGGCAATGGGGCGTAAGCGGCTGGTGCAGAAGCGTCTGGAGAGCGGGGAGTTGATCGCCCCGTTTGGCGATATGACGCTGAAATGCCACCAGCACTACTATGTGACCACCCTGCCGGGTCGCCAGTGGCCGAAAATCGACGCCTTTATCGAGTGGCTGCATAGTCTGACCTGAAAATGAGCCGGGCTAGCCCGCTATGATGTTGGACAGCCCGGGTAAGGCGTCAGCCGCTATCCGGGGAGCGGCCGCCGCGCTTATACCGGCTGCTGATGATGGGTAAAGCGCGAGGCCAGCGGCAGCCAGCACAGCAGAATCAACAGGCCCATCAGCATCATCAGCAGCCCGAGACTGCCCTGACCGGTTTGCGGCATCATTGCTGACAGCCATGCCAGCACGCCGGAACCGATATTCTGCAAGCCGCCAACCAGCGCCCCGGCGGTACCGGCGAGGAACGGGAATGGCTCCATCGCGCCGCTGGTGGCCAGCGGGAACAGCATGCCGGCGCCAAAGAAGAACAGCGCCGCCGGCACCAGCAGGGTCCAGACGGTCATAACGCCCAGCAGCCCCGGGATCCACATCATCAGACCCGCCAGCAGGCAGCAGATAACCGATTGCCACATCAGGGTCGGGAAACGCTTGTTAGGCCGGCCGGCAAACCAGGCGCCGAAGAAGGCGGCCGGGATCGGCAGAATAAACAGAATACTCACCGCCATGCTGCTCAGGCCGAGCACCGCGCCCATCAGTACGCCGGAACAGGCTTCGAATACCGCAATCCCCGCCAGGCCGCCGATCAGCATGAGCAGGTAACAGTTAAAGGCGCCGGTGCCGAACAGCGTTTTGTAGCTGGCCAGAAGTTTGGTGCGCGGCGCGCCCTCCGGGCGCGTTTCCGGCATCCATTTCGCCATGCTAAAGGTCACCCCCGCGCACAGCACCAGCAGGAAGGCGTAACAGGCGCGCCAGTTCCACAGGGTGTCGAGGATGCCGCCGAGCAGCGGGGCAATCAGCGGGCTGACCAGAATGCCCATATTTAACAGGCTATTGGCATGACGCAGCTGGGCGCCTTCGTACAGATCGCGGGGCAGGGTGCGCGCCATCACGCCGCCGACGCCGGTGCCCATCCCCTGCATGGCGCTGGCGGCGATCAGCACCGGCAGGCTATGGGTGGTAATGGCTACCAGCGTCGCCAGCATAAAAATCGACATCCCGACGAGGATCACCGGGCGGCGACCCACGCGGTCGGAGAGCGGGCCGTAAAACAGCTGTGAAATACCGTAGGTCAGCAGGTAGGCCGCCATTACGCTTTGTACCGCCCCTTCGCGGACGTTCAGCGCGACCGCCATGTCGGCGATGGCCGGAATATAGATGGTCTGCGCCATCTGGCCGACGGCCACCAGCAGTACCAGCATCAACAACAAATTGAAGTTTTTATGCCGTTTCATGTCGATGAATACTTTGTGAGTAAATAAAAATTAAGAATATGTGACTGGCACACACCGTAAACGATGGAGGAATCTACCATATAAAAATGACAGAACAACTGCAAAGTGCCGATTGTTGAGGGAATTCCAGGCAGATTATGTAAACAGGAACGGCAACTAATGTTGCCATTTCAGGTTACGCGAGGCGCAGGAGGATCGCCCCGGCGGCAATCCCGCAGGCGGCGACGATGCGCAGCGGCATCAGTTGCTCTTTCAGGACGATAAACGCGATCAGCGCGCCGAACAAAATGGAGGTTTCACGCAGCGCGGCGACCACCGCCAGCGGCGCCTGGGTCATCGCCCACAGCGCCAGGCCGTAGGAGCCCATGGTGCCGATCCCGCCGAGGATACCTTTTCGCCAGTGCAGGCGCAGATAGCGGCTGGCTTCAGCGCGGCGGGTCATCATTGCCCAGCTTAGCAGGCAGAAGCCGTTCATAAAAAAGGTCCACAGGGTGTAGCCCAGCGCCGAGCCCGCCAGCCGGACGCCGGTGCCATCCACCAGCGTATAGCCGGCGATAAAGTAGGCGTTGATCAGCGCCAGCACGATGCCTTTGCGGGAGCTGGCGCGGCCGTTAAAGGCCATCGCCAGAATGGCCAGGCAGATGACGCCGATGCCCAGCCAGGCCAGCGGCGACAAACGATCGCCGAGAAACAGCACGCTTATCGCCGCCACCAGCAACGGGGCAGTCCCCCGCATCAGCGGATAGGTCTGGCTCATATCCGACACCTGATAGGTCTTCGCCACCAGCACCGTATACACCACCTGTAACGCGCACGACGCCAGCAGATAGGGGGCGCTGGCCAGCGTGGGCTGCGGGGCAAAAGGCAGCATCACCAGGGCGAGCAGCGCGGCCGAGCCGCTGACGCCGATCGCCGCGTACATTTTATCGCCGCTGGCTTTGACAATAGCGTTCCAGCTGGCGTGCAGCAGGGCGGCGAACAGCAAAATGCAGAATACGGTGAGGGTCATCGCAGACAGGTTCAACAGTGAAGGTCACCGGACTGTAACACGCGCCCGCGCTGCCAGCCAGCGGGGCTACAGCGAACAAAACAGGCGATGCGTCACCCGCGGTTCATCGTACACCGGGCGAAAGCCAAGTCTTTCATAAAAGGGCCAGGCCTGCGCCGGAGCGTGGGTGTTGAGAAAATCGAACCAGGCGCTGGAGTGGGTGATAACCGAGACCAGCAGCTGCTGGCCGATCCCCCGGCGGCGGTAGCGCTCGCTGATGTAGAGGTGGCGAATACGCCCGGCCCGCGGCTGGGGGCTGAAGGGATCGCTATTGATGCCGCATACCCCAACCAGCTGGTGATTCACGAAGGCGCCCAGCAGCGTTTCGCCCGGCGCGGTAAAGCGGTTTTTGCCGCTCTGCCAGTTTTCCGCCAGGCGGCGCAGCATATTGAAATGCTGTTCAAGGCTTTCGGTGCGCAGCGCCGCGAACCCCGGGGCATCCGGCGTCGTGGCGGCAATTAACAGGGGTGGCATAGCTTCCTCCATCAAGTCATCCCGGGACGCCCGGCGGGCGCCTGCAGGGGGGCGGTTTCCCGCCCCCCTCAGGTGCGACTTGAACCTGAATCAGCGGAACTGTTTCAGGACTGCATCAAGTAGTTGCAACACAGCAACCATGAGTTTCAGGATTAAAATAATAATATCCATTCCGCCCATACGCGCGTCTCCTGTGGTTAAGGAGCACAATAAGCTGACGTACCTTTCCGCTGCCCGTTGTCAGCTTATCCCTGCCTGTCGCCGGCGGCGTCGCCCTGGCCTGTGGTGGCTCCTTCCGTGGACGGCTTCCCGGCCCGCCGCCTGCAACGACAGGGGTGCGCAGCGCTGAACCACGCGTTGCCGCGCGGGCCAGTGACTGCACGTTGTTGACGTAACACAGTGTGCTCTCTCGGGGTTAAGGCACTGACGGCACCACCCGTTTCAGCCAGGACTTCGTTGCGCCGGTCAAACTTGCGGCCCCCGAATGGCACACCATGAACACACCCAGTATAGATAAATACTGTATGGATGAACAGTATTTTTTGGACAAATCCGCCGCGCTATCCCATACTCTATGACAGAGAAAAACCGACCTTAAATTGCGTGAACTGCAGCGATCGCGTATACTTTTGGCGTTGACGTAATACAGTGTGCTTGCGGCTACCACCTGTAACCATGCTGATAAAAACCTCGCTCCGGCGGGGTTTTTTGTTTTCTGCCCTTTTGCGCCGAACTGTGATCTTTCGCGCAAATTTTCGTGGATGAAAATAAATCCATTGTGAAAACGTAAAACCTGTGTTTGTATAAATTCAGCTTATTTTTCGACACAACAGGTCCCTAATGAACGCAACCCTGATCGCTTCGACCCTACTAAAAACCGCGCCAGCCGCGGTGGTCGTCGTGTCTGTGGTGGTCGTCGTCGGCAATGCGCCGTAGGGTCCGGAACAACACGAATTCCAAACCCCGCCGGCGCAAACCGAGCGGGGTTTTTTGTTGGCGAGCCCCCCGGTAAAGTCGGCCCAGAAGAAAAGGACTGGAGCATGGCAAGTTCGGGCACCACATCAAACACAATGCGCTTTACCGGCGCGCAGCTGGTTGTTCATTTACTGGAACGCCAGGGTATCACTATGGTTAGCGGCATTCCGGGCGGCTCCATCCTGCCTATCTACGATGCCTTAAGCCAGAGCACGCAGATCCGCCACATCCTGGCGCGCCACGAGCAGGGCGCGGGCTTTATCGCCCAGGGGATGGCGCGTACCGAAGGCAAACCGGCGGTCTGTATGGCCTGCAGCGGCCCGGGGGCGACGAACCTGGTGACGGCGATCGCCGATGCCCGCCTGGATTCGATTCCGCTGGTCTGCATCACCGGCCAGGTGCCGGCATCGATGATCGGCACCGACGCCTTCCAGGAAGTGGACACCTACGGCATCTCTATCCCCATCACCAAACATAACTATCTGGTGCGCGACATCGCCGAGCTGCCGCAGGTGATCAGCGACGCCTTCCGTATTGCTCAGTCCGGGCGTCCCGGGCCGGTGTGGATAGACATTCCTAAGGATGTACAGTCGGCGACCATTGAGCTGGAAACGCTGCCGGAGCCGGGCGAGCGCGCCGCAGCGCCGGCATTCGCCCCCGAAAGCGTGCGCGAAGCGGCGGCGATGATCAACGCGGCGAAGCGTCCGGTGCTCTATCTGGGCGGCGGGGTGATTAACGCGCCGCAGGAGATCCGTGAGCTGGCGGAAAAAGCCAACCTGCCGACCACCATGACCCTGATGGCGCTGGGCATGCTGCCGAAGGCGCACCCGCTGTCGCTGGGGATGCTGGGCATGCATGGCGCGCGCAGCACCAACTTCATTCTGCAGGAAGCGGATTTACTGATTGTTTTAGGCGCGCGTTTTGATGACCGGGCGATTGGCAAGACCGAGCAGTTCTGCCCGAACGCGAAGATTATCCACGTCGATATCGACCGCGCCGAGCTGGGCAAAATTAAGCAACCGCACGTGGCGATTCAGGGCGATGTGGCGGAAGTCTTAGCCCAGCTGAACCCGCAGGTTGAGGCACAGCCGCGCGAGGAGTGGCGCCAGCTGGTGGCCGACTTGCAGCGCGAATTCCCCTGCGCCATCCCGCAGGAAAGCGACCCGCTCTCCCATTATGGCCTGATTAACGCCGTGGCCGCCTGCGTGGATGATGAAGCGATCATCACCACCGACGTAGGCCAACACCAGATGTGGACGGCGCAGGCCTACCCGCTCAACCGTCCGCGGCAGTGGCTGACCTCCGGCGGTCTTGGCACCATGGGCTTCGGCCTGCCGGCGGCGATCGGCGCGGCGCTGGCGAATCCGCAGCGCAAGGTTATCTGCTTCTCCGGCGACGGCAGCCTGATGATGAATATTCAGGAGATGGCCACCGCCGCTGAAAATCAGCTGGATGTAAAAATTATCCTGCTGAACAACGAAGCGCTGGGGCTGGTGCATCAGCAGCAGAGCCTGTTCTATCAGCAGGGGGTTTTTGCCGCCACCTATCCGGGGATGATTAACTTTATGCAGATTGCCGCCGGTTTTGGCCTGCAAACCTGTGATTTAAATAACGAAGCCGATCCGCAGGCAGCGCTGCAGGCGATCATCGACCGTCCGGGGCCGGCGCTGATCCACGTGCGCATCGACGCGCAGCAGAAAGTGTATCCGATGGTACCGCCGGGTGCGGCTAATACTGAAATGGTGGGGGAATAAGCCATGCAAAAACACTGTGATAACGTCATCCTGGAGCTCACCGTCCGCAACCACCCCGGCGTCATGACCCACGTCTGCGGGCTTTTTGCCCGCCGCGCGTTTAACGTCGAAGGTATTCTCTGTCTACCGATTCAGGGCAGCGAACACAGCCGCATCTGGCTGCTGGTGAACGACGATCAGCGTCTCGGGCAGATGATTAGCCAGATTGAAAAGCTGGAAGATGTCACCAAAGTGGCGCGTAACCAGTCCGATCCCACCATGTTTAACAAAATTGCGGTGTTCTTCGAGTAAATCGCGCAAGGCTTGAACGGTAAGGTGCTTATGGTTAAGGTAAGCGCCTTTACCGGATGGCGCTGCGCTAATCCGGCCTACGGACACAGCGCTTTGTTGCCTCAGGCACCAGGACCCTATCATGACCACCATCGCCCTTATTGACGATCATTTGATTGTCCGCTCCGGCTTTGCTCAGCTGCTGGGGCTGGAAACTGATTTTCAGGTTGTCGCCGAATTTGGCAGCGGCCGCGAGGCGCTGGCGGGGTTGCCGGGGCGCGGCGTTCAGGTCTGTATCTGCGATATCTCGATGCCGGATATTTCCGGGCTGGAGCTGCTCAGCCAGCTGCCGAAGGGGATGGCGACCATCATGCTGTCGGTGCACGACAGCCCGGCGCTGGTCGAGCAGGCGCTCAACGCCGGCGCGCGCGGCTTTCTGTCGAAACGCTGCAGCCCGGACGAACTTATCGCCGCGGTGCGCACGGTGGCGGCGGGCGGCTGCTATCTCACGCCGGATATCGCCATGAAGCTGGCCGCCGGGCGCCAGGATCCGCTCACCAAACGCGAACGTCAGGTGGCGGAAAAGCTGGCGCAGGGCATGGCGGTAAAAGAGATCGCCGCTGAGCTCGGGCTGTCGCCGAAAACCGTCCACGTTCACCGCGCCAACCTGCTGGAAAAGCTGGGCGTCAGCAATGACGTCGAGCTGGCGCGCCGCATGTTTGACAGCTGGCAATGAAGACCTTACTCCCGCGCCTGCTGTCGGTGATCGGCTGCGCCTTTATCTTCGCCGCCGCCTGGTTTTGTCTGTGGAGCATCAGCCTGCATCTGGTGGAGCGCGCCGATCTGGCGGTGCTGCTGTTCCCCTTCGGCCTGCGGCTGGGGCTGATGCTCCAGTGCCCGCGCGGCTACTGGCCGGTGCTGCTGGGAAGCGAGTGGCTGCTGATCTTCTGGCTGACGCAGGAAGTGGCGCTGGCGCATCCGATAATATTGATGACCGGAAGCCTGCTGACCCTCCTGCCGGTGGCGCTGATCTCGCGATATCGCCAGCAGCGCGACTGGCTGACGCTTCTGCGTCAGGGCGGGGCGTTAATGGCCGCCGCGCTGCTGCAATCGCTGCCCTGGCTGGCGGAGGGGGACGAGGGGCTTAACGCCCTGCTGTTGACGCTCACCGGCGGCCTGACCCTGGCGCCGACCTGTCTGGTGTTCTGGCACTACCTCACCAGCACCGTCTGGCGGCCGCTGGGGCCGTCGCTGGTGGCGCAGCCGGTAAACTGGCGCGGGCGGCATCTGATCTGGTATCTGCTGTTATTCACCATAAGCCTGTGGCTGCAGCTTGGGCTGCCCGCCGAGCTCTCCCGCTTTACCCCGTTTTGCCTCGCGCTGCCGATTATCGCTCTGGCCTGGCACTACGGCTGGCAGGGAGCGCTGATCGCTACGCTGATGAACGCGATCGCCCTGATTGCCAGCCAGACCTGGCACGATCACCCCGTCGATCTCCTGCTTTCGCTGCTGGCGCAGAGCCTCACCGGGCTGCTGCTGGGGGCGGGGATCCAGCGATTGCGCGAGCTGAACCAGTCGCTACAGAGCGAGCTGGCGCGCAATCGGCGGCTGGCTGATCGTCTGCTGGAGACTGAAGAGAGCGTGCGCCGCGACGTTGCCCGCGAGCTCCACGATGATATCGGGCAGACCATCACGGCAATACGCACCCAGGCGGGGATCGTCCAGCGGCTGGCGCCGGACAACGCCAGCGTTCGCCAGAGCGGCCAACTGATTGAACACCTGTCGCTGGGGGTGTATGACTCGGTGCGTCGCCTGCTGGGCCGTCTTCGTCCGCGCCAGCTTGACGACCTGCCGCTGGAGCAGGCGGTACGTTCTCTGATGCGCGAAATGGAGCTGGAGGACCGCGGCATCGTCAGTCATCTCGACTGGCGGATTAACGAGGCGGGGCTGAGTGAAAACCAGCGCGTGACCCTGTTCCGCGTCTGCCAGGAGGGACTGAACAATATCGTCAAGCATGCCAGCGCCAGCGCTGTGACCCTGCAGGGCTGGCAGCAGGAGGAGCGACTGATGCTGGTGCTGGAAGATGACGGCTGCGGCCTGCCGCCGGGCTCCAGCGCGCAGGGGTTCGGTCTGACCGGCATGCGCGAGCGCGTGACCGCCCTGGGGGGCACGCTGACGATCTCCTGCACCCACGGTACCCGGGTGTGCGTCAATCTACCGCTGCGTTACGCCTGAGAGGATCGCCGATGTTCGCCTTTTTAAAAGCCCCGCCGGACGCCGCGCCGATTAGTGATAAACGCGAGCTTGATGCGCGTTATCGCTACTGGCGTCGCCATATCCTGTTGACCATCTGGCTGGGCTACGCGCTGTTCTATTTCACCCGCAAAAGCTTTAACGCCGCGGTTCCTGATATTCTCGCCAGCAACGTGCTGACCCGCAGCGATATCGGTCTGCTGGCCACGCTGTTCTACATCACCTACGGACTGTCGAAATTTTTCTCCGGTATCGTCAGCGACCGCTCCGACGCCCGCTATTTTATGGGGCTGGGGCTTATCGCCACCGGGGTGGTGAATATTCTGTTCGGTTTTTCTTCCTCACTGTGGGCCTTCGCCCTGCTGTGGGCGCTAAACGCCTTCTTCCAGGGGTGGGGCTCGCCGGTCTGCGCCCGGCTGCTGACGGCCTGGTATTCACGCACCGAGCGCGGCGGCTGGTGGGCGCTGTGGAATACGGCGCATAACGTTGGCGGCGCGCTGATCCCGATGGTGGTGGGGGCGGCGGCGCTACATTACGGCTGGCGCGCGGGGATGATCATCGCCGGGGGCCTGGCGATCCTCGCCGGATTATACCTGTGCTGGCGACTGCGGGATCGTCCGCAGGCGGTGGGGCTGCCCGCCGTCGGCGACTGGCGTCACGATGCGCTGGAGATTGCCCAGCAGCAGGAGGGCGCCGGACTGACGCGTAAAGAGATCCTCACCCGCTACGTGCTGGCCAACCCCTATATCTGGCTGCTGTCGCTGTGCTATGTGCTGGTTTACGTGGTGCGGGCGGCGATTAACGACTGGGGCAATCTGTATATGTCGGAGACGCTTGGCGTCGATCTGGTGACCGCTAACTCGGCGGTGACCATGTTCGAGCTGGGCGGATTTATCGGCGCGCTGGTGGCGGGGTGGGGCTCGGATAAGCTGTTTAACGGCAATCGCGGGCCGATGAACCTGATCTTCGCCGCCGGAATTTTGCTGTCGGTTGGCGGCCTGTGGCTGATGCCGTTCGCCAGCTACGTGATGCAGGCGGCCTGCTTCTTCACCACCGGTTTCTTCGTCTTCGGCCCGCAGATGCTGATCGGCATGGCGGCGGCGGAGTGTTCGCATAAAGAGGCCGCCGGGGCGGCCACCGGGTTTGTCGGCCTGTTCGCGTATCTTGGCGCGTCGCTTTCCGGCTGGCCGCTGGCGCAGGTAATGGATATCTGGCACTGGACCGGATTCTTCGTGGCGATCGCGATTGCCGCCGGCATTTCCGCGCTGCTGCTGCTGCCTTTCTTAAACGCCCAGGCGCCGCGCGCGGCCAGTGAAGCGTGATGCATCTCACTCTTTCGCCGCGAATGGGGCAAAACTAGGAAATTTTCCCGGTTTCACCTGGACGCCGTCTCAGGCCAGACGGCGCGCTGATTTTTACAATGCCTGGCTATGACGCAGGCATAAAAAATCAGCTCAGGAGATACCCATGCTGGCCTTTCTGAATCAGGTTCGTAAGCCGACCCTTGATCTGCCGCTCGACGTGCGGCGCAAAATGTGGTTCAAACCTTTCATGCAGTCCTATTTGGTGGTCTTCATCGGCTACCTGACCATGTATCTGATCCGCAAGAACTTTAATATTGCGCAGAACGACATGATCTCCACTTACGGGTTGAGCATGACGCAGCTGGGGATGATTGGCCTGGGCTTCTCCATTACCTACGGCGTAGGGAAAACCTTGGTTTCCTACTATGCCGATGGCAAAAACACCAAGCAGTTCCTGCCGTTTATGCTGATCCTCTCCGCCATCTGCATGCTGGGCTTTAGCGCCAGCATGGGCGCGGGTTCCACCAGTCTGTTCCTGATGATCGCCTTCTATGCGCTGAGCGGCTTTTTCCAGAGCACCGGCGGCTCGTGCAGTTATTCCACCATCACCAAATGGACGCCTCGCCGTAAGCGCGGCACCTTCCTCGGCTTCTGGAATATCTCTCACAACCTCGGCGGCGCCGGCGCGGCGGGCGTGGCGCTGTTTGGCGCCAACTACCTGTTCGACGGCCACGTTATCGGCATGTTTATCTTCCCGTCGATTATTGCGTTAATCGTCGGCTTTATTGGCCTGCGCTATGGTAGCGACTCCCCGGAATCCTATGGCCTCGGCACGGCGGAAGAGCTGTTTGGCGAAGCGATCAGCGAAGAGGATAAAGAGACCGAAGAAAACGCGATGACCAAGTGGCAGATCTTTGTTGAGTACGTGCTGAAAAACAAAGTGATCTGGCTGCTGTGCTTCTCCAACATCTTCCTCTACGTGGTGCGTATTGGTATCGATCAGTGGTCCACCGTGTATGCCTTCCAGGAGCTGAAGCTGTCTAAAGAGGTGGCGATTCAGGGCTTTACCCTGTTTGAAGTCGGCGCCCTGGTTGGCACGCTGCTGTGGGGCTGGCTGTCGGACCTGGCCAACGGCCGCCGCGCGCTGGTAGCCTGCATCGCGCTGGCGCTGATTATCGCCACCCTCGGCGTTTATCAACATGCCAGCAACCAGTACGTCTACCTGGCCTCGCTGTTTGCGCTGGGCTTCCTGGTGTTTGGTCCGCAGCTGCTGATCGGCGTCGCCGCCGTCGGTTTCGTACCGAAAAAAGCGATCGGCGCCGCCGATGGGATCAAGGGCACTTTCGCCTATCTGATCGGCGATAGCTTCGCCAAGCTGGGCCTGGGGATGATCGCCGACGGCACGCCGGTCTTCGGTCTCACCGGCTGGGCCGGCACCTTTGCGGCGCTGGACGCCGCCGCCATCGGCTGTATCTGCCTGATGGCCATCGTGGCTATCTTCGAAGAGCGTAAAATTCGCCGCGAGAAAAAGAACCGTATTTTGCAGACCGCCTGATTCACCAGGTATTGGGTAACCTTGCCCGGCCTTCGCGCCGGGCTTTTTTATTTCTTGCGCATTATGCCAGGTCCGGCAGTCGACAGCAGGCAAATTCCCATTATGATAGTCAGGCCGCGATTGGATGAGAGGATGCATGATCTGGATAGGACTGGCCACCCTGGTAGTGGTGTTTGTTGTGGGATTTCGGGTGCTTACCTCTGATTCACGCCGCGCGATCCGCCGCCTGAGCGAACGCCTTGGCATTACGCCCGTCCCGCTGGAATCGATGATCGATCAGCTGGGTAAAACCGCCGGCAATGAGTATTTGCGTTACCTGGAACGGCCGAATGAAGCGCATCTGCAGAATGCCGCGCAGGTGCTGCTGATCTGGCAGGTTGCGATTGTCGACGCCAGCGAAAAAAACCTGCATTACTGGTATCGCCTGATGCAAAAAGCGCGTTTAGCGGCGCCGATCACCGACGCGCAAATCCGCCTTGCGCAAGGGTTTCTGCGCGAGCTGGATCCGGATGTGAGCGATTTGCATAACCTTCAGCAGCGCTATAACGACCTGTTTCTCCCGGAAGACGGCGTGCACTGGTTGCACTGATATCATTGTTATCCGGCCTGTGGTTCAAAACCATATCTCCCTTACGTTCCTTGTAGGCCGGATAAGCGTAAGCGCCATCCGGCAGAATAACTACAGTAGGATTTTCAGGCCGTGTTTTTGTACGACGCTAAGCAATTTTAATGACGTTCCGCTCGGTCGTTTAGCGCCAGTCTCCCATTTTTGCACGGTAGACACACTGGTATTCAGATAACGAGCGAACACGGGTTGGCTAACATTGAGTTGTTCACGTAGCGCTTTAATTTCAATGGGTTGAAGTGCGGCTACGCTACCGAGACATGATTCATCAAAATGGCGCATTGTTTCCTGTGGGATTGCGCCAACGCTGAATAGCCCCGACGCAGCGCTATGGATCGCTTCGAAAGCCGGGCTTTTGTATTTATTTTTTGCTGTCATCGCAAATCTCCACCAATTCTTTACTTTTAACTAAGGCCGTCGTTTTCTCTTCAGAGAGATTGGCATAGTGTTTTGCTAACTCACGAAACCCCATTAATTCGCGATGGTTGATATTGGCCATATCCTGTTTGGCATATAGAAAGGTATAAAACCAATACCCTGCGCTTTTGGTAAGGATGATTGCGCGATCGCGATTCTTGTTGAGTCGCTTTTTATAAACCCCTCCTCCTAAATCAACCACTTTGCCCTGAAGCGCAGATTGAATTGCCTGATAGAGCTCGTCGTCGGTAATGCCATGAGAGCTAACCTCTCTGGCGAACCATTTGGTTTTAAAGATACGCATTGCTGACATCCTGTCGTTAAAAATATAGCACATAGTGCTACATTAAATTCTCCTGAGATTTGTTAAAGCGATAGCAAGCATCGTTTTTTTAAACATGCGAGCAGCTACGCATCCTCTTATGAAAAGCGAGAAGAGTTGCGAAAACGTTAAATGCGTCACAAACAAAATGTTACACTGCGCAGCTTTCCGCCACTTTCTTCGCAGGTCACTCATGAGTCATTCAAATGAAGCCAAAACCCACGCACGCGAGCTCGCGCGACCAAACTGGTCGGCAGTTTTCGCGGTTGCTTTCTGCGTCGCCTGCCTGATTACCGTCGAATTTCTACCGGTCAGTCTGCTGACGCCGATGGCGCTAGATTTAGGCATCTCCGAAGGGATGGCCGGGCAGTCGGTGACGACGACGGCATTCGTCGCGATGTTTTCCAGCCTGTTTATCACCTCCGTTATTGGCAAAACTGATCGCCGCTACGTGGTGATCCTCTTTTCGCTGCTGCTGACCCTTTCCTGCCTGTTGGTGTCCTTTGCCGATAGCTTCACCCTACTGCTGCTGGGACGCGCCTGTCTGGGGCTGGCGCTCGGCGGTTTCTGGGCGATGTCAGCCTCGCTGACCATGCGTCTGGTGCCGATGCGCGTGGTGCCGAAAGCGCTGTCGATTATCTTCGGCGCGGTATCCATCGCGCTGGTGATCGCCGCCCCGTTGGGCAGTTTTCTTGGCGGGCTTATCGGCTGGCGCAACGTGTTTAACGGCGCGGCGGTGATGGGCGTGCTGTGTACGATCTGGGTGCTGAAAGCGCTGCCGTCGCTGCCGGGTGAATCGGCAGCTCAGCAGCAAAAAATGTTTGGCCTGCTGAAGCGGCCGGGGGTGATGGCCGGCATGTGCGCCATTTTCATGGCTTTTGCCGGACAGTTCGCCTTCTTTACCTATATTCGCCCGGTGTACATGACCCTCGCCGGGTTTGATGTCGATGGCCTGACGCTGGTGCTGCTGAGCTTTGGTATCGCCAGCTTCATCGGCACGTCGCTCTCCTCGGTGCTGCTCAAGCGCTCGGTGAAAGCGGCGCTGGCGATTGCGCCGCTGGTGCTGACCGCCTGCGCGGCGGCGCTGGTGCTGTGGGGGGAAAGCAAAATCGTCGCCTCGACGGTGGCGATCATCTGGGGCTTCGCGTTCGCCTTGATCCCGGTGGGGTGGTCAACGTGGATCACCCGTTCCCTCTCCGATCAGGCGGAAAAAGCCGGGTCGATTCAGGTGGCGGTGATCCAGCTGGCCAACACCTGCGGCGCCGCGGTCGGCGGCATTGCGCTTGACCATTTAGGCCTGCTGTCGCCGCTGATGTTGTCAGGGGTATTGATGCTGTTTACCGGCCTGCTGGTGGCGGCCAAAGTGAAGGTGAATTCACCCGCTTAAGGCCGCTCGCCTTTTGCCAGCCGGGCGTTGATATCCGCAATCACCCCCGGCAGGTCCGCCAGGGTATCAACCACATAATGCGCCCCGGCGGCATACAGCTTGCCTGCCGCCCGCTCGCGACGGGTGGCGATTTCCTCTTTCGACATCGCCTGATACGCCTCCCAGGTGGCGCCAAATTCATTTCCCGACACCGCCAGGCCGACGCTCCACATCCCGGCATGTAACCCTTCGCTGATGCCCGGCGCGGCGTCGTCGACCTTCACGCAGTGGGCCACATCGTCTATGCCCAGGGCAATCACGTTCTGCAGCGCCATCCACGGCCCGGGACGCCCGCCGGCGGCAAGGTCATCGGTGGCGACCCAGTGGTCCGGGGCATAGCCCTGGGCGGCGGCGGCTGGAACCAGTTTTTCCATCACCGGGCGCGGATAGCCCGAGCAGGAGCCGATCTTCAGTCCGTCGGCGCGCAGCGCGGCGAGGGTGTCGACCACGCCGGCGATCGGAGCGGAAAAATCGACAACCTTAGCGATTTGCAGCGGCATAAACGCGGCGTAGATCGCATCGATATCAGCGGCCGTCATCGCCCGGCCAAATTTCGCCTGCCAGCGGCTGTCGACCGACGGCAGTTTGCCCAGCGCCTCAATGTGCTGCCATTTGCCAAGCCCCATCGGTACGCGGGCCTCTTCAAGGGTGATCTCAATATCGAAGGCCTGGCGGAAGGCCTCGACGAAAATTTGCGTCGGCGCGAAGGAGCCGAAGTCCACGGTGGTGCCGGCCCAGTCGAGAATGAGAGCGGAGATACGGTTCATGGCGGTTCCTTATTGTTTCCAGTACATGGCGTTGTCGATGGCCGCCAGCAGGGCGGTGATGTCGGCGTCGTAGACTTCGCCGATGTTGCCGATGCGGAAGCAATCGCTTTGCGACACTTTGCCGGGATAGATCACGAAGCCCTGATCTTTCAGCTTCTGGTAGAAGGTGTGAAAGCGATACTGCGGCGCATCCGGTGAATAAAAGGCGGTAATGATCGGCGAGTGCAGGCTGTCGTCGAGCAGCGGCCGGAAGCCGAGCGCGCGCATTCCGGCTACCAGTCGGCGCTGATTGCGGGTATAGCGCTGATGGCGGGCGCTGACGCCGCCCTCCTGGGCCAGCTCTTTCAGCGCCTGGGCGAAGGCCAGCACGGTATGGGTCGGCGAGGTGAAGCGCCACTTGCCGTGGTTATCCTCCATACAGCGCCACTGGGCGTAAAGATCCAGCGACAGCGAGCGCGAGCGGCCTTTGCAGGCGGCCAGCTCCGATTCGCGGGCGATGACGAAGGCGAAGCCCGGTACGCCCTGAATGCACTTGTTGGCAGAGCTTATCAGGTAGTCAATATTCAGCGCGGCGATATCCAGCGGAATGCCGCCGAAGCTGCTCATCGCATCGACGATATAGCGTTTGCCATACTCTTTCGCCAGCGCGGCCACCTCTTCAATCGGGTTGAGCATGCCGGTGGTGGTTTCGCTATGCACCATCGCGATATGGGTGATCGCCGGGTCATCCCGCAGGATCCGCGCGATCGCCGCGGCGTCCGGGCGGGCGACTTCGCCGCAGTCGTAAGGGTGGAAGGCGATACCCATCCGCTGTGCCATCTCAATCATGCGCGCGCCATAGGCGCCATTGCTGACGATCAGCACTTTGCCCTGTTCGCCGATGACGCTGCCGAGCACCGCTTCGACCGCGTAGCTGCCGCTGCCCTGCAGCAGCACCGCCGTATACCCGGCGGCCGGGGTGGCCAGCTGCACCAGCTGCTGACGAATGGTCTGTACCACCCCGAGATTGTAATCATCATCCCAGGTGCAGCTATCGAATAACATCGCCTCTTTCACCGTGCGGGAGGTGGTTAGCGGGCCGGG
The DNA here is from genome assembly GCF_030128585.1 of Klebsiella sp. K5-204. NCBI lineage: Bacteria > Pseudomonadati > Pseudomonadota > Gammaproteobacteria > Enterobacterales > Enterobacteriaceae > Klebsiella > Klebsiella sp. K5-204. Next base: position 88,647 of record NZ_JAKUZS010000004.1, read on the forward strand.
GGTCAGCAGCAGGTAGTTCCGAGAAGTCATTTGTCTCACCATTTGGTCTATACCAGATTGGTATTTATCATGGAGACAAAGCCGGGGCAGGGTCAAAGGAAATGTGGCGCTGCAACAAAAAATTCATCTGGCTATGTATAATGAGCGCACCAAAAGTGGCAGCGAGTAAACATGAAATCACCCTCTGGCGAGATGCCGCAATACCTGATGATTAAGGCGCAGCTGCAGGCGCGTATTCAAAACGGCGCCCTCAAAAGCGGCGATAAATTGCCTTCCGAGCGCGAGCTGTGCGCGTTGTTCAACACGACCCGTATCACCGTGCGCGAGAGCCTGGCGCAGCTGGAGGCCAGCGGCGTGATCTACCGCGCCGACCGCCGCGGCTGGTTTGTGACGCCGGAGCGGCTGTGGCTGGATCCGACGCAGAACACCAACTTCCACAAGCTGTGTCTCGAGCAGGGACGTGAGCCGAAAACGGTGCTGCTTGATGGCCGGTTATCCGCCGTGCCGCTGGATGTGATGGCGCCGCTGGCGCTGCAGCCCTTCGATCAGGTCTACCTGCTGACCCGCCTGCGCTATGCCGACGGGCGTCCGGTGTGCTATTGCGAAAACCACTGCCTGCCGGCCCGGGTGCCGGAGCTGCTGCGCCACGATCTCAACGGCAGTCTGACCGAGATTTATCAGAGCCAGTACGACCTGATCTATACCAGTATGCATTTGTCGTTTTATCCCACCTCCATGCCGCCGCAGGCCGCAGCGGCGTTGGGGGTGATGGAGGGGCGCCCGGCGCTGCTGCTGCGCAGGCTGAATTACGATCAGCACGGGCGTATTCTTGATTACGATATCGAATACTGGCGGCATGACAGCCTACGGATCGAAGTCGATACCCATTGATTTTATTGCATTAATCCTTCCCGTGTCCCCGGTGGCGTCAGCGTTAACCGGGGCTATGCCTCCCCTCGTTTTAACTCTTTCGACACACTTCTTTCATCGTTTTGTCATAAACCCCCGGTAGCGTGAAGGCAAATCTGGTCTACACCAGAATAACTAACTGCGATGAGGCTAACACGATGAAACTCTCCCGACTTGCTCTGCTGTCCCTGTTCGCGCTGACCAGCTCCCCGGTTTGGGCGGACGGCGTCGTCACGGTTTACTCCGCCGACGGCCTGCATGACGGCGATAACAGCTGGTATCAGAGCCAGTTCGACGCCTTCACCAAAGCGACGGGCATCAAAGTGCAGTATGTGGAAGGCGGCTCCGGCGCGATTGTCGAGCGTCTGGCGAAGGAGCGCACCAATCCGCAGGCCGACGTACTGGTCACGGTGCCGCCGTTTATCCAGCGCGCCGCGAAAGAGCAGCTGCTGGCCACCTTTACTCCACAGGGCAGCGCGCAGATCCCTGGCGCCAACGACCGCTATTCGCCGCTGGTGAACAACTATCTGACCTTCATCTATAACGGTCAGTTGCTGAAAACCGCGCCGGCCAGCTGGCAGGATCTGCTGGATAGCCGCTTTAAGAATAAGCTGCAGTACTCCACGCCGGGCCAGGCGGGGGACGGCACTGCGGTGATGCTGCAGGCCTTCCACAGCCTTGGCGGCAAAGACGCTGGCTTTGCCTATCTTGGCAAGCTCCAGGCCAATAACGTCGGCCCATCGGCCTCCACCGGCAAGCTGACGGCGCTGGTCAACAAAGGCGAGCTGTACGTCGCCAACGGCGATCTGCAGATGAACCTGTCGCAGATGGCGCGTAACCCGAACGTTAAAATTTTCTGGCCGGCGGATGATAACGGCGAGCGCAGCGCGCTGGCGCTGCCCTACACCATCGGGCTGGTGCAGAACGGGCCGAACAGCGAAAACGGCAAAAAGCTGATTAATTTTCTGCTGGATAAACCGGCGCAATCCAGCGTCAGCGCGTGCTCCTGGGGCTTACCGGTACGCAACGACGTGGCGCCGAATGACGCTAACTTTAAGGCGGCGCAGGCGGCGCTCGACGGCGTGAAGCGCTGGGAACCCAACTGGGACGACGTTGCGCTTTCTCTCTCGGCGGATATCGCCCGCTGGCATAAAGTGACCGATAGCGAGTAAGCCTGATGTTAATGAAAACGACCGTCACCCCTTCCCCGTCGCTGGCGGGGACTTCCGGGATCACCCTGGACTCGCTGCGCGTTTCCTACCACGGCAACGTGGTCTTAAAACCGCTGTCATTGACCATTGAACCCGGTGAGGTGCTGGCGCTGATTGGCCCTTCCGGTTCCGGGAAAACCACCGTGCTGCGGGCGATTGCCGGATTTGTGCAACCGGCTGGCGGGCGGATCCTGATCGGCGACACGGACGTCACCCACCTGCCGCCTTACCAGCGCGGGCTGGCGATGGTGGTGCAGAACTACGCGCTGTTTCCCCATATGAAGGTGGAAGACAATGTCGCCTTCGGCCTGCGGGCGCAAAAGCAGCCCAGGGCGCTGATCGCCGGGCGGGTGACTGAAGCCTTAAAAATCGTTGGTATGGCGGACTACGCCACCCGCTATCCGCATCAGCTTTCCGGCGGCCAGCAGCAGCGCGTCGCGATAGCCCGCGCCATTGCCGTGCGTCCTCGGGTGTTGTTGCTTGATGAACCGCTGTCGGCGCTGGATGCGCAAATTCGTCATAACATGGTGGAAGAGATTGCCCGTCTGCACCGCGAACTGCCGGAGCTGACCATCCTCTACGTCACCCACGATCAGACCGAAGCGCTCACTCTGGCGGATAAAATCGGCATTATGAAAGACGGGTCGCTGATCGCCCATGGCGAAACGCACGAGCTGTACCACTATCCGCCGAACCGCTTTAGCGCCGAATTCCTCGGCCGCGCCAATATCCTGCAGGCGACGGCGCTGACCGATAGTCTTCAGCCGGGTCTGGTTAACGTGAGCTGCGGCGGCGGCCTGGTTAACGCCTTCAGCCGGGGCGGGCTGCATGGCAACAACAAGCTGTTATGCATTCGCCCGCAGCATATGAGCCTGGCGCCGCGATCGGCAACCAGTAATCGCCTCAACGCCACCCTGACTTCGGTACACTGGCAGGGCGATCTGACGCATCTGCTGTGCGACGTCGCGGGCGAAGCGGTGCGGATCGTCATGACTCACGTCAACCCCCTGCCGCGCGCGGGCGACAAGCTGGCGCTCTACTTCGAACCTGGCGATGCGGTTCTGATCGAGGAGCAATGATGGCGCAAACCTTAATCCTTACGCGCCCGGCGCGAAACCTGCGCCCTTACCTGTGGCTGGCGTTGCCGCTATTGGTGCTGGCGACGCTGTTTTTCTATCCGCTGTTGCTGATCGCCGAACAGGCGCTGCGCGACGCCAGCGGCAACCTGAGCCTCGAAACCTTCTGGCAGGTGATTGACTCAAAACGCTTTATTGGCGCGCTGCTCACTACCTTACAGATTGCGGTGTTCGCTACCCTTGGCTGCCTGGTGCTCGGCAGCGTTCTGGCGCTGATTCTGGTGTTTATTCCGTTCCCCGGCAGCCAGCTGATTTGCCGGGTGATCGATACTTTTATTGCGCTGCCGACTTTCCTTATCACTCTTGCGTTCACCTTTATTTACGGCTCGGCGGGGCTGCTCAACGGCGCCCTGATGGCGCTGTTCGCCTTTGAACTGCCGCCGGTGGACTTCCTCTATTCGATTAACGGCGTGATCCTGGCGGAGATCACCGTCTTTACGCCGCTGGTGATGCGCCCGTTGATGGCCGGACTGCGGCAGATCGATAAGAGTCAGCTGGAAGCGGCGAGTATTCTTGGCGCTCACCCGCTGCGGGTGATGACCCAGGTTATCTTCCCGGCGGCGCTGCCGGCGCTGATGGCGGGGGGCAGCCTGTGCCTGCTGTTGACCACTAACGAGTTCGGTATCGTGCTGTTTATCGGCGCCAAAGGGGTCAATACCCTGCCGATGATGGTCTACAGCAAGGCGATTCTGGAGTCGGATTACAGCGTGGCCTGCATGATCGCGCTGATGAATATTCTGCTGTCGCTGGGGCTGTTTATGCTCTATCGGCTGGCGGCGGCGCGCACTGGCGTAAGGAGTTAACGATGTTGATTTGGTCGCGTAAAGGCCGTGCGGCGGCGGGCGCGCTGGCGGTGACGCTCTTTGCCGGCATCTTCCTGCTGCCGCTGGCGGTGATTTTGCTCTCCAGCCTGAGCCAGCAGTGGAACGGCCTGCTGCCCACCGGCTTTACCTTTGCCCACTTTGTTAACGCTTTTCGCGGCGCGGCGTGGGATTCGCTGTTTTCCAGCCTGATGGTGGGCTTCTGCGCCAGCCTGCTGGCGCTGCTGTGCGGGATGTGGGCGGCGCTGGCGCTACGCCAGACGGGCGCGAAGCTGCAGAAATATTTTGGGTTGATGTTTTATCTGCCCAGCGCCATCCCCTCGGTTTCCGTGGGACTGGGCATTCTGGTGGCCTTCAGCCAGGGGCCGCTGCAGATGAATGGCACCTTCTTTATCGTCCTGGCGGCGCATTTCGTGCTGATCTCGGCCTTTACCTTCAGCAACGTGACCACCGGGCTGGCGCGAATTTCCGCTGATATTGAAAACGTCGCCTCCAGCCTGGGCGCTTCCCCGTGGTACCGCCTGCGCCATGTGACGCTGCCGCTGATGACGCCATGGATGATCTCGGCGCTGGCGCTGAGTTTATCGCTGTCGATGGGGGAGTTGGGAGCGACGGTGATGATCTATCCGCCGGGCTGGACCACCCTGCCGGTGACCATTTTCAGCCTGACCGATCGCGGTAATATCGCCGATGGCTCGGCGCTGACCATCGTGCTGGTGGGCGTCACGCTGCTGTTGATGATGAAGCTGGAGCGCATCGCCCGTCGTTTGTGTCAGAGATAAAGAGTGGATGTCGTCATGCGGGGCTGGCGCCTGACCGCCCGGCGGCGCTCCGCTTGCGCGGGCCTACGAGAGGAAGGTGGTTTTCTGTAGGCCGGATAAGGCATTGATGCGGCCATCCGGCACTACCGCAGGTATGGAGCTTGAAGTGTCCTGCCCGGCGGCGCTGCGCTTGCCGGGCCTACAGGGGGAGCCCGCAGGAAGGAACGTAGGCCGGATAAGGCATTTATGCCGCCATCCGGCATAAATGGAGCGCACCAGTCGTAGCCCGGCTAAGCGTAGCGCCAGCCGGGAACGCTCCTTCGACAACGCTATCGCATCAGAACCACGCCTCAAACATCCCGCCGACGTTCAGCGAATCCAGCTGCTGGTCTTTGGTGCCGTTGACCTTCGCGGTATGCTCGTTGTCCACCTGACCGCCGGTCACGTAGAAGCGCAGCATCGGACGGAACTCCGGCCCCATGCCGATGGCGATGTTCTGCGACAGCGTCAGCTTCCAGCCGTGGTTATCCCCGCCCTGGTCGTAGTCCACGCGCTGGTAGCCCGCTTCCAGCCAGGTGGAGTGCACGTCGTTCCAGAAGTACATCGGCCGCACGATGGCGCCGTAGTTTTTGCGGTTGTCGGTATTATCTTTGCCGTTGTCGTAGTCGTGGAAGGCCAGCAGATATTCCACCTGCGCCTGCTGGGTGAACTTATGGCTGCCCTCGAAGCTGGCGTAGACCGTGGTCAGGTCGTCGGTTTTGTTGTAGACGCTGTTATCCGAGTTGTCGGAGTAGCGCAGGATCACCTTGTTCACTCCGCTGTCGTTGGTGTGGCTCAGCACCAGGCCGCCCTGCCAGGCTTCGAGACGCGCGTCGCTGTCCACCGCCTTCGAGTCAAAGCCGTAGTTGGCGTACACCTCGACGTCGATCGGCCCGGCCTTGATGTTGTGGGTTTTGGTGGTCAGCGCGTAGTGGCCGTTGTCCCCGGTGTCGGAGCTGCCGGTACAGGTGATGCGCGACGGGTTGGTCTCGTCGGCCATCACTTCCGGGCTACAGGATTTCACCTGCGAGACCGTCGCCACGTCGAACTGCACGCCGCCGATATCAAAGTTCTTCACCCCGGCGCCCTGGCCGTCGTGGTTCATCCAGAAGTAGTCGTTGATCCCCTGTTGCGGACGCTGGTGGAAGTCGCGGCCGGCCCAGATATAGGCGTTGGGGTTGGATTCCAGCACGTTGGTGACGCCGACGTAGGCCTTCTTCAGGTTAACCTCGTCGCTCCAGTGGTCGAACATGACGTTGAGATCCCAGATAGCCCCCTGCGCGCTTTTGAAGGCTTTGCTGATCTGGAATTCGCCGCCGTTGCTTTCGTTGCCCAGACGACCGATCGCCGAGGCGCCGTTATAGGAGCCGTCGACGCCGACATATTTCTGGTCGCCGGTCTGGAAATGGGCGCCATAGCGGGCATAGCCGCTGAACTTGAGGCCGAACGGAATCGCCACATCCGGCGAGGCGGCGGTGGTCTGCGGGTTGGTAATGACGTCGACCTTTTTGTCGGCCGCGGCGTCAATTTTCGCCTGGCGGTCGGCCAGCGCTTTATCAACGGCTTTGGCGACAATGGCGTCGATCTGTTCCTGAGTAAATTCTTGCGCCATTACGGAAATTGGGCACAGCGCGGCGACAACCGCCATGGCTAAAGGCAGTTTTTTCACAGTATTCATGGTTATCTCGCTTTAATAATTAATATATTTCAGATAATAACCATCCCATTCTGGCTAAAATAAATAACCAAAATAAGCTGATTTGTTTTTTTAGGGTACAGCGACGCCGGAGAGTAATATTCTCGCTGACGTTATTCCATATTAATTAACGCTGGTACAGATGGATTAATTCTTCTGAGAACTCGCGGGCCAGCAGCGAATTCATCAGATGATCCTGGGCATGTACCATAATAAGCGTCATAGGCTGACGCGCTTCACCGGCATCCTGCTCGATGAGCTGGGTCTGCATCTGATGCGCCCGGCGGGCGTAACCGTCGGCCTCATTTAAGAGTAAACGCGCTTCGTCGATATTTCCGGTTCGGGCCGCATGCAGCGCTTCAAAACATAATGAGCGTGACTGTCCCGCATTGACGATAATTTCCATTACCGCATCTTCTAATTCAATCATGTGTATTCCTGAGGTCTTTATTATTTAATAATGCAGTGAAAGTCCTTTTTCTGCATTATGACGCTGTCATCATATTATCTCTCCGGGGCGGAGAGGAATTAGCTAACGGTTTCTGCCACCGGAACGCTATTTTTGGTTTTCTCAACTTCGGTTTTCATTAAGGAACGTTCATAGGCGCGCAGGAACGGCAGGTAAATCACCGCCGACATCACCATGCAGATAAGGCACATCACTACCGGGCTCAGCGTCCAGTTGGCCGCCCACGAGGCGCCAATCGGTGCCGGCGTGGTCCACGGAGTGAGAGACACCACCTGGCTCAGCCAGCCAAGACGCGTCGCGCCGTAAGCCAGCACCGCGTTGACCATCGGTACGCAGACGAAGGGGATAAACATCATCGGGTTCATGATGATCGGCGCCCCGAACAGGATCGGCTCGTTGATATTAAAGAAGCTCGGCACGATGCCCATCTTGCCGATGGTGCGCAGATGAGTGGCCCGGCTACGCAGCAGCAGGAAGGCCAGCGGCAGGGTCGAACCGACGCCGCCAATCAGCAGATAGTGATCCCAGAAACCCTGCAGATAGACGTGCGGCAGCACCGTGCCGGCCGCCAGCGCCGCCTGGTTTGCCGACAGGTTGGCCATCCAGAACGGGTTCATAATGCCGGTGACAATCAGCGAGCCGTGGATCCCGGCGAACCAGAAAATCTGGCACATCAGAACGGAGAGCAAAATCGCCGGCAGCGAGTCGGAGGCGGAAACCAGCGGCTCCAGCAGATGCATGATCGCCTGCGGCAGGATCATCCCGGTCTGCGCTTCGATAAACAGGTTCAGCGGATGCAAAGTACCAATCACCACCAGCACCGGGATCAGGATTTCAAATGAACGGGCGACGCCGGTCGGCACCTCTTTCGGCAGACGGATGGTGATGTTGTTTTGCTTCAGCCACGCGTAGACGCGGGTGGAATAGATGGCGGTGATCAGGGCGGTAAAAATGCCCTGGCCGGACAGATACTGAGTGGAAATTTTACCATCGGCATAGGGCGCGGCGACCAGCAGGAAGGCCATAAACGCCAGCAGACCGGACATCACCGGATCGAGCTGAAACTGACGACCGAGGCTGGCGCCAATGCCGACCGAGATAAAGAAGGTCATTACGCCCATGCTGAGGTTAAACGGCAGCATCAGCTGTTCGCGGTAGTGCTGGGAGAAATCGAGCCAGCCGCGGGCAAAGCCGTTGGTGGTATCGGGTGAAAACGGCGGAAAGATAAATACCAGCATGAAAGAGCCGATGATCATAAACGGCAATGCGGCAGTGAAGCCATCGCGGATAGCGATAACATATTTCTGCTGCCCAAGGCGTCCTGCCAGCGGAGTAATAGATTGCTCGATCACGGCAATCATGGACTGATACAGAGAACTCATTTCAACACCTCTCAGTGCGCCGCTGGGATCAGCGACAGAGCATAATTCAGGACGTTGTCTCCCCGCTGCATGCCGTAGTCCATCGTATCGATGGGCTGAACCGGAATGTTGAGGGAAGCCGCTTTGTCAGACAGGGTTTTCAACATGTATTTCACCTGGGGGCCAAGCAACACCACCTGATACTGCGGAAACTGGATGTCAAATTCGGAAACGCCATAGGCGTCAATCTGCACCGGCAGATCACGTTCATTCGCCGCCTCCACCATCTTTCTGACCAGCAGACTGGTGGACATTCCGGCAGAACAGCACAGCATAATCTTGTACATCGACGACCATCCTCAAAATGTAAAAAGTTATTGCGTGGATGATTTGATATCAGACGGAAACCGGTTTCCATTTATAAAAAGCAGAACTGTGATAGTGGTCAAGATCTCCTGCTTATGGGGCGGATTTATTGGATTTGGCTCACATTATTCTGTCGATTTGGCGATGTTTTGCGCTGAAATGGAAAATCGGTTTCCAAACAAATGGCGAAATGGATATACTGCGCTGGTCATAATTGAAGCGATTCAGGTTTACGGGATTTTAGCGGGGCGCGGCGCCCGCGCAGGGGAAAATGATGTCGACAATCAATGATGTTTCACGACTTGCCGGGGTTTCCAAAGCCACGGTGTCGCGAGTGTTGAGCGGCTCACGTGGCGTGAAGGAGGCCAGTCGTCAGGCGGTGCTGCAGGCGGCGGAAACGCTCAATTACCGGCCAAACATGATAGCCCAGTCGTTGCTTAGCCAGTCCACCGGCTGCATCGGCGTCATCTGCGCCCAGGACAATATCAATCAAACCACCAGCTATCTCTACGCCCTGGAAAAACAGCTCAGCCAGCACCAGAAGCACCTGCTGCTGCGCTTCGCCAACACCAGCAGCGGCGTGATGAACTCGCTGGAGGAGTTGACCTGCGGGCTGTGCGATAACGTGCTGATCATCGGCGCGCGTTTTCCTCTGAATATTAACCGCCCGGACGTGGTGCTGGTGGACTGCCTCGACAGCGAGGGCGAAAACAGCATTCAGTTCGATCACGCCTTCGCCGCCGAAACCGCCTGTCACTATCTGATAAGCCAGGGCAGAAGGCAGATTGCGCTGATCCATCCCCAGAGCAGCGGCTTCGCCGATCAGGTGCTGCTGGGCTACAAGCACGCGCTGGAAAAAAACTTTTTGCCGTTTAATCGCAATCTGGTGTTTCTGGATAACACCTCGCCGTCGGTGGCGGTGCAGGAGCTGGTCAATAACGCCACGACGCTGAACTTTAACGCGCTGCTGGTGAGCGATGAACAGCAGGCACAGCGCGTGGTGCCGCAGCTGCAGGCGTTTAACCGCGCCGTTCCGCAAAATGTGATGGTGTTTAGCCTCGCCGGATCGTTACAGCTGCCCGGTATCCCGACTATCCCGGCGATTGAATATTCCATGGACGCGATGGCGTCGCGGATCGTCAACTGGTTGACCGAGAAAACGGACAACCCGGGCGGCAGTCCGCTGCGCGGCGATTTAATTATTCCGAAGCACTGATCGTCGCTCTTGCCCTGACCCGCCGCCGTTGGCTGCGGGTTTTTTAATGGCTGTTTTTTGTCGTATCCCTCACATTATAAATAAAACTCATATCTGTCGCCGGGTTTTCGAACCGGACAGCCTGCGTGACCTGCCTTAAGTTGAGTACGAAAGTTCCACTCAAAAAACACTAACCAGAACATTCGTACCGCCTGCTTGAGGAAGTCACCCTATGAATCACATGAACGTTGTCGATGTGAAAGCGTGGATAGATGCCCGCCCGGTCTCGCGCTTTCAATGGAACGTGCTGCTGCTCTGTTTCATCATCATTATGCTGGATGGGTATGACGCCGCGGTGATGGGCTTTGTCGCCCCGGCGCTCATCGAGGACTGGGGCATCAGCCGGGCTGAAATGGGGCCGATTCTTGGGGCGGCCATGTTCGGCGTCGCCATTGGCGCGCTGGTGGCGGGCCCGCTTTCTGACCGCTACGGCCGAAAGCGCATTTTACTCTGGTCGGTGGCGTTGTTTGCGCTGTTCAGCCTGGCCGGCGCCGTGGCGCAAAGCCCATCGCAACTGGCGCTGATGCGTTTTCTTACTGGCCTTGGACTTGGCGCGGTGATGCCCAACTGCGTCACGCTGGTGGCGGAATATATGCCGGAGCGGCGTAAAGGGGTGATGATCACCCTGATGTACAGCGGTTTTAACGTGGGTTCCGGCCTCGGCGGCTTTATCGCCGCCGGATTGTTATCGCATTACAGCTGGCATTCGGCGCTGATTTTTGGCGGCGTGCTGCCGCTCGTGGTGCTTCCCTTTATGATCGTGATGTTACCTGAGTCGGCAATGAGCATGGTGGCGCGCCGATTACCTGGCGAGCAGATCGCCAGGGCGCTTAACCGGCTTGGGGGCCAGTTTACGGCTGAAACCGTTTTCCAGCTGAATGCGCCGCCCATCACGCGGAGCAGTAAAGTGGCGCAGCTGTTCCGGCATGGCTATGCCCGCGGCACGATAGCGCTGTGGCTGACCTATTTTATGGGCCTGTTCGTGATATATCTGCTGAACGGCTGGCTGCCAACCATTCTTCGCTCCGGCGGGTTGTCGCTGCAGCAGGCGGCGATGATGACCGGCTTGTTCCAGCTTGGTGGCCCGCTGGGCGGGATCCTTGTCGGTATGCTGATGGATCGTGCCTCGGCGAAAGCGGTGATTGCGGCAACCTATTTTCTCGGCTGCCTGTGCTTGATGTCCCAGGGGTTGATGGATTTCGGATCGGCGGCGCTATCGGTGCTGATTTTTATCAGCGGGATGTGCATTAACGGCGCGCAGAACGGTCTGCAGGCCTATTCGCCAGCCTATTATCAAACCGAAATCCGCGCCACCGGCGTCAGCTGGATGCATGGTATCGGCCGTACCGGCGCTATTCTCAGCTCCACGCTGGGCGGGATGCTGATGCTGGCCGTACCGGGACACTCCTCGATCTTTTTAGTGCTTGCGCTACCGGCCTGCCTGGCGGGGATCTGTATTTTGTTGCACCGTATGAATCACGCTAAGCCTCGACTCACAGAGGCAGAACTGGACGCTTTGTCATCCCCCCTGGAACACCGATAAGTGGAGTTATCAGATGGCTAACATTCTCGGCGGTATCGCCGTCTCTCATACCCCGACTATCGGCTTCGCGGTCGATCATCATAAACAGCAGGACCCGGCATGGTCGCCGATCTTCCAGAGCTTCGAACCGCTGCAGCGCTGGCTGGAGGAGAAAAAACCGGATGCGCTGGTGTACATTTTTAATGACCATGTGACCGCCTTTTTCTTCGATCACTATTCGACTTTTACGCTGGGAATCGACAATCAATATGACGTTGCCGACGAGGGCGGCGGACCGCGCTGCCTGCCCCCGGTACAGGGCAACGCGGCGCTCTCAAGGCACATAGGCGCCAGCCTGATGGCCGATGAGTTTGATATGTCGTTCTTTATGGATAAAAAGCTCGACCACGGCCTTTTCTCGCCGCTTTCGGCGCTGTTGCCCTGGGATGAAGAGCAGGGGTGGCCGACGGCGGTGATCCCGTTACAGATCGGCGTGCTGCAATTTCCGGTACCAAGCGCGCGTCGTTGTTACAAACTCGGCCAGGCGCTGCGGCGGGCGATTGAAAGTTTCCCGGAAGATATCAATGTGGCGATTGTCGCGACCGGCGGGCTCTCTCATCAGGTCCATGGCGAGCGCTGCGGATTTAATAATCCTGAGTGGGACGCCCAGTTTGTTGACATGCTGGTTAATGACCCGGAAAAGCTTACCGAAATGACCCTTGGCGAATATGCCGAACTGGGGGGAATGGAGGGGTCTGAGGTGATCATGTGGCTGGTGATGCGCGGCGCGCTATCAGCCAATGTCACCGAAACCTGGCGCGACTATTACCTGCCGTCGATGACCGGTATCGCTACGCTGATCCTTGAGAACAATGCGCGCATGCCCCCCGTCGATACCCTGACGCGCCATCGCCAGCATATGGCGCAGCAGTTGGCCGGGGTGGAGAAACTGCCGGGAACCTATCCTTTTACCCACGAGCGCAGCCTGAATGGCTTGCGGCTTAACCGTTTCCTGCATCGGCTGATTGAGCCTGCCTGGCGCGAACGTTTTCTGCAGTCGCCTCAGTCGCTTTATGCCGAAGCTGGACTGAGTGAGGAGGAAAAGCAGTTGCTCAACGCACGCGACTGGCGTGGATTGATTCAGTACGGCGCCAGTTTCTTCCTGCTGGAGAAAATGGGCGCGGTGGTCGGCGTATCCAACCTGCATATTTACGCCGCGATGCGCGGGCAGACGCTGGAGGCGTTTCAGCAAACGCGTAACCAACAGGTAACTTACTCAGTGGCGGGTAAACGTTAAACGGTCCCGCCCTGAACCTGCTGATAAATAAAACGCAACAGCGCCTGCGTCGCCGGGGAGGGCAGGCTGCCGGCGCGAAACGTCAGTCCGATACGCCGGGTGGTATCAGGCAGGGGGACCGGCAACACGCTGAGCAGCCCGTTGTCTGTCTCAAAACGCATCTGGCTGGCGGAAACCGCCGCCAGCATGTCTGAGTCCCTCAGCAACCCTCGCACCATCGCCGCATCCCCGGTCTCCACCGTCGGCTGAGGCAGCGGCAATCCTAAGGTGACAAACGCCCTATCCAGCAAATGGCGTGCCGGGGCGTTGGCGCGCGGTAGCACCCATTGCGCTGTCGCCAGCTGGCTACGCGGGTCTGGATGGCGTAGCAGTGGGTGGTTATTACGCAGTAAAATCAGCATATCCTCTTCGAATAACGCCTCGCTACAGAGGTCCGGTAGATCTTCATCCTGGCGCAGCGCACCGATAATAAAATCGATATTACCTGCCCGCATATCGGCGACCAGCGACTCATACGGGCTTTCATTGGTCATGAGAGTAATGCCCGGGTGCTGTGCCAGAAAGGCGGCGATGGCGGTGGGCAGTAGCCGGGTGCGACTCAGCGGCAGAGCGCCAATACGCACGGTGCCCTCCAGTACCCCACGACGGGCGGCGAGATCGCTCCAGATATTTTCCAGTTCGTTGAGCGCTCTGCTGACCGGCGGATAGAGCAGTTCTGCGGCAGGCGTGGGGCGTACCCCTTCTGGCGTTCGGCGAAACAGCGCCGAATCCGCCCCTTTTTCCAGGACCTTCAGCGCGGCGCTGACCGCCGGTTGGGTGATCCCCAACTGTTGCGCGACGGTTTGGGTATGGTTGACGTGATAGAGCTGAATAAAAATGGCTAACCGGCGGGTATTGAACAGCCAGCCGGCGTCCGCCAGGGGGCCGCTGGTGCGGGTATGGTGTTTCTGCAATAGCGCCGGAATGGCCTGCAGGTCGTCAATCGCCCGCCGGGCGCGCGGCAGGATGCACTTGCCATACTCGGTGGGCACCATGCCGCTGTAATGGCGTTCGAATAGCGTGACGTTCAACGCGGCTTCAAGATCGCGGATAGCCCGGGTTATCGCTGACTGCGTGCGGAATAAGTCATCGGCAGCACGCGAAACGCTTCCGCGCAGCGCGACCTGACAGAAAAAACGCAGCTGCATGATATTTATGATTTTATTGTGCATTCTCTTCAGCATTATTCGTCAGGCCTGATACAGTGAGTGAGTCGACAACATAAATAAAAATCATAGCCTTCGCAAGTTAACGAATTACCTCCCAACGGCGGGACATGACAAGCTGAAAAAAACAACAGAGGAAGCCATCATGTCTCATCCGGTTAGCGAAAAAAGTGCCCTTGTCGTCAGCGCCCACTCGGCCGATTTCGTTTGGCGCGCGGGCGGTGCGATAGCCCTGCATGCCCTGCAGGGCTATCAGGTCCATGTGGTCTGTTTGTCCTTTGGCGAGCGCGGCGAGTCCGCCAAACTATGGCGTAAAGGCAACATGACGGAGGAGGCGGTGAAGCAAGTCCGTCGCGAAGAGGCGCAGGCTGCTGCCGAGATCCTGGGCGCCAGCGTCGAATTCTTTGATATCGGCGACTATCCGCTGCGCGCCGATAAAGAGACGCTATTTCGTCTGGCGGATGTGTATCGCCGTATCCAGCCCCACTTTGTCCTGACGCACTCCCTGCACGATCCCTATAACTACGATCATCCGCTGGCCTCCCATCTGGCTCAGGAAGCACGGATTATCGCCCAGGCAGAGGGCTATCGCCCCGGTGAGAAAATTGTCTCTGCTCCCCCGGTTTACTGTTTCGAACCGCACCAGCCGGAGCAGTGCAATTGGAAACCCGATGTGTTACTGGACATCACCGCCGTCTGGGAGAAAAAGTATCAGGCCATTCAGTGCATGCAGGGTCAGGAGCATCTGTGGGAATACTACACCCGCGTGGCGCTGCAGCGCGGGGTACAGGCCAAGCGCAATATCGGCATCACGGCCGCGCGCGATATCGTTCACGGCGAAGCCTTCCAGAGCATCTTCCCCCGCGTAACGGAGAACCTGGCATGAACCTGTTAAATAAAAAAGGCCTTGTGATCCGCCATCTGCCGCGCCATGACGAGGCGGTTTTGCGCCGCTGTGAGGCGGCCGGGGTGGCGACGCTTCATGAGGCCTGGGATCGTCAGGGGCTGATGGGGCCGACAATCCGTCCGATTCAGCAGGGTGTCAGTCGGGCGGGCAACGCGGTAACCGTGCTGGTGACGCCAGGTGACAACTGGATGTTTCATGTCGCGGTCGAGCAGTGCCGCGCCGGCGATATTCTGGTGGTGGCCCCGACGTCGCCGTGCGGCGATGGCTTCTTCGGCGATCTGCTGGCGACGTCTCTACAATCGCGCGGCGTGGTCGGTCTGGTGGGCGATATCGGCATTCGCGATTCGCAGACGCTACGGGAGATGGGATTCGCCGTCTGGTCTCGTCAGGTGTATGCCCAGGGAACAGTGAAAGAGAGCCTCGGTTCGGTTAACGTGCCGGTGATTTGCGCAGGCCAGCTTGTGCAGCCGGGCGATGTCGTAGTGGCTGACGACGACGGAGTCGTGGTGCTGCCGCACGCTCAGGTTCGTGATGTGCTTGATAAAGCGGAAGCCCGCATGAGTAATGAACTTGCGAAGCGTGAGCGGATGCGCCATGGCGAGTTGGGACTCGATATTTACGCTATGCGCCCGCGTCTGGCGGAAAAGGGGCTGCGGTATTACGACAGTGCTGATGAGGTGGAGGAGTAAGATGGCGCAACGTGGGATCCCTTGTCTGTGGATGCGCGGCGGCACCTCGAAGGCGGCCTGTTTTCTTGCTGACGATTTGCCTGCCGATCCGGCGCAACGTGATGCGGTGCTGCTGGCGGTGATGGGCTCGCCAGATCCCCGGCAAATTGACGGGATCGGCGGCGCCGATCCGCTGACCAGTAAAGTGGCGATTATTCGCCGCTCTGCACGGCCTGACGCCGATGTGGACTATCTGTTTGCCCAGGTGAACGTGGCGGGGGCCACGGTGGATTACGGCCAAAATTGCGGGAATATTCTTGCCGCCGTTGGCCCTTTCGCCATCGAGCGTGGGCTCGTTCCCCACGATGCGCCGCTTACTCGGGTGCGTATTTATATGGAGAACACGGGGCAACTGGCGGTGGCAGAGATCCCCTGCGATGCCGAGGGAGTCAACTACGTCGGCGAGAGTCGTATCGATGGTGTGCCGGGCAGCGCCAGTCCAATCCTGCTCCATTTTCTTGATGTGGCAGGCTCCAGCTGCGGGACACTGCTGCCGACCGGCAGGGTCCGCGACCGTTTTGATGGCGTCGAGGTGACCTGCATCGATAACGGGATGCCTGTGATCCTGCTGCGCGCTTGCGATCTGGGATGCACAGGCTATGAGACACGCGAACAACTGGATAATGATGACGCGCTTAAACGTCGCCTCGAGTCGATTCGTCTGCAGGCCGGGCCACTGATGCAGTTGGGTGACGTCAGCCAGCGTACGGTGCCAAAGATGACCCTGATCGCCGAGCCGCGACACGGCGGCGCCATCAGCAGCCGCACCTTTATCCCGCATCGCTGCCACGCGTCGATCGGCGTTTTTGGCGCGGTGAGTGTCGCCAGCGCCTGTCTGATCCCGGGCACTGTCGCGCAGGGCATGGCGCAGGTCGCGCCAGGCGAGACGCCGCTGCTCAGCGTTGAGCATCCGACAGGTGAATTTAGCGTGACGCTTCAGCTTGACGCTGATGGCGCCCTGGCAGGCTGCGGCCTGTTACGCACGGCGCGACTGCTGTTTGCTGGCGAAGTTTTTATTCCGGCCCGCGTCTGGCCGTGTGAGGAGTAATGATGACGACAATCGCGTTTATTGGTTTTGGCGAGGCGGGTGGCATTCTGGCGGCAGATCTGGCCCGTGAGCATGCGGTGACCATTTGGGATTGCAAGCTCAATGGCCCGGAGCGAGAGGCAATGGTCAGGAAAGCCAGTGAGTCGGGCGTTCAGGTGGGGAGTTCGCTGGCGCAGGCGCTGGAGAGCGCCACGCTGGTTTTTTCTACTGTGACCGCCGGTGAGGCGCTAAAGGTCGCGCAGCTGGCCGCCGCGCTGCTGCAGCCGGGGCAATATTTCCTCGATCTCAACTCCGTGGCGCCGGAGACGAAACGGCAGGCGGCTGGCCATTTTCTTCCCGGCGTTTACATTGATGTCGCGGTGATGGCGCCGGTGCCGCCGGCCCGATTGCAGACACCGTTATTGATCGGCGGGCCGCAGGCGGAGGCGATGGCGCCGCGTCTGCAGGGGCTGGGGCTGAACGCCCGCTATGGCGCCAGTACGGTGGGCCAGGTGTCGGCGATAAAAATGTGCCGCAGCGTGATGATCAAGGGTCTTGAAGCGCTCACCACTGAATGTCTGTTCGCGGCCCGTGAATATGGCGTCGAGGAGGAGGTGCTGAGCTCCTTGCATCATAGTTTCCCCTCTCTGGGCTGGACGGGGACGTTTCCCGACTATCTGATCAGCCGGGTGGCGGAACACGGAATTCGGCGCAGCGAAGAGATGGAAGAGGTGGTGAAAACCCTGCGTGACGTGGGTAGCAGCGGGGTCATGAGCAAGGCGATCGCGAGAAGCCAGCGCCAGCTTCCGCACCAGATGGCTGCCCGTAGCCTGAGCTACAGGCAGTTGACGCCGTTTGACTGGAGAACGCTGGTCGCCAGGCTGAAATAGTCGCTATTTGGCCGGACAGACGATTTTGTCGATCGCGGCCTGGTAGCTTTTCTGGTTATTGCGCTCTTTCGCCAGCGTTGCTTCGCGGACCGCGTTCTTGTTGCCGTCGGTCGCCAGCACGTTATTGGCAAAATCGTTGTCGCTGAGGTGGCTTGCTGGCGCGCATTTTTCCTTCACCGCTTTAAGCACCTGCTGCTTTTGCTGTTCGAACTGCAGGCTTTGCAGCGGTGATTCAGCCCACGCCGACGTGGCGCTCAGGGCGGTGACCAGGCATACCATCCAACATGCTTTCATCAGGCTTCTCCTTCCGTAATCGCTTCCGTCAACTATATGCGCAGGCGGGAAAACACGCAAATAGCGGTTAATTTAACTTGTTGAAAAGGCGTTTGTTATCATCGCCTCAGGCGGCTCTCACCCGCCGCCGCGAGTCGATGGCGATCAGCACCACCGAGGCCAGGATCAGCAGCGTGCCCAGCCAGTCCGGCAGCGTGAAGGTGATCCCCAGCAGCAGAAGCGACAGCAGGGCGCTGCTCAGCGGTTCGGCGCAGCTGAGGATCCCGGCTTTGGCGCCGCCAATCTTCTGCGCGCCGTTAAGATAAAGGCTGAAGGTCAGCGAAGTACCGATCACCACCAGGTAGAAAAAGGCTAACAGCAGGCTGCCGTTAACCACAAAATCGGTGCCCTGGCCGCCATAAAACGGCAGCAGCATCGCGCCGCCGAACAGCATGCTCCATCCCACGATCGGCAGCGTCCCGTAGCGGGCAATCAGCGTCGAGGGATAGGTGGTATAAAACGCGGCGGCAAACGCCGAGGCGATCCCCCAGAACAGCGCCGCCGGCGAAATCGACAGCGTCGTCGGGTTGCCGTGGGTCACCAGCAGAAAGGTGCCTGCCAGCGAGGTGCAGATAGCCCCCAGCACCAGCGGAGTGGGGCGCGCTTTACGGGCGAGGGCGAACCAGGCGACGATGATCGTCGGGGACAGGAACTGCAGCACCGTGGCCGTGGCGGCATTCGATTTTTCAATGGTCATCAGAAAGGTGAACTGCACGGTTAACGCGCCAAACAGCGAGAAAAACAGCAGGCTGACGGCGTCGCGGCGGTTTTGCAGCACGCGGAAAATGCGGTCGCCGTGAACAAAGCCGAGCATCAACAGGATCAGCCCGGCGAACAGCAGACGCGTCATGGTCAGAAACGGCGACGACATCTGGCTTTCCTGCATAATAAACTGCGCGCACACCCCGGAACTGCCCCACAGCACGGCGGCAATCAGTACGTTCAGCATCCCTTTTTTGCTGGAGCCCATCTTTTCCTCTGGCGAAATATGACAAAGGGGAATCATAGCATGCGCCCGCCCGGGGCGGCGGGGCAGGAAATGGTAGTCGGGCGCGGCGGTACAACTATTTTGCAGGCCCGGTAAGGCGAAGCCGCCGCCGGGCATTAACCGACAAACGCGCTCTAACTTAAATCGACATTTTTACTGCCGAACAGCCAGGTGAGCGCAAAGCCGCACAGGTAGGAGACCGCCAGTCCGCCGGCGTAGACCGCCATCCCGGCGTAAATCCCGCTGCCGGAGGTCATCAGCGGCAGCGCCACCAGCCCGGACGGACCAAACACCGTGTTCAGGCCGACCGGCAGCCCCAGCCAGGCGATCAGCCCGACGAAGAAGCCGCCGCAGGCGCCGCCGAGGCAGGCGGTGACAAACGGCTTCATCCGCGGCAGGGTGACGCCGTAGATTAGCGGCTCGCCAATCCCGAGGAAGCCCGGAATAATCGCCCCCTTAATCTGGGTTCGCAGCAGCGAATCGCGCTTCGCCCGCCAGAACAGCGCCAGCGCCGCCCCCACCTGCCCGGCCCCGGCCATCGCCAGGATTGGGAACAGCGAGTTAAAGCCCTGGGCATCCACCAGCGCAAAATAGACCGGGACAAACCCCTGATGGACGCCGAACATCACCGCCAGCAGGAACAGACCGGCCAGCACCGCCGAGCCAAACGGATTGCCGTTAAGATGCAGGAACAGCCACGACATGCCGGTAAACAACCAGCCGCCAATCGGCATGATCACCGTAAAGGTCACCGCGCCCATGATCAGCAGCGTCACCGCCGAGGTGAGGATCATATCGAGGTTGGCCGGCATGACCCGCCGCACCTGGCGTTCAACCCACGCCCCAAGGATGGCGGCGATCAATACGCCGATGATATTGCCGCGCGGATCGATACCGTGGCCGAAGAAGGTGGAGATCCCGGCGTAGACGCCGCTGGTCGCCTCCGGGTTGTAGCCCAGCACGAACAGCGAGGCGATAATCGCGCCGTTCACGCCGGAGCCGCCGAACGCCTTCTGGGCGTTATAGCCAATCAGGATACTCAGGAAGGTGAACATCCCTTTGCTGAATACCTTCATATAGCCAATCAGCGCCACCAGGCTGGCGTTCGGATGGGCGTTCTCCAGCACGAAAACCTGTTCCGCCAGGGTGGCGAAGCCCAGCAGCAGCCCGACGGCGATAAAGCCGGGGATCAGCGGCGTAAAAATGGTGGCGAATTTGGCGAGAAACTTCTGCACCGCGCTGGTCTGCTTGCCCTTCAGCGCCTGTTTTTTCTCCGCCGCGACGTCGGCCAGCGTCGGCGCGGCGGGCGCCTCCTCCAGCAGGCCGTTCATCATCTCGGCGGCGGTTTGCGCCTTGCCGGGGCCGAGCACCACCTGGAACTGCTCGTCGCTGACGATCACCCCCATCACGCCGTCAATCTGGCGTATGGCGGCGGTGTCGGCCAGGCCTTCATCGCGCAGGGTCAAGCGCAGGCGCGTCATGCAGTTGCCTGCCTGCGCGACGTTAGCGGCGCCGCCTGCGTGGGCGAGGATCCGCGCTATCATCTCTTTCGTTATTTTTGCCATTGCCCGTTACCTGTCTGTCGGCGCTCAGGTGTTGCTGAGCGCCTTGCGGATATAGCCGTTGTTCTTCGCCAGCAGCGACTGCGCCGCTTCGGCGCTTAAGTCCGCCAGCACCATCACGATCGCCGTTTTACAGTGGCGGCCGCAGGCCTCCAGCGCCTTCTGGGCAGTGGGACGATCGCAGTCGGTCGCCTCCATCACGATGGAAACCTGGCGCTCAATCAGCTTGGCGTTGGTCGCTTCGACGTCGACCATCAGGTTGCTGTAGACCTTGCCGACGCGGATCATCGCCCCGGTGGAGATCATGTTCAGCACCAGCTTCTGCGCGGTACCGGCTTTCAGGCGGGTCGAGCCGGTCACTACCTCCGGGCCGACCACCGGGGTGATGGCGACGTCCGCCAGCTGAGCCATTTCGCCATGCGGGTTACAGCTGACGATGGCGACAAAGGCATTCTGAAGATGGGCATACTCCATGGCGCCAATGACGTACGGCGTGCGTCCGCTGGCCGCCAGCCCCACCAGTACATCGCGGTTGCTGAAGTTCAGGTTCTGCAGATCCATCGCCCCCTGCGCTTTGTTGTCTTCCACGTTTTCCACGGCGCTGAGAATCGCTTTATGTCCGCCGGCGATGATCCCCACCACCTGCTCCGGGCGGGTGCCAAAAGTCGGCGGGCATTCGCTGGCATCGAGGATCCCCAGACGCCCTGAGGTGCCAGCGCCGATATAAATCAAGCGGCCACCGGCCTGCAGCGCCGTCGCGACCTTATCCACCACCTCGGCAATCTGCGGCAGATAGGGCGTAATCACCTGGGCCACCTGCTGGTCTTCCTGGTTTATCACCGTCAGCATCTCGAGGGTGGAAAGGGTGTCAATGTTGGCGCTGTTGGCGTTGCGTCGCTCGGTCAGCAGTTTGCTCAGGTCAATACTCATAGGAACCTCGTTATTCTCAGTCGTGCGCAGTATAAGGAATTATTTATTCCTTGCCTGTGAAGAGTATCACGATTAGTTCGAGGAGAATAATATGAGAATGGTAGAGATGGCGGGAAATAGTGCGGTAATCAAGGTGGAATATTTTATTACCGCACCTGGCGTTTAGCGCGCGCCGCGCGGCTGGCTGAGGCCCATCAGCAGCGCCAGCAGGTAGCAGATCGCCATCGCGAGGCTCATCTTCAGCATCGTTTCGCCGCCGAGGCCCGCCAACGGCGCGGCGATGCCGCCGAAAACAAACATCAGGGTGCCCATCAGCGCGGACGCGGTCCCGGACTGGGCGGCGTCGACGGCGCTCATCGCTTCCGCGCCGGCGACGGTACTGATGCCGCTCATCAGCGACACGGTAAAAAACAGGCCGACCAGCGCCAGAACCGGCAGCTGCAGCCAGGCAAACAGCAGCATGATCGCCGCGCAGCCCACCGCCAGCGTCAGGCCGCCGCGCAGCAGGCCTTCGGCGCTGAAGCGGCGCGCCAGACGGGAAAAGATCATCGCCGCGATAATCAGCCCGATACCGTTCAGACCAAACAGCAGGCTGAACTGCATGGCGCTCATGCCGTATTCGCTCTGCATTACGAAGGAAGAGGAGCCGATGTAGGAGAACAGCCCGGCCATCATAAACGCCTGAATCAGGCAGAAGCGCAGAAAACGACGATTCTTCAGCACCGGCTGGCCGGGCCGCTGGCGGGCGGCATGGGTCGCCGCGGCCGGGCGCGTTTCCCGCAGGATAGTCAGGCTCATGACCAGCAGCGCGCCGCCAATGGCGGCCATCGTCCAGAAGAGAATTCGCCAGTCGAAGGCGGTGATCACGTAGCCGCCCAGCACCGGGGACAGGACCGGCGCAATGCCGTTCACCGTCATCAGCAGGGCGAAAAACTGGGTCAGCAGGGTGCCCTGATATTTATCGCGGGCGATGGAGCGCGACAGCACCGAGCCGCCGGCGCCGGCGAAGCCCTGTAAAAAGCGCCAGACAATCAGCATGTTGATATCCCGGGTCAGGGCGCACATCGCCGAAGAGAAGATAAACAACAGCAGGGACAGCGCCAGCGGTTTCAGGCGGCCAATCCGGTCGCTCAGCGGGCCGAAAAACAGCTGACCCAGGCCGAGGCCAATCAGCGCGGCGGTCAGCGACAGCTGGGTCTGGGTGCTGGTGGCCTGCAGCTGCTGAGTGATCTCCGGCAGCGCCGGCAGATAAAAATCCGTGCACAGCGGCCCAATGCCCGACAGCAGGCCGAGGATCAGCGCCCAGGAGAGGGAAACACGTGGCATAACGATTCCTTACAGAAGCCGGGCGCGGTCGCCCGGCGGGTTAAATTAACTGGCGCCGCCGCCCAGCGACTGCCAGAGGGTGATCCGGTTATTGAGGTCGGTTTGCTGCAGGGACAGCAGCGTCGTCTTCGCCGACCACAGCGTGCGCTGGGCGGTGAGCACCGACAGATAATCGCCGACCCCAGCCTGATAGCTCTTCATGGCGATATCCAGCGAGGTCTGCTCGGCGGCGACATACTGTTGCTGGGCATCGAGCTCTTCATTTAGCGTTTCCCGGCGCGCCAGCGCATCGGCAACGTCCTTAAAGGCGCTCTGAATCGATTTCTCGTAGGTGGCGATCAGCCCCTTCTTCTCCGCTTCCGCATAGCGCAACTGTGCCAGGTTGCTGCCGCCGGTGAACAGCGGCAGGCTGATGGAGGGGGCGAACGACCACACCTGCATCCCGTGGCTGAACAGCGACGACAGCGAGTCGCTGCCGACGCCGGCGCTGGCGGTCAGGGAAATCGACGGGAAGAAGTTCGCCCGCGCCGCGCCGATATCGGCATTGGCGCTCTTCAGATTATGCTCCGCTTCCTGAATATCCGGCCGGCGCAGCAGCACCGACGATGACACCCCCGCCGGCACCAGGGCGATGCAGTTATCCCCGAGACTGTCGAGAGTGCCGGGCAGCAGGCTCTCCGGCACGGTTTCCCCCGCCAGCAGGTTAATAGCGTTTTTATCCTGCGCCACCAGCGTGCGGTAGCTGGCGACGCTGGCGCGCGCCTGCTGATAGACGCTTTCCGCCGAGCTTAAATCGCCGGCGGAGGCGGTGCCCACCGCCATCTGACGGGCGACGATGTTGCGCGAGTTTGCTGCGCTGTCCATGGTCTGCTGCGCCAGCGCCAGATTGCTGTTATCCGTCGCCAGCGTCACCCAGGCGGTGGTCAAATCGGCAATCATCGTCAGCCGGGTATTCTGCGCGGTGAATTCGCTGGCAAGCCAGGTTTCGCGCGCCGCGCGCGACAGGCTCTGGTTCTTGCCAAACAGATCCAGCTCGAAGCTGGAGACCGCCCCGTTGGCCTGCGAAGCGGAGCTCAGGCCGCTGGCCATCGTTTTGCTGCGGGTATGGCTCAGCTCGGCATCGACGGTGGGAAACAGCGACGCCCGCGTCTCGCCGTACTGGGCGCGCGCGGCCTCGATATCGGCCAGCGCCTTTTGCACATCGCGGTTGCTGTTCAGCGCGATACTGACCACTTTTTTCAGCCGCGCGTCATTGACCACTTTCTGCCAGTCGCCGACCACCGCCGTCGATTCGCCGTGCGCCCCGGGGAGGGTAGCCGGCACCGGCGCGGCCGGGCGATCATAATGCGGATCAAGCGAGACGCAGCCCGCGGTCAGGAGCGCGATAAACATAAAACTCAAACGAAACATACCTTACTCCTGAGAAGAACGTTGGCGGGTGAAGAAGCGTTTCACCAGCACGAAGAACAGCGGTACGAAGAACACCGCCAGCAGGGTGGCCGTCAGGGTGCCGCCGATGATGCCGGTGCCGATCGCCACGCGGCTGTTGGCCCCGGCGCCGGTGGCGATGGCCAGCGGCAGCACCCCGGCGATAAACGCCAGCGAGGTCATGACAATTGGGCGCAGACGGGTCTGCGCGGCGCGGATCGCCGCCCGGGAGAGCGAATAACCCTCATCCACTGCGGATTCAGCGAACTCCACGATCAGGATGGCGTTCTTCGACGACAGGCCGATGGTGGTCAGCAGCGCCACCTGGAAGTAGACGTCGTTGCTTAAGCCTCGCAGCGTCGCCGCCAGCGCCGCGCCGAGCAGGCCGAGCGGGATGACCATGATCACCGAGAACGGCACCGACCAGCTCTCATACAGCGCCGCCAGGCACAGGAACACCACCAGAATCGAGATGGCGTACAGGCTCATCGCCTGGCCGCTGGCCAGCTTTTCCTGCAGCGAAATGCCGCTCCACGCCCAGGTGGAGCCCGCCGGCAGGCTGTCGGCCAGCTTTTCCATCTTGTCCATCGCCGCGCCGGAGCTGAAGCCGGCGGCGTTTTCGCCCTGGATCTCAAAGGCGGCGGAGCCGTTGTAGCGCACCAGGCTTTCCGGACCGTATTGCCAGTGGGTGGTGGCGAAGGCGGAGAAGGGCGTCATGCTGTTATCGCTGCCGCGAACGAACCATTTGCCGAGGTCGGAGGGCACGGCGCGCGCGTCGCTCTCGCCCTGGATGTACACCTTCTTCACCCGGCCGCGGTCGATAAAGTCATTCACGTAGGTACCGCCCCAGGCGCTGGAGAGGGTATCGGTCACGTCGCTCAGCGACAGCCCCAGCGAGACCGCTTTGTTGTTATCGATATCCACCTGCAGCTGCGGCATCTGCGGCAGGTCGTTGGCGCGCACCGACTGCAGCTCGCCGCTCTGGTTGGCCGCCGCCAGCAGCTGACTGCGCAGCTTCATCAGGCTGTCGCGGTCGGTACCGCCGCTGGCCATCAGCTCGAAGGTGAAGCCGTTGCTCTGTCCGAGACCGTCCACCGACGGCGGGGTCATGGCGAACAGGGTGGCGTCGCGGATCGTCCCCAGCTCTTTATTGGCGCGCAGGGCGATGGCCTGGGCGGTATTGTCGTCGCCTTTGCGCTGCGACCAGTTGTTCAGCGACACGAAGGCCATCCCGGCGTTCTGACCGCTGCCGCTAAAGCTGAAGCCGTCGACGGTGAAAATGACGTTGGTATTGGCTTTCTCTTTGGTCAGGAACCAGTCGGTGACCTGGCGACGCACCTCGGCGGTACGCACCGCGGTGGCCCCGGCGGGCAGGGTGTACTGGACCATGATCTCGCCCTGGTCCTCCACCGGCAGAAAGCTGCCCGGCAGTTTCCACATCGCCAGCGCCATCGCCCCGCAAATCAGGACGTAAGCGCCCATCATCACCGCGCCACGGCGCAGGCCGCCGAGCACGCGGCGCTGGTAGCCCGCTTCCGTGCGCCCCCACAGGCGGTTAAACGCGCCGAAGAACCCTTTAGTATGAGGCCTGGAGTGGCTGAGCAGCGCGCCGCACAGCGCCGGGGTGAGGGTCAGGGCCACCACCACCGACAGCATCATCGCCGAGATAATGGTCACCGAGAACTGGCGATAAATGACCCCGGTCGAGCCGCCGAAGAAGGCCATCGGCAGAAAGACCGCCGACAGCACCAGGGCGATCGCCACCAGCGCGCCGGAGATTTCGCCCATCGATTTTTCGGTGGCTTCCCGGGCGGGCAGCCCTTCGTCGCGCATAATGCGCTCAACGTTCTCCACCACCACAATGGCGTCGTCCACCAGCAGGCCGATCGCCAGCACCATGGCGAACAGCGTCAGGGTGTTAATCGAGTAGCCGAACAGCGCCAGCACGCCGAAGGTGCCGAGCAGCACCACCGGGACCGCCACCGCCGGGATCAGCGTGGCGCGGAAGTTCTGCAGGAACAGATACATCACGCAGACCACGAGGATAATCGCTTCGAAAAGGGTCTGAATCACGTCTTCGACCGAGATTTTGATGAACTCGGTGCTGTCCTTTGGATAGGCGATATCGTAGCCCTGCGGCATCTGACGCTGGAATTCGGCGATTTTGCTTTTCACGAGGGTCGCGGTGTCCAGCGCGTTGGCGCCGGGGGCCATCATCACCGCGATCCCGGCGGCCGGGTGGCCGTTGAGATTGGCGGTAGCGGTGTAATCCTCGCTGCCCATCTCCACCCGCGCGACATCGCTCAGGCGCACCACCGAGCCGTCGGCCTGGCTTTTCACAATGATCGCTTTGAACTGGTCAGGGGTTTGCAGCCGCGACTGCGCGCGCACGGTGGCGGTCAGCTGCTGGGCGCTGGACGATGGCAGGGCGCCGATTTTACCGGCGGAGACCTGCACGTTCTGGGCCTCAATCGCCGACTGGACGTCGGAAGGCATCAGCGAGTAGGAGGCGAGTTTAGTCGGGTCCATCCAGACGCGCATCGCGTATTCGGCGCCGAACACCTGCAGGCTGCCGACGCCCTCTACGCGCGCCAGCGGGTCCTGCAGGTTGCTGACCAGCCAGTCGGAGATATCGGAGCTGGTGGCGCGGTCGGTTTTGTCATACACCGCGAGGATCAGCAGGAAGCTGCTCTGCGATTTTTCCACCGTCACGCCGGACTGCTGGACTTCGCTCGGCAGCCGCGATTCCGCCTGCTGGACTTTGTTCTGCACCTGCACCTGGGCGGTGTCCGGGTCGGTCCCCTGCTCAAAGGTGACGGTGATGCTGACCGAGCCGTCGGAGCTGCTGGTGGAGCTGAAGTAGAGCAGATGGTCGAGGCCGGTAAGCTGCTGCTCGATCACCTGGGTGACGCTGTTCTCCAGGGTTTCGGCGGAGGCGCCGGTGTAGGTGGCGGAGATTTTCACCGCCGGCGGGGCGACGTTCGGGTACTGGCCTACCGGCAGGGTGCGGATCGCCAGCACGCCGGCGAGCATAATCAGAATGGCGATCACCCAGGCAAAGACCGGGCGACGCACGAAGAAACGGGAGAACATCAGGCGTTGCCTCCGTTATTGTTGACGGCAACGGCCTTCACCGTCTGGCCTGGGGCCACTTTACCCGTGCCTTCGACGATCAGCTTGTCGCCCGCTTTCAGGCCGCTCAGCACCAGCCATTTATCGCCGTAGGTGTCGCCGGTTTCCACGGCGCGCTGCGCAACTTTGTTGTCGGCATCGACCACCAGCGCCGTGGCGTCGCCTTTGGCATCGCGGGTAATCCCCTGCTGCGGGGCGAGGATCGCGTCGTTCATGATGCCTTCATCGATGCGCGCGCGGACAAACATCCCCGGCAGCAGGACGTGCTGCGGGTTGGGGAAGATGGCGCGCAGGGTTACCGAGCCGGTGGATTCATCGACGGCGACTTCGGTGAGCGCCAGACGCCCTTTTTCGCTGTAGGTGCTGCCATCTTCAAGGATTAACGTCACGCTGAGGGTATCGCTGTTGCTGGCCAGGCTTTGTTTGCGTAAACGCAGGAGATCGACGCTGGATCGCGTCAGATCGACATACATGGTGTCGAGACCGCGGATCGTCGCCAGCGCGGTATCCTGATCGGCGGAGACCAGCGCCCCCGGCGTGACCGACGAGATGCCGATGCGTCCGGCAATCGGCGCGGTGACGGTGGTCCAGTTCAGGTTGATGCGCGCGCTCTCCAGCGCCGCTTTCTTCGATGCCACGCTGGCCTTGTCCTGGGCGCAGGTGGAGGCGGCGTCGTCGGCATCCTGGCGGGAGACGCCGTTATCCCGGACCAGCGACGCGTAGCGCTGAGCCTTCTGGCAATCGGAGACCACCAGCGCCTGGGCCTGTTTCAGCGCTGCCGCCGCTTCATTCCAGGTCGCGCGATAGCTGGAGGGATCGATCTGGTAAAGGGCCTGCCCGGCCTTCACCATATCGCCTTCGGTAAACAGGCGCTTCTGGATGATGCCGCCCACCTGCGGGCGTACTTCGGCGCTGAGCGAGGCGGTGGTGCGGCCGGTGAGCTGGCTGACTACCGGAACCGGCTGGCTTTGCAGAGTGACCACGCCCACTTCCGGCGTGGGTTGCTGCGGGGCAGATGTCTGCGCATTATCGCATCCGCTGAGGAGAAATAATGCTGTCGCGATGGGAGCTATGATGTATTTCATTATATTTTCTCAAGATATAAGACGTCCGCCCCGTTTATTTAAAAACGAGGGAATAGGTTGGGCGCTGAGGCATTTTCGGCTAAGCGAAAATGACAAAAAAGGAACACAGATGTTCCTGAACGTGATTGTTATTGTGTCTCCGCTGAAGCCAACCTCTTCGGCCTTCAGGAGGTGAAAAGCGCATCTCCTCTGGTTTTGTGGTGAGAATGATTATTCTCATTTTTTCCCATTATACGATCCGCCGCGATAATGGAAAGGTTTTTTTGCTTACTTTTAGAACGCAAAAAATTAAGGCAAATAATCATGGAGAAAATAAGAATTTTTTGTGAAAGTGGAGAGGAAAAATAACCTTTCGGCACCGCGATACTGGAGATAGTTAATGGCGTTAATTATTACAAAAAGCATTAATCCCGACGACCAACAAGAATTGTTTGTCGGTCTGCGGCACTATAATCAGCAGTATCTTGATGCGGCGCAGTTTGGCGATCTGGGCGTTTACTCCCGCGATGCGCAAGGGGTGATGCAGGGCGGGCTGATTGCCAAACGCAAGGGTAACTGGCTGTGCATTGAGTATCTGTGGGTCAGCGAAGCGACGCGCGGTCGCGGACTGGGGAGCGAGCTGATGCAGGAGGCGGAGCGGCAGGCGCAGGCGCTGGGCTGCAGCCATCTGCTGGTGGATACCTTTAGCTTCCAGGCGCTGCCGTTTTATCAGAAATTAGGCTATCAGCTGCAGATGTCGCTGCCCGACTTCCCGCATGCGGGGATGCAGCGTCACTATTTGTCGAAGGCGCTGTAACGGTCCTGATATCGCCGGGCGGTCAGGTACCGTACCTGTGATTGTGCCGGATGGCGGCATAAATGCCTTATCCGGCCTACATAGTTCTCCCGTAGTTTCGCCCCACCCAGGACCGGCAAGCGCAGCGCCGCCGGGCAGGATATCAGGCACGGCACCAGTATTCTTGCCGGGTGGCGGCTGCGCCTTACCCGGCCTACGGTTCGTGCTGTGCCCGCCATGATGCCGAGCGGCCTGTTGTTGATATACCCACTTGCGCGACTGAAACTGCCGGTGCTGGCGGCCTCAAAATCGCTGAGACGTTCCCGGAAGGCCGGGGCAGCCCGCATGGATGCGGGCTGAGGGCCGTGTTTTGCATGGACGCTGCCTCGGCCCGACCCGAAGCCTGCAGGGATAAGTCGAAGGTACCGCGTAGCGGCGATTTTGCTGGCCGGAGCCCGGGGGTACAGGGGGCGGCGGCGACTGGCCGCCCCCTGTGCGCTCCCTGCGCCATAAGAGACATAGCGCAGAAGAAATATCGGGAGCGCAATCTGCCCGGACATAACACGGGAGTGGTAGCCCTGCTAAGCGTAGCGCGAGCAGGGAAATTTACGGTTGTGCCGTTATTTCTGTAGCCCTGCTAAGCGCAGTGCGAGCAGGGAAATTTACGGTTGTGCCGTTATTTCTGTAGCCCTGCTAAGCGCAGTGCGAGCAGGGAAATTTACGGTTGTGCCGTTATTTCTGTAGCCCTGCTAAGCGTAGCGCGAGCAGGGAAAATCCCGGATGGCGGCGCGTGGCGCCTTATCCGGGCTACAAAAGCGTCAAAACCACGCCTTAACCCCCGACGCCATGGCCCATTAACGCCAGCGCGTGGCTGACGATGGTCTGGCGGTCGACCGCCTGTAAACGCGGATCGCTGTGGATGCGCGAAAACGGCACCAGCACCAGGCTAATCACCGTGGTAAACAGCAGCTCCGGCGACAGCGCCGGGTTAATCTTGCCCTCCCGCTGCCAGCGGCGCACCGCCTCCAGCATCACCTGAAAACGCTCCTCGCCGAAGCGGGCGTCCATATGCTGACGCAGGATCGGCATCTCGCCGATGATCTCCTGCATCCACAGCGGCGCGAACCAGGCGTTTTTCTCCGCCATGTGCGCCAGCGTCTCGACCATCATCGTCAGCGCCAGCACCGGGTCCTGCGGATGGTCGACAAAGATGCGGCTGATGTGGTTGCGCAGCGGCATAAAGCGCTCTTCGATCAGCTGCGTCACCAGCGCATCCCGCGAACTGAAATAGTAATGCAGCATCGCCGGCGTCACCCCGGCCTCTTTGGCGATGGCATTCAACGACACGCGGGCCGCGCCGTCGCGGGCAAACAGCGTCAGGGCGATGTCCATCAGCTGTTCGCGGTTGGCGGTACCCGGTTTTTTACCGCGCGGCCGCCCCGGGCGGCGGGGGGTATCCTGATCCTTTTGTGCTGTCATGATATGGCGATCTCTTGACCCGACTCATTCTTTCACTAAATATTAATTATGCATTTAATTAATTTCAAGCGAGTGTTGTGATGACTTCTCAAGTCGCGAACCCACCGGTGCAGTCGATACGCCTGCTGTTTAGCGCCTTGCTGCTGGTGATGCTCCTCTCCGCGCTGGATCAGACCATTGTCTCCACCGCGCTGCCGACGATTGTCGGCGAACTGGGCGGGCTGGACAAGCTTTCCTGGGTGGTTACCGCCTATATCCTCAGCTCCACCATCGCGGTGCCGCTGTACGGTAAATTCGGCGATCTGTTCGGCCGCAAAATCGTGCTGCAGGTGGCGATTGGGCTGTTTCTTGTCGGCTCCGCCCTCTGCGGGCTGGCGCAGAACATGACCCAGCTGGTGCTGATGCGCGGCCTGCAGGGGCTCGGCGGCGGCGGCCTGATGGTCATCAGCATGGCGGCGGTGGCCGACGTCATCCCGCCCGCCAGCCGTGGCCGCTATCAGGGGCTGTTCGGCGGCGTTTTTGGCCTGGCGACGGTGATCGGCCCGCTGATCGGCGGCTTTTTGGTGCAGCACGCCTCCTGGCGCTGGATCTTCTACATCAACCTGCCGCTGGGCCTCTTCGCGCTGCTGGTGATCGGCGCGGTATTCCACAGCAGCAATAAACGCAGCCAGCATGAGATTGACTGGCTGGGGGCGATTTACCTCAGCATGGCGCTGCTGTGCATCATCCTGTTTACCTCGGAAGGGGGCAGCGTTCATGCGTGGAATGACCCGCAGCTGTGGTGCATTCTGGCCTTCGGCATCGTGGGGGTCATCGGTTTTATCTACGAAGAGCGAATGGCCGCCGAGCCGATTATTCCGCTGTCGCTGTTCCGCAACCGCAGCTTCCTGCTGTGCAGTCTGATCGGCTTCGTCATCGGCATGTCGCTGTTTGGATCAGTCACCTTCCTGCCGCTCTATCTGCAGGTGGTGAAGGAGGCGACCCCCACCGAGGCCGGGCTGCAGCTGATCCCCCTGATGGGCGGCCTGCTGCTGACCTCGATTATCAGCGGGCGGATTATCAGCCGTACCGGTAAATATCGCCTGTTTCCGATCCTCGGTACCCTGCTTGGCGTGACCGGCATGGTGCTGCTGACCCGGATCACCATTCACTCACCGCTGTGGCAGCTGTACCTGTTTACCGGCGTGCTGGGGGCGGGTCTGGGGCTGGTGATGCAGGTGCTGGTCCTGGCGGTACAGAACGCGATGCCGGCGAAGCTTTACGGCGTCGCCACCTCCGGCGTGACCCTGTTCCGCTCGATCGGCGGTTCCATCGGCGTGGCGCTGTTTGGCGCGGTGTTCACGCACGTGCTGCAGAGCAACCTGCAAAAGCTGTTGCCGGAAGGCGCGGTACTGCCGCCGGGAATGAATCCGGTGGCGGTACAGCACCTGCCCGCGGATATCCGCCTCGACTATCTCGACGCCTTCGGCGCGGCGATCCACGCGGCGTTCCTCATGGCTGCCTGCATTATGGCGGTGGCGTTTGTCCTCTCCTGGCTGTTAAAGGAGGCGCCGCTGAAGACCGCGACGCACTAAGCGGCCCCGGCGATGCGCAGCAGCGCCTGACGCAGCGCCGGCGCGGCAAAATCGATAAATTTTCGCAGCTTAAGCGGCGCCAGGTCCCGGGCGGTATACAGCAAATGGACCGGCGCCGGCTCCGGCTCGACGCGCTCCAGCAGCAGACGGAGCTCACCCTGTCGCAGGCCGTCCAGCGCCTGATAGTGCAGTAAGCGAGCTACGCCCACCCCCAGCCGCGCGGCATCGGCAGCGCTCTCCGGCGTGGTGACCGATAACGCCGGCGGCAGGTTAATCAACTGGTCCTCGCGCTCAGCGGCGCGAAAGCGCCAGCCGCGATAGGGCATCGGCGATTCAATGCGGATGATCGGCAGCGCCGCCAGATCGCGCGGCCGCTGCGGCTCGCCGTATTTCGCCAGCAGCGCCGGATGGGCGCAGGCCACGATGCGCATCCTGCCGAGGCGGGTGGCCACCATGCTGCTGTCCGCCAGGTCGCCTATCCGCACCGCCAGATCGATATGGTCGCCCACCAGGTCGGCGTTACGATCGCTGAGCAGCAAACGGACGTGAATCTGCGGGTAACGGGCGATGAATTCAGCGATCACCGGGAGAACGTGCTGGCGCCCAAACATTGTCGGCGCAGAGATCACCAGCTCGCCTTTCGGTTCCTGATACTCGCCCGTCGCCTGGCGTTCGGCGTTTTCCACCTCCTCAAGGATCCGCCGCGCGGCAGCGACATAATCGACCCCGGCGTCGGTGAGCGTCAGTTTGCGGGTGGTCCGCGCCAGCAGGCGCACCCCCAGCGCGTTCTCCAGCTCGCCGATATGGCGGCTGACGGTGGTCAACGGCATATTCAGCGCCCGCGCCGCCGCCGACATACTCCCCAGCTCGGTCACTTTCACCAGCAGCGCCATCGCGCTTAATCGA
Source organism: Klebsiella sp. K5-204 (assembly GCF_030128585.1). Lineage (NCBI taxonomy): Bacteria > Pseudomonadati > Pseudomonadota > Gammaproteobacteria > Enterobacterales > Enterobacteriaceae > Klebsiella > Klebsiella sp. K5-204. The sequence continues at coordinate 121,765 of NZ_JAKUZS010000004.1, forward strand.
TCCATTATTCTCCCGATTTTTGGAAAGATGATTGCCACGAAACCAGTATTATCATTTTTCGCAGTACAGTCCATGATGGCGCCAGACAACAGGAGGCGCTATGGCAGCAACCTTTCTCGATATCGCCATCACCCCGGACGTGATGGATGTGCAGCATGAAATGGGCAGCGACCAGCTGTGGCAAACGCCGCACAGCCGACGCCAGGCCGACCGCTTCGGCGACAGCGAAGCGGGGATGATCGCCACCCGCGACAGCTTTTATCTGGCGACGGTGTCGCAGAGCGGCTGGCCCTACATTCAGCATCGCGGCGGCCCGCCGGGGTTTCTGCATCTGCTGGACGATACCACCCTGGCGATGGCGGATTTCGGCGGCAACCGTCAGTACATCACCACCGGCAACCTGCGCGGCAGCGACCGGGCCTGCCTGTTTTTGATGGATTATCCGCGCCGTGCCAGGCTGAAAATCTACGCCACCGTCGAGGTCGTGGCGGCAGAGAACCACCCGCCGCTGCTGGCGCAGGTGGCGCCGGCCAACTATCGCGCCCGCATCGAGCGCCTGTTTCTTTTTCATCTGCAGGCGTTTGACTGGAACTGCCCGCAGCACATTACGCCGCGCTACAGCGCGCAGCAGGTGGCGGAGTACAGCCAGAACCTGCAGCAACGTATTCATGACCTGGAGCAGGAGAATCAGCGCCTGCAGCAGCAATTAGCCCGCAGAGGAGAGTCAGCATGACCGAACAACGTCCCCCGTTACCGCCGTTTACCCGCGACAGCGCTATCCAGAAGGTCCGCGCTGCGGAAGATGGCTGGAACAGCCGCGATGCCGAAAAGGTCGCTCTGGCCTACACCATGGACAGCGAATGGCGCAACCGCAGCGAGTTTGTCCACGGCAGGGGGCAAATTGTCGAATTCCTGCAGCGAAAATGGCATAAGGAGCAGCAATATCGGCTGATTAAGGAGCTGTGGGCATGGCAGGAAAATCGCATCGCCGTGCGCTTCGCCTATGAGTGGTGCGACGACAGCGGCAACTGGTTTCGCTCGTACGGCAATGAAAACTGGGAGTTTGATCAGCACGGGCTGATGCAGACGCGCTACGCCTGCATCAACGACCTGCCGATCGCCGAAAGCGAGCGCCTGTTCCACTGGCCCCAGGGGCGTCGCCCGGACGATCATCCGGGGCTCAGCGACCTGGGGCTGTAAAACCGGCGCTGCGCGACGGATTAATCGGCTTTCGGGAAGTCGACCACCGTGTCGTTAACCCGGTTCACCATATTGGTGAACAGGATCGCGCTGATGGCGCTGATAATCTCAATCACCTGCTGGTCGCTAAAACCGGCGTTGCGCAGCGCGGCGACGTCGGCTTCCGGCAGCGTGCCGGTGGTGGTCACCAGCGTCTGCGCAAATTTCACCAGCGCATCAAGCTGTGCCTCTTCCGCATACTCCCCGCGGCGCAGGGCGTGGATCTGTTCGCTGCTGAAGCCGGCTTTTTTCGCCATCAGCGTATGTGCGGCCAGGCAGTAGTCACAGCCGGTGGCTTCGCTGACCGACAGGTTAATGGCTTCCAGCTGTTGGGCGCTGAGGCTGCCTTTATGTAGCATCGCATTGTGCGCCAGCGCCTGCTGCAGCGCGGCCGGCGAGTGGCCGCCGATGGCCAGGTAGGCATTCGGCACTTTGCCCATCGCTTTTTTGATCCCGGCGAAAATATCGGCGGCTTTGCCGGTGGCGTCTTGTTCACGGATATCAGCTAAACGGCTCATGGTTAACTCCTGTTGTTTTCGAGGGTGTGTGTTGGCATCGGGGTCATCTTAGGCGGTTGCCGCATGCTAGACTGGCGGTCTTCGTCTCACCTTTTTGTCTTATCGTCTCAGGAGAAGCATGGACAGTCTCAGTCATCTGCTGGCGCTGCTGGCGCCGCGCTGCGAAGTGAACCTGCACTGTCGCTTCGGCGGCCGCTGGCAGGCCGGGCACCAGCAAATGCGCAGCGGCGTGGTGCCATGGCACGTGGTGCTGCGCGGCGAGGGGCGGCTCAACGTCGGCGGCCAGACCCATCACCTGCGCGCGGGAGATGTGGTCCTCCTGCCGCACGGTTCGCCGCACCTGATGGAGAGCCTGGTGGAGTGGGGCCAGGTGCTGCCGGTGGCGCATCGCTTTAACGGCACGGTGACGGAAATGCGCGCCGGCCCGGCGGAGGGGGCGCTGGAGATGCTGTGCGGCGAATTCTATTTTGGTCCGCACGTCAGCTGGCTGTTCACTGAGGCGTCGACGCTGATCCATCTCCATACCGATGCGCGCGAAGACTGCCCGGAGCTGCAGCCGTTGCTTAACATACTGGTCCGCGAAAGTCTGGCGCAGCGTCCCGGCGGCAGCGCTATCGTGCGCAGCCTCGGCGATACGCTGCTGGTGCTGCTGCTGCGCATGCTGCTTGGCGAGCAGCAGCCGCCAGGCGGGCTGCTGCGTCTGATGAGCGATGAGCGCCTGATGCCGGCGGTGCTGGCGGTGATGGCGACCCCGGAGCAGCCGTGGACGCTGGAAACCATGGCCGCCCGCGCCTTTCTGTCGCGGGCCACCTTTGCCCGCCATTTTGCCCGCGTTTATCACCTGACGCCGCAGGCGTGGCTGTCGCAGCTGCGAATGGCGCTGGCCGCCCGGCTGCTGCGCCTGGAGCGTCAGACCAACCTCGAGGTCATTGCCGAACGCTGCGGCTTTCAGTCGCTGGCGTCCTTCTCGAAGCGCTTCAAAATGCGCTATGGCGTGACGCCGGGCGAGTGGCGACGGGGCTAGCGCTTCGCGCCTGGCGAAGATGATTTTATTTCCGGTTGCGCGGTTTGCTGTTTATTACCCCACCCGAAAGTCGCTATAGTTTTGCACGAAAAAAACAACGACAGTCAGGACGGACAGGGTGAAGAGGATGAGATTACGTTTACGTGCCGCCGCCGCGGTAATGCTGGCGGGTCTGGCGCTGGTCGGCTGCGACCAAAAGGGTAATGAAGCGAAGCACATTAAGGTCGGCGTGATTAACGGCGCTGAACAGGATGTGGCGGAAGTGGCGAAGAAAGTGGCCAAAGAGAAATATGGTCTGGAGGTTGAGCTGGTGGGGTTCAGCGGCTCGCTGTTGCCTAACGAATCGACCAACGCCGGGGATCTGGACGCCAACGTCTTCCAGCATCGGCCTTTCCTTGAGCAGGACAACAAAGCGCATAACTACCATCTGGTGGCGGTAGGCAATACCTTCGTCTTCCCGATGGCCGGCTATTCGCGCAAGATAAAGTCAGTCGCCGAACTGAAAGACGGCGCGACGATCGCTATCCCCAACGATCCGACCAACCTCGGGCGGGCGCTGCTGCTGCTGCAAAAAGAGAAGCTGATAACCCTCAAAGCCGGTACCGGCCTGCTGCCGACGGCGGTGGATATCACCGACAACCCGCATCATCTGAAAATTATGGAGCTGGAAGGGGCGCAACTGCCGCGCGTACTCGACGATCCTAAAGTCGACGTGGCCATCATCAGCACCACCTACCTGCAGCAAACCGGGCTGTCGCCGGTTCGCGATGGCATCTTTATCGAAGATAAAAACTCGCCCTACGTGAACATCATCGTGACCCGGGAAGACAATAAAGACGCGGAAAACGTGAAGGAGTTTATGCAGTCGTACCAGTCGCCGGAGGTGGCGAAGGCGGCAGAGACTATCTTCAACGGCGGCGCGGTGCCGGGCTGGTAAGCCAACTTACAGGGAGAGGCGCGTATGGTACGCCAACGGCAGGCTGATCTGCTGCTGATTGCCGCGACGGTGATTGCCGCCTGCGGCTGGATTTTTTCCCGCGAGGCGATCGCCGGCATGCCGGTATTCGCGTTCCTTGGGCTGCGCTTTTTCTTCGCCGCGCTGCTGCTGCTGCCGTTTTGCCGCGGGTTTCGCCCGCAAAAGCAGCACTGGCCAAAGCTCATCATCAGCGGGCTATGGTTTGCGCTCAACCTCTGCCTGTGGATCTACTCGGTCTCCACGACGGCATCGCTCGGCGAAGGGGCGTTTATCATGAGCCTGTCGATGATGTTCGTCCCGCTGACCGCGTGGGTGATGATGAAGGTGCGTCCGCCGCGGGCCTGGTGGGAGTGCCTGCCGATCGCGGTGGTGGGCCTGGGCCTGCTCAGCCTGCACATGCCGATAGTCTTCCATCCCAGCCAGGGCTGGTTTTTGCTGACGGCGCTGGTGCAGTCCATCTGGTTCTGTTACACCAGCCGCTGCGCGCGCGAAGTACCGCTGATCCCCCTGACCACCGTGCAGCTGGCGATCACTGGTATCGTCGGGTTGACCCTCTCCGCTGCCGTTGAACGCTGGGACCAGCCGATGACCCTGCCGACCTTCGGCTGGCTGGTGGCCAGCATTGTCATCGCCACCAGCCTGCGCTTCGGTCTGCAGATGAAGGGGCAGAAGTACGCGGCGGTGGCCAGCGCGGCGATCATCATGGTGCTCGAACCGCTGCTGACGGTCATTGCCGCCGCGCTGTGGTATGGCGAACAGCTGCCGCTGCAGAAGATTATCGGCGGCGTGCTGATCCTGGTTGCCCAGCTGTGGTTCCGCTGGCGGATGCTTAAGCCGTAGCCTGCCCGGTGCGCGGCTGCGCCATCAATTGCAGCAGCGGCACCAGCGACAGCCCGTCCGGCATTTCGCCGCGGGCGATCAACTGGTTTATCTCCTCAAAGGTAAACCAGCCGGTTTCCATCACTTCATCCTGATCCGCATCCATCCCCACCCAGCGTAAACCGGTGGCCAGCCAGGTGATAAACAGCTGATCGCTGCTGCCGTAGGAGGGGTTGAAGCGAATGATCTCCTCGACGCGTTGCGCCTGCCAGCCGGTCTCTTCCCGCAGCTCGCGCAGCGCGGCGACCGCCGGATCTTCCCCTTCGTCAACGCCGCCTGACGGAATGGCCCACACCACCTTGTCGATCAGGTAGCGGTAGTGGCGAATCAGCAGCACTTTCTCATCCTGAATGGCCACAATCCCCACCGCCGGGCGCGGATAGTGAATGGCGTAAAAGTCGCGGCGCTCGCCGGGGGCGATATCAATACCCACCTTGCGCATGCTGAACCACGGCGTCTCGGCGATGACCTGCGGGTCGTGCATATCGGCGGCGGTCAGTTTTTTCTTCATCCTGCCACTCCTGTCAAAAATGGAGCCTTCAGAACAACATAGCCGGAGGCGGATAGCAATCGCCGCAGGTTGGCCCGATTTCATCGATCCTTGCCCAAATGCCCCTATTGCGCCAGGCTGGTACTCAGTACGATGTTCGTCAAATCACCCCCCTGAGGAACGCCAACATGAACATCACCCATATCCGTAACGCGACCCAGATTATTGAATACGCCGGGAAAAAGTTTCTGATCGATCCGATGCTGGCGGACAAGGGCGCCTGGCCGGGTTTTCCTGGCACCGCGCGCAGCGAGCTGCGCAACCCGCTGGTGGCGCTGCCTTTTTCCCGCGATAAAATCATCGACGTTGACGCGGTGATCGTCACCCATACCCATGACGATCACTGGGACGAGGCGGCGATCGCCGCGATCCCGAAAACCCTGCCGGTGTTCGTCCAGCACGAAGCCGACGGCGCGTTGCTGCGCAGCCAGGGTTTCCAGGATATCCGCCTGCTGACGGCAGACAGCGAATTTGCCGGCGTGCGCCTGCTGAAAACCACCTCCGGCCAGCACGGCAGCGATCGCACCTACGCGGTGCCGGCGATGGCCGAACGCCTGGGCGAGGCCTGCGGCGTGCTGTTTCGCCATCCGCAGGAGAAGACGCTATGGCTGGTGGGGGATACCATCTGGCGTGATGAAATTGCAGCCGACCTGCTGAAGCTGCGCCCGGACGTGGTGGTCCTCAACGCCGGCTACGCCCACGTCATCGGCTTTGGCCCGATTATCATGGGCAAAGAGGATCTCCTGAACGTACACTTCACCCTGCCGGAAGCGAAAATCATGGCGATTCACCTGGAAGCGGTCAACCACTGCCTGGTGAGCCGGGAAGAGATGCGCCAGTATGCGCTGGATAATCAGATAGCCGAGGTAGTGTGTATCCCGCAGGATGGGGAAACCGTGGTTTATTAACGTGCGCAAGGGGAAGGAACGATGAAACTCACCGACGTGGCGATTGTTGCCGTAGAGGGCTTTAGCCCGTTTCATTACGCCGTTCCCTGCATGCTGTTTGGCGATTCGGTCTCTGAAAGCAAACGCTTTAACCTGCACATTTGCGCCGAGCGGCCGGGGCTGCTGCGCGCCCGCGACGGCTTTGCGCTGTACGCCAGCGGCGATTACGCCGTGCTGGAACAGGCGGATATCGTGGTGGTGCCTTACTGGGGCGAGGTTGACCGCCGCCCGCCGCAGGCGCTGCTTGATAGCCTGGTGCGGGCCCGGAATAACGGCGCGGAAATCGTCGGTCTGTGCCTCGGCGCGTTCGTCCTGGGCTACGCCGGGCTGCTGGACGGGAAACGCGCGGCGACCCACTGGGAGTTTGAGCAGGATTTTCAGCGTCGGTTTCCGCAGGTGCGGCTGGATATCAACGCCCTGTACGTCGACGACCAGCGGATCATTACTTCGGCGGGCACCGCGGCGGCGCTGGACTGTTGCCTCTACATCATCCGCCAGCGTTTCGGCAGCCTCGCGGCCAACCAGATCGCCCGGCGGCTGATTGTTTCACCGCACCGCGAGGGCGGCCAGGCGCAGTTCATCGCCCAGCCGGTGCCGAAAAACACCCGCGATGCGCGAATCAACTGCCTGCTGGATTATCTGCAGCAGCATATTGCCGAGCCGCATAATCTTGATTCGCTGGCCCGGGTGGTGGCGATGAGCCGCCGCAGCCTGACCCGCCACTTCGCCCGGGCGACCGGGATGAGCATTACCGACTGGCTGACCGCCGAACGCCTGCGCCGCAGCCAGAGCCTGCTTGAGGCGGGCGATCTGCCGGTTGAGCAGGTGGCGGAGGCGGTGGGTTATCTCTCTGCCGTCACCTGGCGTCAGCAGTTTAAGGCGCGCTTTGGCGTCAGTCCGACCGAATGGCGGCGCACCTTTCGCCGCGGCGCTTAGCCGGCGAGGGTCGCGCTGTCGATCACGAAGCGGTATTTCACATCGCCCTTGACCATTCTTTCCCAGGCTTCGTTGATCTCATCCCCGCGGATCAGTTCGATATCGGCGACGATGCCGTGTTCAGCGCAGAAGTCGAGCATCTCCTGAGTTTCCGCGATCCCGCCAATCATCGACCCGGCAATCGACCGGCGGCGGATGATCAGATTGAACACTTCCGGCGACGGATGCGGCGTGGCCGGAGCGCCCACCAGCGTCATGGTGCCATCGCGCTTCAGCAGCGTGGTGAAGGCATCGAGATTATGCGGCGCCGCCACGGTGTTGAGGATGAAATCGAAGCTTTTGACGTGGGCCGCCATTTCGTCTTCGTTACGCGACACCACCACCTCATCGGCGCCCAGCGCTCTGGCCGCATTACGCTTGGATTCGGAGGTGGTAAAGGCCACCACGTGAGCCCCCATGGCGTGGGCCAACTTGATTCCCATATGCCCAAGGCCGCCGATGCCGACCACGCCGACTTTTTTACCCGGCCCGGCGTGCCAGTGGCGCAGCGGCGAGTACGTCGTGATCCCGGCGCACAGCAGCGGCGCGACGGCGGCCAGCTGCGCTTCGGGATGGGTTATCCGCAGCACGTAGTGTTCTTTAACCACGATCTGCTGTGAATAGCCGCCCAGAGTGTGGCCCGGCGCGTCCTGAGTCGGTCCGTTGTAGGTCAGCACCATATGGTCGCAGTAGTTCTCCAGCCCCTCAGCGCACTCCTCGCACTGTTGGCAGCTATCGACCATGCAGCCGACGCCCACCAGATCGCCGACGGCGTAGCGCGAGACAGCGTCGCCGACCGCGGTGACCCGGCCCACAATTTCATGCCCCGGCACGCAGGGATAGAGCGTTCCCGCCCATTCCGATCGCGCCTGGTGGAGATCGGAGTGGCAGACGCCGCAGTAGGCGATGGCGATCTGCACATCCTGCGGCCCCGGTTCGCGGCGGGTGATGGCCATTGATTCCAGCGGCTGGCTGGCGGAGTAGGTACCTATAGCGTTGATCAGCATAGCGAAACCTCTTGATCGAATAGAGCGGGAGATGGATGCGGGTGGTCAGTGGCATCGATAAGGGTAGCCTGGACTGGGAGAGATGCGAGGGGGAAAGCGGCATCAGGCACGGCGTAAGCGAGCGAGTCGCCGGAGCCGCAATTTATAAGGCTGGTTTATCATTTAAGCGGCTAAGCCGTATAAATATTTACGAAAATTATTGTTTTTTAGTGATGGAAAATCGAGGTAAACCGCTTATGCCGATAATAATGCTTACACTCTTTTTATTATGGAAACGACTTGGTTTTTATTCATGATTGCGCGTGTTGATACTATTACCGCTGAAAATCATGCCCTTCAACCTGACTTAATGACACAACACGATGTCGAAACCTGACGCCAACGGCCAGAATTCCCGCTCATTACCCTCTTTTTTTTATGGACGACGAACAAAACCGTTACCTGCGGTGGAATCCTTATTATCCGCGTTCCGGCCTGTCAGCACCCCTTTTGAACTGGCGCAGTCAAACTATTACCATTTTCCCCTGGCCCAAAGCGAATCCGGTTTCATTCTCCTCGAAGAAGGCGTGGCTTCAGTTTGCTTTGCGGAAAATCAACTGGTGATATCGACGGTCCTCGCCCCGGCTATATTGGGATTAATTGATAATTATGGCGTGTTTAACGGACTCCCGGATATACGCCACAGTTCTCTGTTTGCTGAGACGGATTTAAGCGGGCGCTGGATAGCGCATCAGGCCGCGGTCAATATCCTGAATGAGAAAAACCTGTGGCAGGAGATGGCCCATATCCTGACGCAGCGGTTGATGGTGTTGAGCATGCGCGAGCGGGAGCTGCTGGGGGTGGACTCTTACCAGATGGTGCGCATCCTGTTAATGGAGCTGGCGGTCTATTCGGAGACGTACCGTAGACAGATCAATGTATTAAGGTTTATCCAGCGGCGTACCAACCTGTCGCGTAGCCGCATTATGTCGATTCTGTCGGAGCTGCGCAAAGGCGGTTATATTATTATCCACCGCGGGGTGTTGATGACTATCGCCCAACCGCTTCCCGCCAATTTTTGAGCCTGGCAGGCGAAGGGCGTGATTTGTCGCCCCCCACCTGCTGGTCCGCTTAGGGCTCAATCGCCGTCAGGTAGTCCAGCCGCAGCGGCTCAGCCAGCAGACGCTCCATCTGCATAACAAACGCCTGAAAATAGGGCATCTCTACATGCGCATCAAGGGCGTCTTGCCCACGCCACGCTTCGCGCATGTAGAAAGTGTCCGGCGCGTCGCGCAGCTGGAAAAGCGCGTAGTCGAGATTGCCCGGCTCCTGTCTCGTCGGCAGGAGCAGCTTCTGCAGGGCCTGGCGCAGCGCGTCCGTTTGGCCTGGTTTCGCCTTGAGCACGGCGAGCAGGGTTATCATCTTAAAATCCCTCCAGCACAATCTTGCCCACCGCGCGTCCGGTTTCCAGCTGGCGATGCGCTTTCTGCAGATTGTCGGCAGTGATGGCGCCGTAGTGTTCGCCGAGGGTGGTTTTGATCGTGTGGTTGTCGATCAGGGCCGCCACGCGGGTCAGCAGCTGATGCTGGGCGATCATGTCATCCGTCTCAAACATTGAGCGGGTGAACATAAATTCCCAGTGCAGGGAGAGGCTTTTGGCTTTCAGCGGCACCACGTCCAGGGTCTCCGGATCATCAATCAGCGCCAGCTTGCCCTGCGGGGCGAGGGCGTCAATCAGCGCGTTGAAGTGCTGGTCGGTGTTGGTCAGGCTGGCGACATGGGTCACCGCGTTGATGCCGATACGCGCCAGCTCGTCGGCGAGCGGCTTGCTGTGATCGATAACATGGTGCGCGCCCGCCTCGCGGACCCACCGTTGACTCTCCGGACGCGAGGCGGTGCCGATCACCGTCATGGCGGTCAGTTTACTGGCCAGCTGGGTCAGGATCGAGCCCACGCCGCCCGCCGCGCCGACGATCAGCAGCGTGTCGCCCGCGTTGCCGCCTTCCGTGACGCCGAGACGGTGAAACAGCAGCTCCCAGGCGGTGATCGCCGTCAGCGGCAGCGCGGCGGCGGAGGCGTTATCGAGGGTGCGCGGTTTGTGCGCCACCAGGCGCTCATCCACCAGCTGATATTCACTGTTGCTGCCGGCCCGGCCCAGGGCGCCGGCGTACCAGACCTCATCGCCTGGCGCGAACAGCGTCACTTCCTCGCCGACGGACTGCACCACGCCAACGGCGTCCCAGCCCAGCACCCGCGGCGTGTCGCCCTGGAAGCCGGCGCGCACTTTGGTGTCTACTGGATTGACCGAGACCGCCTTCACGGCAACCAGCAGGTCACGCCCGTGGGCGGAGGGGACCGGCAGGTCGATCTCGGTTAAAAAAGGGATATTGTCGCCGTCAGCGGCGGCTTGAGTAATGGCGATAGCTTTCATAACTGCTCCGGTCTGTGAATCGGGTGAATAAAGCGATGACGCGATAGTAGACCGGTGCCGGGAGGGGAAAAACGGGTTAACGGCAATAACAGTTATATGCAGAAAGTGAAAATCAGCCCACCTGATAGAAATCGAGCATCACCCCATCCTGAGTACGCCCGCCAGCGCAGATAAACAGCGAGGTGGTTAGCCAGCTGAGCGCGGGGGTATCCACCTCGAAGGTGGGGACGGTGCGAAAATAGATATCTTCCGGCGGAATAGTGCTAAAAAAGCGCATATCGTCGGCGAACAGTTGGTCATGATAGTGGGCCGGCACCCGGCGGATACCGTTGTTTTCCACGTACACCGTCCCTTCCTCCACCTGCAGGGCATAGCGGGCGGATAGCCTGCATGTGCCGTCGGGCCCGATAATCTGGCTATCGACGCCGCCGGGCAGCACGTGGCCGCGTAGTTGACCCGAGACGCTGCCGCCGAGAATCGGGATCAGCTGGCGCTTGCCGGTCTGCGGACTGCGGGAGACTATCACCGGTTTATCAACCTGGATGGTAATGGAAAAACAGTGTCTCAGTTCGGGGGTCATCATGGCTCTCCTGTTTCGGTTGGCAACGACACGCGGCCTTTGCGTCAGTGTAACGGGTTTGCAGGAGACAAAATAACGCAGGGTTTAGATGAAAATGATTGGCTGAGATGATGGGTTTTGCGACTCAGTTTGGTTGGGCGTGGCTGTGGGCGAGCAGAGGCAAACTGGCGGAAGATCACAGGAGCAATATTATTGTTGTATATTGTTGTTTTTATTGGAACTTATAAATATAAGATTATTTTTTATACATATGATTATACGCAATTGCTTGACTGACAAGCTATCTTATAGATAAAGCACCGGTGACCGTTCTTATCAAAAAACTTTTTTTAGAAAAACTGTTCACACTGTTCACTACGCATTTTAATCTTTATTATTTATATATTTATGTGGTGAATAGTTGGTGAACAGTGAACACTTTACTGTTCACCTCCACAGGTTATAGGTACGAGCGCTATAGTCTGCTTTGAGCGAGGAGCAGAAGTTCGTAAGACATTTTAACACCGCAGGGTATTAATCTACGGGGAGCAGGTCATCCTAGCTAGTAATCAACCCCAATACTTGGATCTAATCTCCCATGAATACCCCTCTACCGATTCTGCGTAATTCATTTAACCACTGAATGACTTTTTTCCTGTTTATTTCTCTAACGGAATATTTTCTGGCTTTACAGACATCTCGAGCTCCAGGAGAAAATGATGATGTTGTTACAATTATCCCACCTTTAGCATTTTCATTTATTACATCTGCCCAGAGAGATTTTACTAAGACCTTGTCAATTTGTGATTTTGTTCGTTTGCATTGAATAATCTGAACGGGGGGATCACTGGCATTCGCATTAGGGTTCCAAACTCGTACATCAATGCCATCATCATTTCTCCCACTCCCTATCTCAACTTTGTATCCTTTTCGTTCAAAGTACTCAGCAGTTAGAGCTTCGAACTGTCTCCAATGCATTGAACCGAGTTTTTCGGTATTAATGGATAAATAATTCAAATATCTTTGATCTATGAACCTTCCGTACATTGCATCTAATGATTCACTCTCAAACAAGCCTCTAAGTTCAATTGGTGATTTCCAATCGAGTACTCTTGCTGAAAGCCAGTCCCATGGACTGGCTTCTTCACTATCTTTCGTTAATTCCACGAGCCTACGTGCAATAATCAATGCCTCATTCCCGAATTGTGTTTGAATATGTTGATAGTATTGGCCTTCATCAAATTCATTGAATATCGACTGTTTACCTTTATCAAAATGAGTTTCTCCAAGAGTATATAATACTTGTTGGAATAGTTTTCTCTTGTTTGGGTCATTCCTGAATTCCATCTCGAGTAATGTAGGTGCATGACCAATAAAATCTTGTGTTGTGACACCTAGACGATACAAAATTTTTTGAAAAGTATCTTCTATGTGATTTGTCCTGATGCGACACAATTCCTCTTTTTGGCTAGTGAAGACATCAAGTAGTGGATCACTTTTATCTAAGAGTTGAATCATTTCATTGTTATTGAGTGCTAGCCCAGATTTATAACCGATTCTATCGCTAAAAAATGACCTAAATGATGTATTTATCGTAATCCATGTTCCCATCGATCCACCCTCAAAGTATGAGATTATTTTCACTTCATTATATACTTAAAGTTATCTCATAAGGAAATAATATTCACTATAATATTTTAGACTATTAATTTGTAAAATAAAAAATTTTGTTGAGGTACAACATTTGAATTTAAAAATCTAGCAACGTCCGTTCCTAGTGTAAGTATCCCTGCAAAACGAACCATCAATTTTTAGAGAGTCTCTGGCACCCCCAACTTCCGCTCCTGGCACTGAGCAGTCAGATAACTTTTGGGAGTAAAAAGTTTTTTCTGGAAAAACTGTTCACTCGATGTTTTTATTGTTTATTTTCATAGTGTTAGCTGGTTAATACTTGGTGAGCAGTGAACACTTTACTGTTCACTCTGGCCAGTGAGCAGGCAAAAAAAGACCGGCTGTTGCCGGTCCGGGTAGTTTATGTTGCGGTGGGTTCATCACACTTCGGCAGCCAGTCGGCGTTGCTTTCCTCCCTGAGGGCGAGGTTGGTCTGCATGCCCTGATTTGTGCGGCGTTTATCGTAATTCAGACCATACTCCTTCAGCATGGCTGAGAGCCCCTTGCCGAACATGGTCAGGCTGAGCACATTCCTGTAGCCGTGGGCCTCCATGTACACCAGATAAGCGTAGTAGAGATACAGGCGTGGCTGGCGCGGGATGATGTTGGCATTCCCCAAATACATTCCGTCCGGCTCCGGCAGCGCCTCCAGATAGCCGCAAAAATCAAAGGTCGGGTCAGCGTCGCGCTTGATGCTGAGCGCCTCGTCGGAGTTCTGCTGCGACTGGAGCAGCGCGCAGGCGCTCATCGGGTCGCTGAACTGCTGAATCAACTGGCGCACGATGACGGCCAGCTCGCGGGCGATTTTATCCCTGAGTTGCGGGTCGCGCTCCTCCGGGGCTATCTGCTCCGGGAAGTGGATGATTACCCGGCACGTGACACGCCGCCGCTGCGGTCGGTGAAGCGCATCGGGTTATTGTTCACGGTCAGAATGACCGCCAGAATATGCGTCGAGTACGGGTTCTGGTATTTCGGGTCGACCGACACCGCATCGCCGCCAGTGATGGCCTTGAGTCCGGCACCGTCACCACTCCATTTCTCCTGGTCAGGCAGACGAATGAGCGAGAAGCCTGTCAGGGAGGCACGCTTGCGGGGATCTTCCAGCGTGTCGATATCGGCTGACGTGGCGTTATCCTCTCCAGCCAGCATCGTGGCAATTTCGGCGAGAATACTTTTCCCGCTGCCGCCGGGGCCGGTCACTTCGAGAAATAGCTGCCAGTCGTAGCGGTTCGCCAGCACCATAAACAGCGCGGCCAGGATCACGTCGCGTTTTGTCGGGTTGCCACTGGCCGCCCGGTCGAGCCACCGCCAGAAGTTCGGCGCGTGGGTTTCCAGCGTTTTTCCTTCTACTGGCGGTGTGAAATCCACGTCGCACAGGGTGCGCAGCCAGTGCGATTTGCTGTGCGGGCTCAATATACCTGAGCTGGTATCGAGTACCCCGTTGCGAAAACCAATCAGACGGCGCGCCGGTGCATCCAGCTGGGGAATAATCAGTTTCAGGGGCTCCACCACCGAGGCAATTCTCCCCGACGAGAACGGGGCGCGCAGGCGCTGGAACAGCCCGGCCACATCGCGGGCATAATCAGACGGCGTTATCACCTTCCAGATGCCGTTTTCATAGCGGGACAGGAGCTGGCCGTTGGCATCCACGGCCAGCGCTTCGCCGTAATGTTCATGCACCCGCATCGCCTTATCGCTGGCGCTCATGGCGGTAAATTCCGCCTCGCTCATGGTGTCGAAGGGTCTGTCAGCCGGTGGCCGGATGGCGTCATAAATGGCTTTCCGTGTGGCGTCCTCCCCCTTCAGCATCACCGCATTATTCCAGTCACCGAACACCGGCGGCAGGGCAACAACCCCCTCACAGGCTTCTGCGGCCGCAGCGGCTTTGCTCTGGCCATCGCCGTTAAGGTCACGGTCGGCGGCGAGGACAATCTGACAGGCCGGGGATTTCTGACGGGCAAGGCTCGCCAGAGAAAGAAGGTTCACGGAGGACAGCGCCACCATGACGGTTTCCCCGGTCAGGTGATGCACGGTAAGTGCCGTCGCATAGCCCTCCGCTATCCACAGGCATTTTCCGGCCTGTTTCTGTCCGTCGATGAGATGGCATGCCCCTTTGATCTGCCCGCCTTTCAGGGGGCGTTTAAGACCCTCAGCATTAATAAGCTGGAGGTTCCCAGCCGTCGCGCTTCCGCATATGGACCATGACGCCGCCAGTACTACCGGCCATCGTAAGGTCTGGCAGGAGAAAATCCGTCAGCGGGAGGCTGACCTGAAAACGCGGGGGCTGCTGTCATGATGTACTGTCCGTTCTGCAAAAAGTCGGCGCATGCCCGCACATCCCGCTATCTGTCGGAGAACGTCAAACAGTGCTACCACCAGTGCACCAATATTGAGTGCTCGGCGGCGTTCCGCACCACTGAATCCATCGACGAGGTTATCCGGCCCCCGGCGGAGAAAACGCCGCCTGTCGCGGAGCCAGTCACACCCCCGGCACCCCTTAAAGTGCAGAGCTGCTACAGCTCTCCATACCGTCATTGATCAGGGGAGAGCGGACCATGACCACCCTTACGCTACAGCAGGCCTTTGAAGCCTGTCAGAAGAACGAAACCGCTGTAAAGCCGAACTGGCGGCCGCCGAGCAGGAATAACGCGAGCAGGTGCTGGCCGGGGATGACCGTATACCGGGCAGAATGCAGACACTGCGCGATATTATCGAGGTCAAAAAATGGGAGATAAATCATGCCGCCGGGCGCTATATCCGCTCCCATGAAGCGGTACAGCGCATCAGTATCCGCAACCGGCTGAATGACTTTATGCAGGCGCACGGTGCTGAACTGGCGGCCACGCTCGTCCCGGAGCTGATGGGACTCAGTCAGCAGCCCGCGCTCCTGACCGGCCATGCGCTCGACCGTTCGGCGCATTACCTGAGGGAAGCGCTGTCCATGTGGCTAAGTACCGGTGAAGAAATTAATTATTCGGCAGAAGACAGCGATATTTTAACGGCCATCGGATTTAGGCCTGACGCGGCTTCGCGGGTAGATAATCAGGAAAAATACCCCCCCGCACAGAGCCTGATTTATGCCCGCCGGCGCATGGAACTGGCCGGCAGGTAGCCCCCGCAAAAAATCCCCGAAAATACCGCTATTTTTCCCGAATTAAGCCATGCATCCACAGGGTGCATGGTTTTGCATGCATTTCCTCGCCCTGTTATTCCTGTCCAGCCCCTATCACGGCGCGGCCTGAGCCCCCCGCTGCACCTGCATGAAAACCGACCCTTGAAGCGGGCAGGCGAGGCGGGGAAAGCACTGCGCCCAGCGGTAAAGTATTTATTTAATGATATTTAATTTCGCGGCCTGAGCGCGTCGCTGCGCTGTGCGGATTCGCGGGAGTGTCGGTGGGTGGTACGGTGCTGCTCGGGGGCGTGGTGAGCCCCTGAGGCGGTCAGGAGAAGTGCAAGAAAAGGTCGACCAGTGGATGAGGAAAATCAGTTATTTCGTTGATGCTGGAAGCTGATAGTAATCTACATTGCTTACAAATTCATTGAACTCATAGGGCTTGTAACTCCCACCTTGCCTACGAACTTGAATGTAAACCATGCCATGAGGTAGGGATAGTACTGCGCGCCAGCTCTTAATATCACTTTACTTTTGTTGATTTGTGCTCAGGCTCATAGTATTAGATTTGTAAGATAACAAATCTATTGGAACTACAAACATGCAAGATACAAGAAAGGTCATCAAAGTTTTTATTGCATCTCCTGGCGATCTAGTGAGCGAAAGAACAATTGCTCGTGAGATAGGAGAAGAGTTTAATTCATTATGGGCTGAGTCGACAGGTTATCAAATAGAAATTGTGGGATGGGAGGAAACAATTGGTAAAATAGGGCGACCACAGGAGGTAATTAATAGGGATTTATCACGCTGTGAATTATTTATTGGAATGCTATGGAAACGTTGGGGGACGGCTCCTGATACTTGTGGAAATTTTACTTCAGGTTTTGAAGAGGAATTTTCTATATCATTAGAACGTTATAAAAAAGAAAAAATACCTCAGATAAGTATGTTTTTTAAAGAACTTGATAAGGATTTGCTTAGAGATCCCGGTCCTGATCTCCAAAAGGTAATAAAATTTAAAGAAGGGCTCATAAACGGAAAGGAAATATTATATGAAACATTTACAGATAGTAAGGATTTTGAGAGGAAAATACGCAGGCGGATCTCGGATTATGTAAAGAATCTAACAATAATAGATCGTGAAACTAATCATCCGGAAAATAGCAATGAATCAAATAGTGTGGATGGTAATTTTAAAAGCGAAAATGACAGCCATAATTTTTTTTCTTCGAGTACTTCTTCTTTCATAAAAGAGTTTATCAGTAACTTACAGTGTTCAGGTTTAGATGCTGTTTCGTCTGAGCGAATTGCACTTTTCAGATTAATTGCGAATATTATAAATTCCCCTTTAAATGATGATAATGTTCTTGGTGTTCATGATTCTAACTTATTATATAAATGTGCCAATTCATTTACCTTGGGGCAAGCAGAAGTTAGTGGGCTGATTTTATCTGGAATAGATAATTATGATTCTCATAACACACCATTATGGAAATGGATTAACGAAAGTAACGTTAGTATAGAAAACTATACCTTGCTTACTAAGGATGAGCGTAAAAGAAAAGCTATAGATATAATGCGATTCATTGCACATGATATTAAGAAAGATAGACAGATTTATCTTAATGACTGGTTAATTGATGAGTCCAATGAAAATGTTAAAGTATCTGCTTTAAAATATATTGGAGATGTCGGCACTTTAAATGATATCCCTTTAATTATTAAAGAATATGAGCGAAATGAGGTTAGAACTAGTTCTTCAGCAATTGAAGCTATAATATCAATAAGTTTCAGGCACGGAGTGATAAAAGGGTTTGATGCAATACTTGAGTATCAACCTAGTAGTATAAGTAGTAAAATGCTTGATGCTTTAAAAGAGAAGGAAGTACTTCTTGAAAGTGAAAAGTTATTTGAAGGACTGAATGTGAAAAACAAGGAGGTAAGGGAGTTTTGTATATCTTCGTTGATCCGACGCAGTGCGATAAATGAATGTCAGCTTGAAGAGCTATTAAAGCATGATGATTATGATGTTAGATATATTGTAATTAATACGCTATCATCTATTAATTATAAGTTATATAAAGAAAAAGCTCGTGATGTATTAACAAAAAATACTGGGGAAGATAAAGATTCTATATATAAAAAATATGTTAAACACAACCTCTTCAGAGAAAGTAATGAGAATCTAATTGATTTGGGGAAAACACCCTATATATTTGATGCGGATCATATTATAGCCTTGGCAAAAAAAGATAATAAGAATATAACGAGGGTGAGAGAAATTGTATCCGATAATGCAGAGATTTTTATTTCTGAGATACTTAACAATATACCAGAAAACAATAGGGCTGAGTTTGTGAAATTTTTTAATGAACACGGAGGCTTTGTTAAAGATAATATCACATTTGACTGTGTTGAGTTTATTTGTGAGACGATGAAAAAAGAGGACTTAAATTTAATTCGCGGATACTTGAGGTCTAAAGGGAGTTCACTTAGTAATGTTATAATGAACTTTTTTAAAAAGTATGGAGATTTTGATGATGTGTATAATTTATGTAATTCAAAGATGAAGGAGAAGGGGACGCTACTTGGTGCTCATAGCATTGGGCAATATAAGAACAAAATACTTGCCGATACTGTTTTGTTTCTATCAAAAGGTAAGGAAAGTGAGTTGTTAGAAATTAACATGCCAGACATGCTGAAAATAAATATTGTATCTCAAATGAATCCAAATGGTTTCAAAGAAATTCCTCACCATAAGATATTCGACTTTTTAAATAAAGAAAATACTCTTTTGCGTGAAAGAGTTTGTCTTAAAGTTGTTGAGTCAATGACGAAAGATCAAATTAGCATGATATTATCTGATTATTCGAAACAGATTACATACTATTATAATGTTATTCACTGGCTTGATTTTGGAGTTAATTTTAATAAAGTAATATCACGTAAAGCAATAAAAAAATATTTATATTCATGAATATTTTATAGGGAAAGATAATCTTTCCCTTCCTTTATATTAGATTACTTGAAATACTATATTGGAATATATTTGCATCATTTCTATCCTGCCTTCGAAATATTGAGCATGGTTATATATACCCCTGATCTTATTTTTATCAACATGTGCGAGTTGTAATTCAATCCATGCACTATCAAATCCTTGTTCATGTAATATGTTTGACATTATATGCCGAAATCCATGACCAGTAGCTCGGCCTTTATATCCAATTAATTCAATTACCTGAGTAATACTTTCCTTTGAGATTAGCTTGTTGCGGTTGTTTCTACCAATGAAAATATAAGGATAATGCGCTGTAATAGGTTTATGCTGTTTGAAAAGTTTAATAATTTGTTTAGACAAAGGCACGAGGTGTGGCCTACGCATTTTCATCCTTTCTGCTGGTATCTCCCATATTCCTTTATCTAAATCGACTTCATCCCATGTAGAGAAACGCATTTCTTGAGTTCTTACACCAGTTAACATGACAATCTTTGTCGCATTTTTGGTTATGATACTGCCAGTATAAGCTTCAAGATCTCTGATAAAATGAGGCAATTCTTCGGCGGATAAAAAAGGATGATGTTTTTGCTTCGGTACGGCCAATGCGATAGCTAAATCAGGGGCAGGGTTGTATTCAGCTCGGCCTGTTATGATTGCATAGCGAAAAACCTCACCGCACCGCTGGCGTACTTTACGTGTTTTCTCCAGTGCTCCACGTTTCTCTATTCGTCGCAGCACTTCAAGTAATTCTAACGGTTTGATCTCACTGACAGGACGTTTGCCGATGAACGGGAAAACATCTTGCTCGAAGGTCTTAATGATTTCGTCGCGGTATGCCACTGTCCAGCGGTCAGCTTTGTTTGCATGCCATTCGCGGCTTATGGCTTCGAATGCGTTTTCTGTTGAAAGCTGCTGTGCCAGTTTTTGCGTATTACGTTCCTCAACCGAGTCAATGCCCTTAGCAACTTGCTTGTGGGCGATCTCGCGCTTTTCACGAGCTTCAGCAAGGTTTATCAAGTCGTAGTTACCAGATGACATTAATCGCGCTTTCCCGGCAAAGCGGAAACGGAAACGCCAGCCCTTCGAGCCATTAGGGATTAATAAGCAATGACAGGCCTTGCCCGTCGTTCAATGTGTATGGTTTGTCTTGGGGCTTTGCTCGTTTGATTTGTATGTCTGTCAGTGCCATGTGTATAAGCCAAAAATGTGCATAAAAATTCTATACACATCACTATACATATTTTTCATGGATTCAGGGCGAACTTGTCGGACGATTACGAATGAGAGATTAACTATGTGTATTAAAAATAAAGGGATTTTTAGATTTTCTCGGATAGTGGTGGAGCAATTTTGGCGGAAGATCACAGGAGTTGAACCTGCCCGGGACCGCTGGCGGCCCCAACTGGATTTGAAGTCCAGCCACCTCACCGGAGATGACGATCTTCCGCGCCTCGATTGCTACATGGAGGCGGGGCGCATTATAGCTACTTTCAGCCGTTTACCACATACCTGAACGCACTTTTTTACTGTTAAAACTGGACTTTGCAGAACAGTCTGAGACAAATCCGTTCAAAATCCAAGAGTTACACTTTTTCATACTCTTTTCAGGCTAACGCGATCGCAAAATACATGAAACATATTCTGATAATGACCTAATTCATCTTCCTGCGGCAAAGGCTGATAAAAAATGTAACCGGTACCCATCTGTGGTGCCGCCAAGGGAATTGTGCCCATATGAAAGATCCTGTTTTGTCCGTCAAAGAGAAAATTGGCTACGGCATCATGGGCGACGGCGCCACCCTCCCCATTATTCTCGCCTTGTTCACCCTCGTTCCGGCGGAGAGGGTTTTTTTATTCCATTTTTGTACAAAAAGTAACATTCATTTCAGTCTGGTGACTCAGGCCGCAGACGCTATTCCTGAACGGTGATAGCGTATGCTGCCGCTGAGAGGAGCCCGCCATGGACTTAGAAAATATCTTTCGTGACGTGAAGCTAAGCAAAACGGAAATGACCGTGCTGCGCTTTATCCAGAACGACCCGGAGCTGTGTATCCGCCAGGGGATCCGCGCCGTGGCGGAGCAGTGCTACAGTAACCCCTCCTCGCTGGTGCGGTTGGCGAAAAAGCTTAAGTTCAGCGGCTGGCTGGAGCTGGTCTATTTCATCAAGTTCAATATCACCATGCCGAAGCTCGATGTCACCAACGATATCGACTATATGAGCATTCAGCCGGCGGAGGCGCTGACGCCGCTGCTGGCAAGCCTCGCGCAGCAGCGCGTCCTGATCCACGGCAGCGGCTTTTCGCAGCTGATTGCCCAGTATATTTATAACAAGTTTCTCGTCACTGGGGTGAATGCCAGCCTGGCGCTGTGGCCGGATTACGAAATCCTTGAGCAGAAAAACGCCGCTCGCTTCGACTCCATCTGGATCATTTCTAAATCCGGGCGCAGCAG
Source organism: Klebsiella sp. K5-204 (assembly GCF_030128585.1). NCBI lineage: Bacteria > Pseudomonadati > Pseudomonadota > Gammaproteobacteria > Enterobacterales > Enterobacteriaceae > Klebsiella > Klebsiella sp. K5-204. The sequence goes on from NZ_JAKUZS010000004.1 coordinate 143,084, forward strand.
CTCGGCGCTCAACTGGGTGAAGGCCCTGGAGGGGAAGGAGATCAACCTGGTCTGCTTTACCGGTGATTATCAGAGCCCGCTGGCGCAGGCTGCGGATACGGCGTTTATCATTCACGATCCGCAGAAGTTCGACGATGATATTTACTGGAGCAACCCGTTTTTCGGCTACTGCATCCTAGGCTTTGAGCGGCTACTGAAGATGTGGTTTACCCGCGCACCTGGCAATAGGTAGCTTCGCTAAGCGCAGTGCCGCCGGGCAATATATCAGGCGCCGCGCCGCCATGTTGCCGGGTGGCGGCTGCGCCTTACCCGGCCTACGCCTCCAGGTCCGGTCAGTGATTTACCGCCAGGCGGCGAACTGCTTATCGTCGAGATAAGCTTCGACCAGGGTTTTCGCCAGCGACCAGGAACCGATCAGCGGGTGCGCCATCAGCGCCCGCACCGCCAGCGACTTATCCTGCTGCAGGATCGCCGCTACCGCCAGCCGCTCATACTCTTTCACGCAGGAAATCATGTTCTTCTGCGCCGTCGGCACCTTCGTCGGCGTGACCGGCTTGAGGCCCTCCCGGCTCAGGTCGCAGCTGATCTCAATCACGTCGTCAGGGCGCAAAAAGTCGAGCGTGCCATTATTCTGGATCGACACCACGATCCGCTTGGTGGTGGTGCTGTTCACCGCTTCCAGAATATCCAGCGCCACCCCGGCATAGCCGCCGGTGTCCGGCTCTTCGATAAACTGCCGCAGCGTCAGCGGCTCGCGGGTATGAAATTTCTCCTGCCGGGATTCGTTCTGCATATAGCTGTTTTCCCGGCGCAGGTAGTGCTGCATCCAGATATTGAAGGCGGCTTCCGGCTGCGTACTGGCATCCACGGTGCGCAGCGCCTGGCGCATCTCCTGATTGATACGGGCGATCTGCTCCCCGCGCGTTTCGCCTGCCCCCTGAATCGCCTTCAGCGCCTCGTCGCGATAGTAGTAATAATAGAGATATTCGTTGAGTAACTGGTTATCGCACAGCCGCACCAGCTCGGGTGAGAAGTACTGCATCGCGGTCTTCTGGTACAGCGCCGGGCTGGCGATCAGCCGCTCGGTCACCGCTTCCCCGCGCACGGTGAAGTGGGTAAACCAGGAGAAATGGTTCAGCCCATAGCATTCCACGCTCAGGTCGCGCTCCTCACAGCCGAGGATCGCCGGCAGTTCACGAATCAGCTCGGAAGGCGCATCGCAGATCCCATAGACCCGACGCTTAAAGCCGGACTTGACGATCGCTTCCGTCACCAGGCCTGACGGGTTGGTAAAGTTAAACAGAATGGCGTCTTCGGCGGCATGGGCTTCGATCAGCCGGCAATAGTCGAGGATCGCCGGGATCGAGCGCATGGCCATCGCGAAGCCGCCGGCGCCGGTGGTCTCCTGGCCGAGGGTGTTATGTTGCAGCGCAATGCGCTCGTCGCGAATGCGGCTTTCATCGCCGCCGACCCGCAGGGTGGTAATAATATAATTGGCGTTTTGCAGCGCCGCGACCGGGTCGGTGGTGGTCGTGAAATGAATATCCGGGCGAATGGTCGTAAATACATAGCGGGCAATTTCGCCGAATATCGCCAGATTATCCGCAGAGTTATCGAGAAAAACCACCTCCGTTAAACCAATGCGGTGAGCATTATAGGCCAGAGATTTCGCTAAAAATGCAGAGCGAACGCCGCCCCCGCCTAATACGGTTAATTTCATACCAACTCCTCATTAATTTTCTGCTAACCAGTTATCAACCCGGGAACGTACCTGTCCCACTTTTACGCCATAAATAACCTGAACTTCATTACGATTGCGCACCACGCCGTTGGCGCCGGTATTTTTTAATTGCGCGTCATCAACTTGCGCCATATCGCGCACGGCTACGCGCAGACGTGTAAAACAATTATCGACGGAGAGAATATTCTCCTTGCCCCCGAGGCCGCGGATAATGTCATCGGTAATCGACTGCGGCTGCGCGACTTTCTGGCGGTACTCCGCTTTGCTGTAGAGCTTCACGCTCTCGTCATCTTCCCGGCCCGGCGTTTTCAGATTCAGCTTCACCACCAGGGTGCGGAAAATCACGTAGTAGACGGCGAACTGGCCGATCCCGATAAGGACATATCCCGGCCAGCGCGTTAAGGAGACCGGCAGCGGCAGGTTATAGATCAGAAATTCGATCAGGCCCGATGCGCCCCAGGGGCGTACGGTGAAGAGGTCGCAAATGGCCTGCGAGGCGGCGGTTAACGTCGCATGGATCACCCACAGCAGCGGCGAGACAAACAAAAAGGTGAACTCAATCGGCTCGGTGATGCCGGTCAGCATGGAGGTGATAATCGCCGGCAGCAGAATCGCCTTAGCCATTACTTTTTTCTCCGGCTTCGCGGTGTGGTAGAACGCCAGCGAGGCGCCGGCGAGGCCGAAGATAGTGGTCATCCCTTGCTGTGAGAAGCGTAGGGCCTCATTCATCACCGGGGTCAGATCCGGGTGGCGCATATAGGCGAGGAAAATGGCCTGGGTACCGGAGACCACCTGGCCGTCCACGTTCAGGGTGCCGCCAATCTGGGTGAGCTGGAAGGGGGACCAGACAAAATGGTGCAGGCCGGTCGGGATAAGAAATTTTTCAAAGAAACCATAGACGAAGACCCCGGCGACCCCGGCATTTTTCATAAAGCCGGTGAGGGCGGAGATGCCGTGGGTCATAAACGGCCAAATCCAGGTAAAGGCGATGGCGTAGAAGATAACCACCGGCGTCATCGCCACCAGCGTCAGCTTGGCGCCGCCGTACATCGACAGCGCGCCGGGCAGGTCAATGGTAGAGACTTTATTGTGCACCCACGCGATGGTGCAGCCGAGAATAATGCCAAGGAAAACGCCCATATCCACCACCACAAAGCCCAGCAGCTGGGTTTGCCCGGTGCCATAATATTCACCGTTAATTTTTTCGGCGAGTCCGTGGGTGTGTTCCAGCCAGGAGTGGTTGGCGCCAAGAAACATAATGAAGCACATCACCGCAACCAGCGCGACTTCGGTTTTTTTATCTTTTGCCAGACCATAGCTAATGCCGACGCAAAATAATAAGCCGAGGTTGCCAAATAAAGGCCAAAAGGTGTCGCCGAGCATCTGCCCAAGCTGGTGCAGGAAACTGGTTTCAGCAATTAATGTCGGATTAGTTAATACTGAACTGAGGGCCAGAATTAAGCCAATGACCGGCAAGAACAATACGGCGCCGATCATGGCCCGGGAGAATTTTTGCATATTCTCCAGAATACGCTGACGTATTTCAGGCATGATTGATCCTTTTATATTTTTGTAGGGACAGGGAGCGGTTTTTTATCGACTTCCAGTATTTTGGTTATAGCAACTCTGATATTTGAAGGGAACCAGTAGCGGTAAATAGGCACAGATAGCCGCTTATTGCACACAGGTTTCAGAATGCCTGCAGACCCTCTCCCTGACAGGGAGAGGGCGTAGCCAGAGCGGCGTTTTTGCTGAGAAGCCTTCCCTCTCCCGTGGGGGAGAGGATGATGGGATATCGCTATGGCGTGACGGGAGCGGGCGCTGGCGCGGCGGGGGCGGTATTGACCTCGCCGTTGCGCATCGTTTGCGCCACCTGCTGTTTCTCCATGTTCACGGCGCTAAGCTGTGCGTTGACATTCGGCTTGAGCGGGGCATCGGCCTGCACGCTGCCGCTGGCGGTCAGCTGGAGATTGCCATCCCCGCTGATGGGGAGCGAAGGCCAGCCCCAGGCCTGCAGAATATTCAGCGGCACGCCGCGGCCGTTCAAGCTCAGATTGACCTGGCGCTGCGGCAGCTGGGATACCGCGGCGGTGGCCTGCAGAATACCGCGCTCGGTGAACGCGCTGAGCTCAGTGATATTGAGCGTCGACGCCGTGGCGCTCAGCTTGAGTGAAGGGCGGCGCACGTCAATTCGGTTAAAAGTCGCCGCCGCGGCGTTCAGCGTCGCACTACCGTTCCACACACCCCAGCTGCCGTTTTTCACCAGCTGAAGCTCGCCGCCATAGCCATCGAGAGCGGTAATTTGCCATGGGAAGGCAGGGTCCACATCGATGATCAGGTTGCGGCTGGCGCTGAATTTTTTCAGCGTCAGGCTTTGCAGCCAGGCCGGCAGCGGCGTCATCCACAGCGGCTTCCAGTTCGCCGGCAGCGTGTACTCCAGCCCGGCGAAGGCGGTGTCGTCGAGCACCAGCGCGTTACCGGCGCGCAGCCAGTTGCCGGAGGTTCGCACCATGCCGCCCTCCCAGCGCGAGGAGAACTGGCGCAGGGCAATACCCTGGGGTGAAAATTCGGCATTCACGATCGGGTCGAAAAAGTGCAGCGAGCCGTAGATAAATTCGCTGGCATTCATCGACAGCGTACCGTCCTGGCTCTGCCAGCCGCCGTGACTGAGCGTCAGGTTGCGCAGGTTCAGGTCGAGGTCGGTTACCGCCCAGTCCGGCCCCTGCAGGCGGGCGTCGGTGATATCCAGGCGGCCAATCTGCAGAGAGGGGACCGTGGTTAACGGCGCGAAAAAGTCGGCCAGCGAGGCGGCGCTCTGCAGTCGGATCTCATTTAGCTGAAGGTTATCCACCAGCCAGCTGCCGTCGGCGCTGCGTTTCGCATTGCCGGTTAAGGTGCCGCGGGCGACATCGGCGCCGAGGGTGGAGAGGGTGACTTCGCCCTGATCAATCTTGCCCTGAATCAGGACGTTGCTGGCTTCGACGCCGTTGAGCGTCATTGAGCCCGCGCTCATCTGGATCTGCGCCGTTTTCCCCAGCACATTGCCTGCCTCCGGCGCCCATGGGCTGACGCCGCCGGTGACGCGCTGCGCGCTGAGCGCCCAGCCGGTTTCCGGACTATTGAAAGCCATATTGCGCAACATCAGCCGGTCGGCAGCGAACGGCAGGTCGGCAGAGTGGGGGGACAGATTCAGGGTACCGTCGTTGAGGACAATCTCATCCGCATGCAGCGGGTCGCTAAACTGGCGGGTGCTGAAACCAATATCGACCGTTTTCGCCACCAGGGTTGCCGGCTTGCCTTCCCGGCCAAAGGTGACGTTTTGCAACTGCACATGCAGAGGGGAGGAGAAATCATGAACCATCGCATCGAAGGAGACCTGCCAGCCGGTGCCATTGCTGAGCCAGGCGCTGGCCTGGCGGGCGCCCCAGTGGGTTTGCAGCAGGAACCACGCGCCAACCATGACGAGCAGCAGAGCGACTAGCAGCCAGAGAATCAGCTTTCCAAGAAATTTCATGGTCTTCCATTCTGTGAGATGCACATAACCGTGTTATGCCCGATTTAGGCGCACTTCTCAAGGCAGGCGTGGTTTATTTCCGTGACGGAGCAGGCGGTGGAGGACAACAGGGGGGCGTCCCGGCCGATGGCACGACCGGGGGCGCGTTAAATCAGGCTTTTTCCGGCGGGAAAATTAAATTCAGAACAATCGCCGTGATACCGCCGGCGGCGATGCCGGAGGAGAGCAGATTCTTCAGCCAGTCCGGCGCGAACTGCAGGATCAACGGCTGTTGCGACACGCCGAGGCCCACCGCCAGCGACAGGGCGATAATCAGGATCGCCCGGCGATTCAGCGGCTCGCGGGAGACGATGCGCACGCCGGACGCGGCGATGGTGCCGAACATCACCAGCGTGGCGCCGCCGAGCACCGGCTCAGGGATATGCTGTACGAAACCGCTCACCGCCGGGAACAGCCCGAGGACGATCAGCATCAGCGATACCACAAAGCCGACGTAGCGGCTGGCGACGCCGGTCAGCTGGATCACGCCGTTGTTCTGGCCGAAGCAGGAGTTCGGGAAGGTGTTGAAGACCGCGGAAACAAAGGAGTTGAGGCCGTTAGCCAACACGCCGCCTTTCAGGCGTTTCATATACAGCGGACCGGAGACCGGCTGCTCGGAGACATCGGAGGTGGCGGTGATATCGCCGATGGTTTCCAGGGAGGTGATCATAAACACCAGCATCAGCGGCAGCAGGAGGCTCCAGTCGATGCCGAGGCCATAGTACAGCGGCGTCGGAACGGTGATGAGGCTGCTGTTGGTCGGGGCGGTGTTGGCCGGCAGCATATCGAGGAACCACGCCGCCAGATAGCCCGCCGCCATGGCAATCACCAGCGAAGCGATGCGCAAATAGGGATTACGCTGGCGGTTGAGAATGATGATCAGCGCCAGCACGATGCCCGCCAGCAGCAGGTTCTTCGGCGCGCCGAAGGTGTGGTCGGCCATCGCCGCGTAGCCGCCGCCGATGGAGGTCAATCCGACCTGAATCAGCGACAGGCCGATAATCATCACCACCACGCCGGAGACCAGCGGGGTAATGATGCGGCGCGCCAGATGCAGGACGCGGGAGAGAACCATTTCCGTGCAGCTGGCCAGCATCAGGGTGCCGAACAGGGCGGCCATCATTGTCGGGACGTCGGCGCCGCCGGTTTTCAGCGCGGTGCCGCCCATGATGAGCGGGGCGACAAAGTTGAAGCTGGTGCCCTGAATGGAGAGCAGTCCGGAACCGACCGGGCCCCAGGCTTTGATCTGAATAATGGAGGCCACGCCCGAGGCGAACAGCGACATGCTGATGATATGTTGGGTATCTTGCGCCGGGAGACCGAGAGCCTGGCAGATTAACAGCGCCGGGGTGATCACCGCGACAAACATCGCCAGCAGGTGCTGGAAGGCGGCGAACAGGGTTTGCGGTAGCGGTGGGCGATCTTCGAGGCGGTAGATTAATTCGCTGGCTGGTTTATGCGCAACCGGTTGCGCATTTTCTGACTCTGCGGTGTTAACGGACATCACAAGCAATCCCAAGGTGGCAAAGCGGGAATTTTATCGGACTGTAGACCAAAAGCAAACGTTTGCCAGCGTTTGCCCATAAAAATTTATGCCGTGAATATGCGCAACGAGATAATTAACATTTTGTATGCTAAATCGCATCATTCAGGATACAAAATATGTTTTTCTGTCATTTTTTCCGCCGTTCTGCGTAAAATCCCCCTCTGACTCCTCATGATGAGAAGCTAAAGACACCAGGAATATCGTCGCGTGTGAATGGATCATGCGCCATAAGGAGCTTTTTATGTTTCATCTCGATACCTTATCGACGCTCGTTGCCGCAACGCTTGTGCTGTTACTCGGCAGAAAACTCGTCCAAACCGTTCCCCTCCTCAAGCAATACACCATTCCTGAACCTGTTGCCGGCGGTCTGCTGGTGGCGCTGGCGCTGCTGGTGCTGAAAAAAAGTATGGATATCGAAATTGATTTCGATATGAGCCTCAAAGATCCGCTGATGCTGGCGTTCTTCGCCACCATCGGGCTTAACGCCAACCTCGCCAGCCTGCGGGCGGGCGGCAAGGTGCTGGGTACCTTTCTGATTGTGGTGGTTGGTCTGCTGCTGCTGCAGAACGCCCTCGGTATCGGTATGGCGAAGCTGCTGGGGCTGGATCCGCTGATGGGTCTGCTGGCCGGCACTATCACCCTTTCCGGCGGCCACGGCACCGGCGCGGCGTGGAGCAAGCTGTTCATTGAGCGCTATGGTTTTGCCAATGCCACTGAGGTGGCGATGGCCTGCGCGACCTTCGGCCTGGTGCTCGGCGGTCTGATCGGCGGCCCGGTGGCGCGTTACCTGGTGAAGCACTCTTCCTCTCCTGACGGGACGCCGGACGATCAGGTGGCGCCGACCGCCTTTGAAAAGCCGGACGTGGGGCGTGTCATCACGTCGCTGGTGCTGATCGAGAGTATCGCCCTGATCGCCATCTGTCTGACGCTGGGCAAGGTGGTTGCGCAACTGCTGGCGGGCAGCGTCTTTGAGCTGCCGACCTTCGTCTGCGTGCTGTTTATCGGCGTGATCCTTAGCAACAGCCTGGCGCTGGCGGGGTTGTATCGAGTGTTCGATCGCGCGGTGTCGGTGCTGGGCAACGTCAGCCTGTCGCTGTTCCTCGCCATGGCGCTGATGAGCCTCAAACTGTGGGAGTTGGCCTCCCTGGCGCTGCCGATGATTATTATCCTGGCGGTCCAGGCGTTGGCGATGGCGCTGTATGCGGTGTTCGTCACCTACCGGATGATGGGCAAAAACTACGATGCCGCGGTGCTGGCGGCGGGCCACTGTGGGTTTGGTCTGGGGGCAACGCCGACGGCGATTGCCAATATGCAGGCGATTACCGACCGTTTTGGCCCGTCGCACATGGCCTTCCTGGTGGTGCCGATGGTGGGGGCGTTCTTTATCGATATCGTCAACGCGCTGGTGATTAAGCTGTTTCTGCTGCTGCCGGTGTTTGGCTGATAAAAACCCGGAGGCGGTGCGCTACCTGATTATGCGGTCTGCGGGCTGTGTAGCCCGGGTAAGGCGTTTACGCCGCAACCCGGGGATACCCCGGGATTTATGCGTTGGCGCGGCTTCTCCCCGGCTCGCGCTGCGCTTAGCCGGGCTACGGGGTGTGCGGCCTGCTGGTTGTATCCCGGCCAAGGCGTTTACGCCGCCAGCCGGGAATACCTCAACAACCTTACGCTTCGTCGTGCTCTTCCCACGCCAGGGCGCGTTTCACCGCTTTCTTCCAGCCGCTGTAGCGATAGTTGCGCTCGGTGGTTTCAATGCCCGGGCGGAATTCGCGCTCAATCACCGCTTTCTCCTGCAGCTCATCAAGGTTCTGCCAGAAGCCGACCGCCAGCCCGGCCAGATAGGCGGCGCCCAGGGCTGTGACTTCGCGCACTTCCGGACGCTCCACACGGGTGCCGAGGATATCGGACTGGAATTGCATCAGGAAGTTGTTGGCCACTGCGCCGCCGTCCACGCGCAGGGCGTGCAGACGGATACCGGAGTCAGCCTGCATTGCTTCCAGCACGTCGCGGGTCTGATAGGCGATGGACTCCAGCGTCGCACGGATAATGTGGTTCGAGTTCACGCCGCGGGTGAGGCCGAAAATCGCGCCGCGGGCATACGGGTCCCAGTAGGGCGCGCCAAGACCGGTGAACGCGGGCACGACATACACGCCGTTGGTGTCCTTCACTTTGGTGGCGAAGTACTCGGAGTCGAACGCATCGCTGATGAGCTTCATCTCGTCGCGCAGCCACTGGATGGAGGCGCCAGCCATAAACACCGCCCCTTCCAGAGCGTAGTTCACCTCGCCGCGCGGACCGCAGGCGATGGTGGTCAGCAAACCGTGAGTGGAGGTCACCGCTTTTTCGCCGGTGTTCATCAGCATAAAGCAGCCGGTGCCATAGGTATTTTTCGCCATCCCTTCCTTGACGCACAGCTGGCCGAACAGGGCCGCCTGCTGGTCACCGGCGATCCCGGCGATAGGAATACGGGTCCCGCCTTTACCACCGATGTTGGTCTGGCCGTACACTTCGGACGACTTGCGCACTTCCGGCAGCATGGCGCGCGGAATATCCAGCGCGTCGAGCATCTTGTCGTCCCAGTCCAGGTCGTGGATGTTGAACAGCATGGTGCGCGAGGCGTTGGTGTAGTCGGTGACGTGCACGCGACCCTGGGTCATCTTCCAGATAAGCCAGGTGTCCACGGTGCCAAACAGCAGCTCACCGCGCTTCGCACGCTCACGGGAACCTTCGACATGGTCGAGGATCCATTTCACCTTGGTGCCGGAGAAGTAGGGGTCCACCACCAGGCCAGTGGCCTTGCGGATATACTCCTCCATCCCGTCACGCTTGAGCTGCTCGCAGATCTCTGCGGTGCGGCGGCACTGCCAGACGATGGCGTTATAGATCGGTTTGCCGGTCTCACGCTCCCACACCACCACGGTCTCACGCTGGTTGGTGATACCGATGGCCGCGATCTGATCGGAGTTGATATCCGCTTTGGCCAGCGCTTCGACCAGCGTCGAGCTTTGGGACGCCCAGATTTCCATCGGGTCGTGTTCGACCCAGCCTGGCTTAGGATAAATTTGTTCGAATTCTCGCTGGGAGACGCTGACGATATTGGCATCATGATCCATCACAACGGCCCGGGAGCTGGTAGTGCCCTGGTCAAGCGCAACGATATATTTTTTGTCGGTCATAGTCGGTGTCCCGTAGTCAGATTACAGCGAAGCTTTATGTTGAGTGGTGGAAGAGGAGGGGCTCTGTTGCTCTTCGTCCACGCAGGTGTCGCAAGGCAGGTGGCGGCCAATCAGCTTACGATAGCTGAACGCGCCCAGCGCCGCGCCGACCACCGGTGCGCACAGCGGCACCAGGAAATAAGGTATATCTTTGCCGCCGGTGAAGGCGACATCACCCCAGCCGGCCAGCCAGGCGAAGGCTTTCGGGCCGATATCACGCGCCGGGTTCATGGCGAAGCCGGTCAGCGGGCCCATGGAGGCGCCAATCACCGCGATCAGCAGGCCGATCAGCAGCGGCGCCAGCGGACCGCGCGGCACGCCGTTGCCATCGTCGGTCAGCGCCAGGATGACGCCCATCAGGATAGCGGTAATCACCATCTCTACCGCGAAGGCCTGCACAAAATTGATATGCGGGTTCGGGTAAGTGGAGAAGATGCCAGCCAGATCAAGGCTTTCCACGCTGCCGCGTACCATATGGTGGGTGGTTTCATAATCGAGGAAAAGATTGTAATAAAGCCCGTAAACTAATGCCGCAGCGCAAAAGGCGCCAGCGAATTGCGAAATAATAAAAGGAACCACTTTGCGGCCATCGAAGCAGGCGAACAGCCAGAGCGCGATGGTCACCGCAGGGTTAAGGTGAGCACCGGATACCCCGGCGGTCAGGTAGATCGCCATGGCGACGCCCAGACCCCAGATGATGCTGATTTCCCATTGTCCGAAGCTGGCTCCCGCGACCTTGAGCGCAGCCACGCACCCAACGCCGAAAAAGATCAACAACCCGGTACCGAGGAACTCTGCGATGCACTGGCCTTTTAAGGTTGATGTTTGGCTCATAATCGAATCCTGAAGCGTGGTGATGATTATTGTATGTAGGGTGGTCACAGACGACCATATTGCCATGTAGGCATAGTGTTAATTTATCGTTAACGAGCAAAAACGAGAAATATCGAACTTCAAATGTGTGTACCACGTCAAGAAAATGAGCGTTTTCGCGCCATTTGCGCGCATTGAGCGCGCTGCCGGAGCGTTTCACCTCGCATTTTGTTAACCATAAAATTAACAATGGCTCATGAAGTACGAGCTAACTGCGCTGAAAGTACCAGGTAAAGACTGAAAAGTGTTGCAAACCGCAATCTGCGCGGCTTGCCGCTGGACAGGGGAGGCGGGGATTCATACAATCGACGATAACACCGCTATGTGCGCTAATTTTCGTTAAGGCGGGACCGCGTATACGAAACACCAGTTTCTATCAACGCCTTGCAAGTTCAGGAGAGGTATGACGATGTCATTAGAAGTGTTTGAGAAATTAGAATCTAAGGTTCAGCAGGCGATTGATACCATCACTCTGTTGCAGATGGAAATCGAAGAGCTGAAAGAAAAGAACAACACCCTGGCGCAGGAAGTTCAGAGCGCGCAGCATGGTCGTGAAGAGCTGGAGCGCGAAAACAGCCAGCTGAAAGAGCAGCAGCAGGGCTGGCAGGAGCGTCTGCAGGCGCTGCTGGGCCGCATGGAAGAAGTCTAATCGCTTCGCGCCCTCTCCCGCCAGGGAGGGGGTGATCCTTATCCCTTCCTTTATACTCGCAAGTTATAGCCAATCTTTTTTTATTCTTTAATCATTGAATCGCTTTCTGGCACGCTTAGCCCATCACAACACGACATAAAGAGAGCGGTGCGATGAATAAGTGGGGCGTAGGGTTAACTCTGTTGCTGGCATCCGCCAGCGTTCTGGCAAAAGACATTCAGCTATTAAACGTATCTTATGATCCAACGCGCGAGCTGTACGAACAGTACAACAAAGCGTTCAGCGCGCACTGGAAGCAGGAGACCGGCGACAACGTGGTGATCCGCCAGTCGCACGGCGGCTCCGGCAAGCAGGCGACCTCGGTGATTAACGGTATTGAAGCGGATGTGGTTACGCTGGCGCTGGCCTACGACGTCGACGCGATCGCCGAGCGCGGCCGTATCGATAAAAACTGGCTGAAGCGCCTGCCGGATAACTCCGCGCCCTATACTTCCACCATCGTGTTCCTCGTCCGTAAGGGCAACCCGAAACAGATCCATGACTGGAACGACCTGATCAAACCGGGCGTGTCGGTCATTACCCCGAACCCGAAAAGCTCCGGCGGCGCTCGCTGGAACTACCTGGCGGCCTGGGGCTATGCCCTGCATCAGAACCATGGCGACCAGGCGAAAGCCCAGGAGTTCGTCAAGGCGCTGTATAAAAACGTGGAAGTGCTGGACTCCGGCGCGCGCGGTTCGACCAATACCTTCGTAGAACGCGGGATCGGCGATGTGCTGATCGCCTGGGAAAACGAAGCGCTGCTGGCGACCAACGAACTGGGCAAAGACAAGTTTGAAATCGTGACTCCGAGTGAGTCGATTCTGGCTGAGCCGACCGTTTCGGTGGTCGATAAAGTCGTGGATAAGAAAGGCACCCGCCAGGTGGCGGAAGCGTACCTGAAGTATCTCTACTCGCCGGAAGGCCAGGAGATTGCGGCGAAGAACTTCTACCGTCCGCGCGATCCGAACGTGGCGAAAAAATATGCTAATGAATTCCCGAAACTGAAGCTGTTCACCATCGATCAGGAGTTCGGCGGCTGGACGAAAGCGCAGAAAGCGCACTTCTCCAACGGCGGCACCTTCGACCAGATTAGCCAGCGTTAAACCTCTTGTCCCTGCTTGCGCTACGCTTAGCAGGGCTACAGTTTTGCGCCGTACGTAGCCCGGGTAAGGCGCCAGCCGCCACCCGGGAATCCCTGCTTGCGCTACGCTTAGCAGGGCTACATTTTTGTGCGGTGCGTAGCCCGGGTAAGGCGTCAGCCGCCACCCGGGAATCCCTGCTTGCGCTACGCTTAGCAGGGCTACAGTTCTGCGCCGTGCGTAGCCCGGGTAAGGCGTCAGCCGCTACCCGGGAATCCCTGCTTGCGCTACGCTTAGCAGGGCTACAGTTTTGCGCCGTACGTAGCCCGGGTACGGCGTCAGCCGCCATCCGGAAAAGCGCCCCGCCCGTCATCTGTTTTCATTTAGTCATCAAATTACGTTACTCTTCCGCTTCAGGCTTAACAGGGAATGAAAATGAGAAGAGTAAGATACTTTTTGCTGGCGCTGCTGGTGGCGATCCTCGCGGCGCTGGCCGGCGGCTACTACTGGCTGCACTCTGGCAACCCGGACGCGTTGCGCAAGATTGTTCTGCAGCAGTGCGTTCCCCATCAGCAACAGCAGCAAAACCCGTCGCCGTGCGCCGAAGTGAACCTCAAGGGCGGCTATGTGCTGTTTAAAGACCGTAACGGCCCGCTGCAGTATTTGCTGATGCCGACCTACCGCATTAACGGCACCGAAAGCCCGCTGCTGTTGGATCCGCTGACGCCCAACTTCTTCTGGCAGGCCTGGCAGGGGCGTGAAATCATGAGCCAGCGCCACGGCGCGCCGGTCCCGGATAACGCGGTATCGCTGGCAATCAACTCGCGCAGCGGACGCACGCAAAACCATTTCCATATTCATATCTCTTGCCTGCGCCCCGATGTGCGCGCGCAGTTAGATAAGGATGCGGCGGCGATCAGCAGCCGCTGGCTGCCGCTACCGGGTGGGCTTGAGGGCCATGAATACCTGGCGCGCCGGGTGACGGAGGCGGAGCTGGCCCAGCGCAGCCCATTCCTGATGCTGGCGGAAGAGGTGCCGGAGGCGCGTCAGCATATGGGACGCTTCGCGCTGGCGATGGCCCAGCAGAGCGACGGCTCGCTGGTGCTGCTGGCGACGGAGCGTAACCTGCTGTCTCTGAACCGGGCCTCGGCGGAAGAGATTCAGGATCATCGCTGCGCCATCCTTAACGCAAACCACTAGTTCTGGCGTTTACCTGTCTTACCTGTCGTCGTATTCTTGCTGAAAAAAACGACAGGAGACAGGCATGTCGCTCTGGCTTACCCACCCGCTGTTCCTCCCTTCACTGATTGTCGGCGTCACCATTGTGCTCTGGGCGACGTCGCTGCTGCCGGAGTTTATCACCGCGCTGCTGTTTTTCGCTGCGGCGATGATGGCGAAAATCGCCCCGCCGGAGGTGATCTTTGGCGGCTTTGCCTCCTCGGCCTTCTGGCTGGTGTTCAGCGGCTTTGTGCTCGGCATCGCGATCCGTAAAACCGGGCTGGCGGACCGGGCGGCGCAGGCGTTGTCGGCGCGGCTAACCGACTCCTGGCCGCGGATGGTCGCCAGCGTGGTACTCCTCAGCTACGCCCTGGCGTTCGTGATGCCTTCCAACATGGGGCGCATCGCGCTGCTGATGCCGATCGTGGCGGCGATGGCCCGCCGGGCGGGCATTGCCGACGGTAGCCGCGGCTGGTTCGGCCTGGCGCTGGCGGTGGGATTCGGCACCTTTCAGCTGTCGGCGACCATTCTGCCCGCCAACGTGCCGAATCTGGTGATGAGCGGCGCGGCGGAAGGCTCGTACGGTATCCACTTGAATTATGTCCCCTATTTACTGCTGCATACGCCGGTGCTTGGCTGGCTGAAAGGGGCGGCGCTGGTGGCGCTAATCTGCTGGCTGTTTCCTGGTAAGCCGCATCCGCCGCGCGACCTGGCGCCGCTGCCGGCGATGAGCCGCGACGAGAAGCGTCTGGCGTGGCTGCTGGCGGTGGTCCTCACGCTGTGGGTGACCGAGAGCTGGCACGGCGTCGGCCCGGCGTGGACCGGCCTGGCGGCGGCGGTGGTAACGCTGCTGCCGCGGGTGGGCTTTATCAGCGGCGAGGAGTTTGCCAGCGGCGTGAATATGCGCACCTGCATCTACGTCGCCGGGATTCTGGGGCTGGCGATCACCGTCACCCAAACCGGGATTGGCGGCGTGGTGGGCAATGCGCTGCTGGAAGTGATGCCCCTGGATAAAGACAATCCTTTCACCAGCTTTCTCGCTCTGACCGGGATAACCAGCGCGCTGAACTTTATTATGACCGCCAACGGCGTGCCGGCGCTCTACACCACCTTTGCCCAGAGCTTTGCCGACGCCACCGGCTTCCCGTTGCTGAGCGTAATTATGATTCAGGTGCTGGGCTATTCCACGCCGCTGCTGCCGTATCAAGCGTCGCCGATCGTGGTCGCGATGGGGTTAGGCAAGGTCCCGGCGAGGGCGGGGATGCTGCTGTGTCTGGCGCTGGCGGCGGTGAGCTATTTGATTTTGCTGCCGCTGGACTACGCCTGGTATCAGCTGTTGGGGAAACTGTAGCGGCAAAAAAAGCCCGGCTTGCGCTGTGCGAAGCCGGGCTTCAGAGAGTTATCAGTCATCCAGGTCGCGTGTCGCCGCCGGGAAAAGCGGATTAGGCTTTTTTCGCCGCTTCTGCAGCTTTCACGATCACCGCGAAAGCGTCTGCTTTCAGGGAAGCGCCGCCAACCAGCGCGCCGTCGATGTCCGGCTGGGTGAACAGCTCTGCTGCGTTGCCAGCGTTAACGGAACCGCCGTACTGGATGATCACTTGCTCAGCGATTTTGGCGTCAGCTTTAGCAATGTGGTCACGGATGAATTTGTGCACCGCCTGAGCCTGAGCCGGGGTCGCGGATTTGCCGGTACCGATAGCCCATACGGGTTCGTAAGCGATAACCACGCCTTCGAAAGCGGCAGCGCCCTGCGTTTTCAGTACCGCGTCGATCTGACGCGCGCAAACTTCTTCCGTTTTGCCCGCTTCGTTTTCCGCTTCGGTTTCACCGATGCACAGTACCGGAGTCAGACCCTGCTCTTTCAGCACGGCGAATTTCTTCGCGATCAGCTCGTCGGATTCTTTGTGGTAGGTACGACGCTCGGAGTGGCCGATGATGATGTACTGCGCGCCGATATCTTTCAGCATTTCGGCGGAGGTTTCACCGGTGAAAGCGCCGGACAGGTTCACGTCAACGTTCTGCGCGCCCAGGTGGATGTGGCTGCCTTCTGCCGCACGCTTAGCCAGGTCCAGATACATTTCCGGCGGGGCGATGGCAACTGCACAGCCGCTTACGCCAGCCAGCTCGGTACGCAGGTTCGCAACCAGTTCGTTTACCATGTGGCGGCTGCCGTTCAGTTTCCAGTTACCCATCACTAAAGGATGTCGCATTTTAATTCTCCACGCTACTTAAGCGAATTAAGGAATATAGCCGCCCCAGAGGGCAGCATGGTCTGTGAAACAGTATAGAGACTCGTCACTGGAAAGGCTTTGCTTTTTGTCATTTATTGTTACCTTCCAGCGTTTCAGATAGCGCCAGCTTAATCGGTTCAATAGCGAAGGTCAGACCCTTTTCGCCATGATCTGCCACCACATAGCGCACGGCGCCCTCGGTGTCGGCGAAGTAGCGTTTGCCTTTGCCGGCGGTCAGGAGTTTCTGCAGTTTTTGCTGGCTCTGCGCCGGGCTAAGGGTGGGCACGAAGGCGCGGATCATGGCGCTCATATACTCCAGCGCTTTGGCCTTCGCCGCTTTTTGCTCCGGCCCCTGGATCGGTAGCCAGGTGATCTGCATGGATTTGATCTTCAGCGTGCCGCGCTCCAGCGCGGTGGAGGCATAGAGATTTTCGTTTATCTTGCTGGCGGCGCGGGTCAGGTTAGCCCGATCGCGGCTGGTTGATATGGAACGGAATTCATTCAGAGGCAGCTTCGGGTTATCGGCGTTAAATTTTTCCCGGAACTGGCTGATCGACAGGTCAAAGCTCGGCGCGCCGGCGAGCAGGTAGGGGGCAGCGGTCGTCGATTCGCTTTCTGCGGACAACGCGTGCGGGCCGACGGCAAGGCCCATCAGCCCACTGAAACACAAGATTGTCCACTTCTTCATGCCCGTCGTTCCTTTTTTTGCCTGCTGACGATTAAATCGGGAAGCGCGGCGCTTGTCAAAAAGTCACGACGCCAGGGTAAACTACGCAGACGATGATGATAAGGAAAAACGCATGACCCTACAGCAGTGGTTATTCTCAATTAAAGGGCGCATTGGCCGCCGCGATTTCTGGATCTGGATTGCCATCTGGTTGGTGACCATGAGCGCTCTGTTCACCCTCGCAGGGAGCAATCTGCTTAATCTGCAGACGGCGGCGTTTATTATCGTCTGCCTGCTGTGGCCGACGGCGGCGGTGGTGGTGAAGCGACTGCACGATCGCGGCAAATCCGGACTGTGGGCGCTGCTGATGATTTTGGCGTGGATGCTGCTGGCGGGGAACTGGGCGATGCTGCCGCAGGTCTGGCAGTGGGGCGTCGGGCGCTTTGTGCCGACGCTGATTATCGTCATGATGCTGATCGACCTGGGGGCGTTTGTCGGCACCCAGGGCGAGAATAAGTTCGGCAAGGAGACCCAGGACGTGCGCTGGAAAGCGGACGCCTGATTACCAGTAATGCTCCGCCGTCATGTGGCCCGGCCGGCGACGCAGATGTTTGGTCATCTGCCGGGTCTCTTTTAACAGCTGTTGGGTATCGCGCACCATCTGCGGGTTGCCGCACAGCATCACATGGCTGGTGTCGTTGGTCATCGGCAGGCCGACCGCCTCCTCCAGCGCCCCGGTTTCAATCAGGAACGGCACCCGGCCGGTCAGCGAGCCTGCCACGGTTTCGCGACTGACCACCGTCTGGATGCGTAATTTGCCGGCGTAGCGCTGCTCAAGCTCGCGCATCAGCGGCAGATAGCTCAGGTCCGCGGCGTAGCGCACGGCATGGACCAGCACCAGATGGTTAAAGCGCTCAAGATCTTTGCCTTCCTGGAGAATCGACAGGTAAGGCCCAAGCGCGGTGCCGGTCGCCAGCATCCACAGGGTATCGCAATTCGGTACTTCCTCGAGGACGAAGAAGCCAGCCGCTTCGCTCACCACCTGGACCTCATCGCCCGGCTTCAGCGCCGCCAGACGCGGGCTCAGTTTGCCTTCCGGGACGGTGACCAGATAGAACTCGAGATCGGGATTGCCGGGAGCGTTGACGTAGGAGTAGGCGCGCTGCACGCGTTCGCCGTCGATTTCCAGCCCGAGCTTGGTAAATTGCCCGGCGGTAAACGGCTGAACCGGCGCCCGCACGTATAAACTGAACAAGGCGTCCGTCCAGTACTCCACTTTTGTCACTTTGCCGCTAACCCAGTCCGCCATCGTCTTCTCCTGTTGCCAAGCGATGCTTTATCTTCGGCCCAGACGGGCAAGATTTCCACCCCGCAGGCGCAAGAAAGCTCTATTGATCAAATATAAACGAAGAACAGGACAACCGCCCGCGGACGGTTGCCTGGAGGAGAGAAAGCGGTATTACAGGATGTGCTGCTGGACGTCCGGATCTTTACGGTCGAGGTAATGAATCGACTGGATCCGACGGATGGTGCGCGACTTGCCGCGGATCAGCAGCGTCTCGGTGGTGGCCATATTGCCCTTACGGGTGATGCCGTCCAGCAGATCGCCTTTGGTGATGCCGGTGGCGGAGAAGACGACGTTATCGCTGCGCGCCATTTCATCAAGGCGCAGCACTTTACCCGCTTCGATGCCCATGGTTTTGCAGCGCGCCAGCTCGTTTTCACCGATGCGACGATTCTCTTCGCTGTCGCCCTTCACGTGGTGACGAGCCAGCAGGCGGCCCTGCATATCGCCGTCGAGCGCGCGGATCACCGCGGCGGAAACCACCCCTTCCGGCGCGCCGCCGATGCCGTACAGCACGTCGACTTCGCTATCCGGCATGCAGGTGAGAATGGAGGCCGCGACGTCGCCATCGGGAATGGCGAACACGCGCACGCCCAGCTGCTGCAGCTGAGCAATCACCGCGTCGTGGCGCGGTTTCGCCAGCACGGTGACGGTCAGCTCGCCCAGCGGCTTGTTCAGTGCGCGGGCGATATTGCGCAGGTTCTCTTCCAGCGGCAGACTGAGGTCGATAGCGCCTTTAGCGCCCGGGCCGACAATCAGCTTTTCCATATACATATCCGGCGCGTTGAGGAAGCAGCCTTTATCGCCGACCGCCATCACCGCCAGGGCGTTAGCCTGGCCCATCGCCGTCATCCGGGTGCCTTCGATGGGATCGACGGCGATATCCACCGCATCGCCCTTGCCAGTGCCCACTTTTTCGCCGATATAGAGCATCGGCGCTTCATCGATTTCGCCCTCGCCAATGACGATGGTGCCGTCGATATTGACGAGGTTAAGCATAATGCGCATGGCGTTCACCGCGGCGCCGTCGGCGGAGTTTTTATCGCCGCGGCCCAGCCATTTATAGCCCGCCAGCGCGGCGGCTTCGGTGACACGCGAAAATTCGATGGCCAGTTCTCGTTTCATAATCCACTCATTGTGTAGAAAAATTGCCCGCAGCGCGGCAAAAGCCCGCTACGCGTTGGAATAGCGTTCGGTTTCCGGCATCCAGCGCTCGATCAGCGCCTGGGCCTGCAGCGGATAGCGTTCATGAATGTGGCGCGCAATGCGCTGAACGTCGGGGATCATCGCCTGATCGCGCAGTAAATCCGCCACTTTAAACTCGGCGTTGCCGGTCTGGCGGGTGCCGAGCAGCTCGCCGGGACCGCGAATTTCAAGGTCTTTCTGGGCGATGACGAAACCGTCGTTGCTGTCGCGTAGCACCTGCAGACGCTTCTGCGCCGTTTTAGAGAGCGGCGATTTATAGAGTAGCACGCAGTGGGAAGCGACCGCGCCGCGCCCGACGCGCCCTCTGAGCTGGTGCAGCTGCGCCAGACCCAGACGTTCCGGGTTTTCGATAATCATCAGGCTCGAGTTCGGCACGTCGACACCGACTTCAATGACCGTCGTGGCTACCAGCAAGTGCATTTCGCCCTGCTTGAAAGCCTGCATCACCGCCTGCTTTTCCGCCGGTTTCATCCGCCCGTGCACCAGACCGATATTCAGCTCCGGCAGCGCCAGCTTGAGCTCCTCCCAGGTGGCTTCCGCCGCCTGGGCCTCCAGCAGATCGGACTCTTCGATGAGGGTACAGACCCAATAGGCCTGGCGGCCTTCGTGGGTGCAGGCGTTGCGCACGCGGTCGATAATATCGCTGCGCCGGGTGTCCGGGATGGCGACGGTGGTCACCGGGGTTCGGCCCGGCGGCAGCTCGTCGATAACCGAGGTATCGAGGTCGGCGTAGGCGGTCATCGCCAGGGTGCGCGGGATCGGCGTGGCGGTCATGATCAGCTGATGCGGATGGAAACCCTGCTGCTGACCTTTCTCCCACAGCGCCAGCCGCTGGTGTACGCCGAAGCGGTGCTGTTCGTCGATAATCACCAGCGCCAGGCCATTAAACTGCACCTGTTCCTGGAAGATGGCGTGGGTGCCGACAATCATCTGCACCTCGCCGCTGGCGATCGCGTCCTGCTGCGCCTGGCGGGCTTTGCCTTTCTGTTTGCCCGCCAGCCAGCCGACTTCAATGCCCAGCGGTGCAAACCAGCTGCGGAAGTTATTGGCGTGCTGCTCGGCGAGCAGTTCGGTGGGCGCCATCAGCGCCACCTGTTTGCCGTGGGCGATAGCGCGCAACGCGGCCAGGGCGGCGACCAGCGTTTTACCGGAGCCGACGTCGCCCTGCACCAGGCGCATCATTGGCACGTCCAGCGCCATATCGCGCTCGATCTCGGCGGTGACCCGCGCCTGCGCGCCGGTGGGCTTAAAGGGCAGGGAGGCCAGCAGCTGATTTTTCAGGGTATCGTTGGCGCCGAGCGGCAGGGCGTGATAGCGCTGGGCGCCTGCCCGCAGCGCCAGCATGCTGAGGTTGTGCGCTAGCAGCTCTTCCAGAATCAGGCGCTGCTGCGCCGGGTGCTTGCCGCTTTCCAGCTCGCTAAGCAATAACGATGGCGGCGGACGATGCAGGGTGCGCAGCGCCTCCGGCAGGCTCATCATCCCCTGCGCCAGCTCCGGCGGCAGGAGTTCGCCGATAGCGCAGGTCTCCAGCAGCTCGAGCGCCTGATCGGTGAGCTTGCGCAGGGTCGCCTGCTTAATGCCCTCGGTAGTCGGATAGACCGGCGTTAGGGTCTCCTGCAGCTCCGGGGTGCTCATATCGCCCTGGACGCGATATTCCGGGTGGATCATTTCGGCGCCGTACTTCCCGCGTTTGGCTTCACCGTAGGCCAGCACGCGTCGACCGGTCGCGAGGCTGTTTTTCATCGCCGCGTTGAAGTTGAAAAAGCGCATGGTGAGGATGCCGGTGCCGTCGCTGATCTGGCAGGTCATCATTCGGCGGCCGCCGAAGGTGATATTGCTGTTGAGCACTTCGCCTTCCACGGTGGCATAAACGCCTGGAAGCAGATCGGCTATCGGATAAAGATGGGTGCGATCTTCGTAGCGCAAAGGCAGGTGCAGCAGCAGATCCTGTACCGTATGCAGGCCGATCTTCGCCAGCTTGCTGCTCTGCGCAGCCCCGACGCCGGTGAGTGAACTGAGCGGAACGGCATCTAACAGGCGGCCTGACATCGGGTTTACCTCGCAGCCTGCATGGTGGCCCACCACGCGGCATCGGCTTCCACTTCGCCCTGCTCGTTAACGTGGGGGTAAGGCAGCCCTTTTTGTCTCGCGACGCGGGCCAGCACCGGATAGCCGCCTTCAAACAGCAGGCGCTGTTGCTCTTCCGGCGGCAGCATGCTGTTGGCGCGTTGGTACATCCCGGCATTCTGTCGCTGCCGCTGGGCTTCATACAGGATCAGCGCCGAGGCGACGGAGACGTTCAGCGACTGCACCATGCCGATCATCGGGATAATAATGTCCTGATCCGCCAGGGCCAGCGCTTCCTGAGTGATGCCGGTTTTCTCCTGACCCATCAGGATGCAGGTTGGGCGCGTATAGTCGATTTCACGGAAATCGATGGCTTTGTCGGAAAGATGGGTGGCGAGGATTTGCATACCCTGGCCTTTGAGGTGGCCGACGGCATCTGCGATGGTACGGTGGGTTTTCACCTGCACCCAGCTGTTGCTGCCCGCGGCGGCGGAGGCCATGGTGCGCATCCGGCTGCTCGGCCAGACCGCGTGCACCTCGTGTACGCCAACGGCGTCTGCGGTCCGGATGACCGCAGAGACGTTATGGGGCTTATGGACCTGCTCCATGCAGACCGTCAGGTCAGGCTGACGCCTGGCGAGCATCTCGCAGATACGCGCATAACGCTGTGAATTCATTACTCTTAATCCTTCGAATTACCTCTTTAGCCGCTGCGGATCACGCGGCCCATCCCTGGGCCTCGCCCCTGACGGGGGCGCTGCAGGCAGCGTTCAAATCTGCTCCCGGCAGATTTGTCATTCGCTTGCCGCCTTGATGCAATTCGAATGTTTTGTCTAAAAGCTAATTTCGGTTACGGGTGACTTTAATCACGTCCGGCATGACGCGTATTTTGCGCATGATATTCGCCAGATGCACGCGGTCGCGGGCGGTCAGGCGGATAAAGGCGCTGTATACGCGGCCATCTTTCTCTTCCGTATTCAGGCTCTGGATATTGGAAGAGGCGGTGTTGATCGCCGCCGTCAGGTTAGCCAGTGCGCCCTGGTGGTTAAACATATCCACCTTGATCTCCGTAATGAACTCCTGAGCGGTCTCTTTATCCCACTCAACCGCCATAAATTTCTCCGGCTCTTTCTGGTAGCCGCGGATGTTACGACAGGATTCATGATGGATAACCAGCCCTTTGCCGGGACTGACGTGGGCGATAATCGGGTCACCGGGGATCGGGCGACAGCACTTGGCGAAAGTGATCAGCACGCCATCGGCGCCTTTGATCGGCAGATGGCCGTGGTTTGAGGCATTGGCCGGCACCGGCGCCGCAGCGGCTTCGCCCTGCTGCAGGTTTTTTGCCACCACCACGCTCATGGCGTTGCCCAGACCGATCTCCGCCAGCAGATCGTCAAGCGAGGCCAGCTTCATCCGGTCGAGCTCGCGCTGGATATTCTCCGGCGGGATCTCGGCGAGTTTGCGGCTACCGCCCAGCGCGTGGTTGAGCAGGCGACGGCCAAGGCTGACCGAGTCATCGCGCTTGAGGTTTTTCAGCAGCTGACGGATTTTGGCGCGCGCCTTCGAGCTGACGACAAAGTTCAGCCAGGCGGCATTCGGACGTGCGCCCGGCGCGGTAATAATTTCGACAGTCTGACCGCTGGAGAGCGGCTGCGACAGCGGATAGGGCTGGCGGTCGACGCGCGCGCCGACGCAGGCATGGCCGATATCGGTATGCACCGCATAGGCGAAGTCCACCGGCGTGGCGCCAGCGGGCAGTTCGACAATGCGCCCTTCCGGGGTGAAAACGTAAATCTCATCGGGGAACAGATCGGATTTAACGCTCTCGATAAATTCAAACGAGCTGCCGGCGCTCTGCTGCAGCTCCAGCAGGCTTTGCATCCAGCGCTGGGCGCGGATTTGCGCGGTGGTGCTGCTTTCGCCGCCGTGCTCTTTATAAGCCCAGTGCGCCGCGACCCCCATCTCCGCCATCTGGTCCATGTCTTCGGTACGAATTTGTACCTCGACCGGGACGCCGTGGGGGCCGATCATCGAGGTGTGCAAAGACTGATAGCCGTTCGCTTTCGGAATAGCGATGTAATCTTTGAAACGACCTGGACGCGGTTTATAGAGGCTGTGCATCTGGCCAAGCACGCGGTAGCAGACATCGGCATCATGGACGATAACGCGGAAGGCGTAGATATCCATGATCGAGTGAAAACGCTGCTCTTTAAGCACCATTTTGCAGTAGATCGAGTACAGATGCTTTTCGCGACCGCTGACGCGGCAGGGGATCCCCGCTTCCTGCAAACGCCCTTCGATTTCCGAGAGAATCTTTTGGATCATCTCTTTACGGTTGCCGCGCGCCGCTTTGACCACCTCTTTAATGACGCGGTAGCGGTTCGGGTACAGCGCCTCAAAGCCCAGCTCTTCGAGCTCGGTTTTGATGTGATGGATACCTAAACGGTGCGCCAGCGGGCTGTAGATTTCCAGCGTTTCGCGGGCGATGCGGCGGCGTTTATCCGGGCGTAGCGAGCCCAGGGTACGCATGTTGTGGGTGCGGTCGGCAAGCTTGATGAGGATGACGCGGATGTCCTGCACCATCGCCATGATCATTTTGCGAAAGTTTTCGGCCTGTGCCTCTTTTTTATCGCGGAACTTGAGCTTATCAAGTTTCGATACCCCCTCTACCAGTTCGGCGACGCTTTTACCAAAAAGCTGTTCCATGTCCTGGTAGGTGGCGGGAGTATCTTCAATCACATCATGCAGCAGCGCGGCCATCAGCGTTTCGTAGTCGAGCTTCATCTCGGCCAGAATACAGGCTACCGCGACCGGGTGCGTGATATAAGGTTCACCGCTTGAACGTGTCTGACCCTCGTGAGCGTCACGTGCAACGAGATACGCCTGCCGCAGACGTTTGATCTGGTCTTCCGGCAGGTAGTTTTGAATCAGCTGATTCAGGCTTTCAAACAGATACAAGGGCGACCCGCTGTGTGATTAACGACGACCTTCAGCAATCGCGGTAACGGCTTGTAATTCAGCGGCTTCCTGCTCTTGCTGTTCCTGGCGCTCACGTACGTCGAGGATCTGGTTGTTGATCAGACCTTCTTCGATTTCGCGCAGTGCGATTACGGTGGTTTTATCGTTTTCTTCCGGTACCAGCGGATCCTTTCCGCCTACCTGCATCTGACGAGCGCGACGCGCGGCGACCAGTACCAGGTCAAAACGGTTACCAATTTTCTCTACAGCGTCCTGAACAGTTACGCGTGCCATACTTAAAATGCTCCACAGGTGAAGAAATGACTGGGCATGATACTGAATGTGGGTTCAGTCTGCCAATAGTTTGGTGATTAAAGCGCCATGTCGCTGCTTTTGGCGGCTCATGCGCAGACGTTCAGCGCGGATGATATTTTTCAGGTCGCTCAGGGCGGTGTCAAAATCATCGTTCACAATCAGGTAATCATATTCGGCGTAATGGCTCATTTCCGCAACGGCCTGAGCCATTCGCTTCGCGATCACCTCTTCGCTGTCCTGGCCGCGGCCGCGCAGGCGACGGTCCAGTTCATCTTTTGACGGCGGCAGAATAAAAATGCTGCGTGCGCCAGGCATGCTTTTACGGATCTGCTGCGCGCCCTGCCAGTCGATATCGAGGAAGACATCAACGCCGGTCGCCAGCACCTGCTCGATCGCTTTACGCGACGTGCCGTAATAGTTGCCAAAGACCTCTGCATGTTCCAGAAACGCGTTTTCGCCAATCATCGAGCGGAATTCGTCGTGATTCACGAAGAAATAATGTTCGCCGTGCACTTCACCCGGACGCGGCGCCCGCGTGGTATGGGAAACCGATACCTGGGTGTCATACAACGGTTGGGTTTTTAATAAAGCCTGAATCAGGCTGGATTTACCCGCGCCGCTAGGGGCGGAAACAATATAAAGCGTGCCTTGAGCCATGAGTGTCTTTTGTATGTGGTTATCGAAAGAGGTCCTACATACGAGCCTATTATACACGTCGCCGCGGCGTGACGCAGTCCTTGTCACACTTTTTGCCGCTGTTTCTTTCATTTTGCCTGCCGTTTTCCTGAATTCGCCAGCCGTTGCTGCAACGAGGTGTAAATCCTGGAAGGCGCTTCGCAGGGTGAAAAAGCGCCCGTCGCGGTTTCCGGCATTCTGCCGCAGACTCTCCGCCAGGTGATGAAGGAGGGGACAGCAATGCGTAAAGGAGGAGGGTGGCTGGCGATAGGGATGTTCTCCGCCAGCGCGCTGGCGACGTGTCCGGACTGGCCGCCGGCCAAAGGCAGACAGGAGATCGCACGTCTACATCAGCAGATTGACGCCTGGAACGAGGCTTACTGGCGACAGGGCGCCAGCGAGGTGAGCGATGACGTTTACGACCAGCTCGCCTTGCGCCTGGCGCAGTGGCGGCAATGCTTTCCGGGCGCGACGCCTGAGGATGACGATCTGCCTCCGCCGACTGGCGATACGCGTCATCCAGTCGCCCATACTGGCGTGCGCAAGCTGGCGGATGGGGCCAGCGTGGCCCGCTGGATGAAAAATAAAGCCGACCTGTGGGTACAGCCTAAAGTGGACGGCGTGGCGGTCACCCTGGTCTATCGCCAGGGGCATCTGGTTCAGGCTATTAGCCGCGGGGATGGCCTGCGCGGTGAGTTGTGGACCGCCCGAGCGCGGCAGATCCCGGCGCTGGCGAAGCTGACGACCGGCGAACTGGCCAACAGCGTGCTGCAGGGGGAGCTATTTCTGCGTCGGGAGGGGCATATTCAGGAGCAGGCTGGCGGAATGAACGCGCGGGCGAAAGTCGCCGGGTTGATGATGCGGGCTGACGCGGCGGCGGCGCCGCTGAGCCAGCTGGACGTTTTTATCTGGGCCTGGCCAGACGGTCCCTCGGATATGCGCCGTCGACAGCAGCTGCTGGCGCAGGCGGGGTTTGGCTACAGCGGACAATACACCCATTCGGTAACGCGCGTTGAGCAGGTGGCGGAGTGGCGCCAGCGCTGGTATCGCTCGCCGCTCCCCTTCGTCAGCGATGGCGTGATTGTGCGTGAAGGACGCGAACCGTCGGGGCGCGTCTGGTCACCGGGAAGGGGCGAGTGGCTGGCAGCCTGGAAATATCCTCCGGCATCGCGGGTGATGGAGGTGCGGGCGATCCATTTCAGTACTGGCCGCAGCGGCAGACTCAACGTAGTGGCTGAGCTTGAGCCCCAGCGGCTGGATGACAAACGCGTGCAGCGGGTTAACGTTGGCTCTGTGAGCCGCTGGCAGGCGCTGGATATCGGGGTTGGCGATCAGCTGCAGATCAGTCTGGCAGGCCAGGGTATTCCAAGGATCGACGCTGTTGTCTGGCGGACGGTCGAGCGCCATAAACCGACGCCGCCGGCGGCGAAATTCAATGCGCTAACCTGCTATTTCGCCACCCCCGAGTGCAGCGAACAGTTTCTTTCCCGGCTGGTCTGGTTGTCATCAAAGTCGGCGCTGGATATCGATGGCGTAGGGGAAAGCGTATGGCGCGTTATTCAGCAGCAGCACCCGATGGAGCATCTTTTTTCCTGGCTGGCGCTCACGCCGGAGCAGCTGCAGGCGATGCCGGGGATCTCGGCTGCCCGCGGGCAGCACCTCTGGCATCAGTTTGATCTTATTCGTAAACGGCCTTTTATACGCTGGGTGTTGGCGATGGGGATCCCGGTGCCCCAGGGGGCGCTGGCGCAGCCTGGCAGTGAAAACTGGCGCCTCCTCACGGCAAAGAGTGAAGCGCAATGGCGCACGCTGCCGGGCGTGGGGGCGATCAGAGCCCGACAGTTAGTGGCTTTCCTGCATGACCCTGACGTGGCGGCGCTGGCGCAATGGCTTAGGAGGCAGCGCATCCCCGGGTTTTAAGGCGGTTAGTGGGCGTCGTGGGTGTAGTGGAAGACCGGTAGCCCGAGCTTCCAGCGCAGCGCCAGCATGCGGGCGGTAAAGCCGAACAGCAGCGTGGCCAGAACCACCACATCGTGGCTGCTGACGTAGTGTTGCAGCGCTATATAGAGTACCGCTGCGGCAAACGAGATCCCGGCATACAGCTCTTTCTGGAAGACCAGCGGAATGCGCTTGCAGAACATATCGCGCAGTACGCCGCCGAAAACGCCGGTGATGACCGCAGCAATAGAGGCGATAACCGGGCCTTCGCCCATATCCAGGGCGATCTGCGCGCCGATGATGGAAAACACGATCAGCCCCAGCGCATCCAGCACCAGGAAAAGCCGGCGAAGGTGCGGCATTACCGGGGCGGCAATTGTGGTAAGGACGGCGGCGACGGCGACAATGATGACGTATTCCGGATGCTTCACCCAGCCGAGAGGATAGTGTCCCAGCAGGATATCGCGAACAGAACCCCCGCCCAGCGCGGTCGCGGTGGCGATAATAATGACGCCAAACGTGTCCATCCGCCGACGACCGGCAGCCAGCGCTCCGGTCATGGCTTCCGCGGTGATACCGATTAAATACAGAACATGAAGCAGCATAGATCCCCCCAGACAGTGGCCGGCAGGTTAACGATTTGTGCGCAGGATCACGATTGATATTTTCTAAAGTGAAGTCGTTAGGCCAGGAAAAAGTAATGACAACATGGCTTAAATTGGCTTTATTTGGTGGTTAAGTATTATTTTTTGAATTTTTACAGATTAGAAAAAGTAATGTCTTATTCCCGATCGGTTATCTATATTGAAAACGCTATGAATACCTAATGTTTAAGTCCCGACCTTTATCCTTTTATTTTCTTTCTCGAGGAGATGAGAAAATGCGTGTCGCCGCCGGGAACAAACATTATCTGACTCGCCTGATGGCTGTGGTATTAACCGGGATTCTGGCCGGTCTGTCCGGTATGGCGCTGGCGCTGATTTTACATGCCATTCAGCACCTGGCTTTTGGCTACAGTCCAGCGCATATCGTTGGTTCGGTGTCATTTTTACAGGGCGTCACGGCGTCGCCCTGGCCACGTCGCATCGCGGCAATCGTGGCCGGCGGCATCGTCGCCGGATTTGGCTGGTGGCTGCTTGGTCGCTATGGGCAGAAGCGGGTTTCCATTGCCGCGGCGGTGGCTAACCCTTCCGTCCCCATGCCCGCGGGCACCACGACGATCCACGCTCTGCTGCAGATCGTCACCGTAGCGCTGGGGTCCCCGCTTGGCCGCGAAGTGGCTCCTCGGGAAATGGGCGCGCTGGGAGCGGGGATGGTGGCGCGTAAGCTGCGCCTGCTGGAGGATGAAACCCGTACGCTGATTGCCTGTGGGGCGGGCGCGGGCCTGGCGGCGGTGTATAACGTCCCGCTGGCAGGGGCGTTGTTCACCCTCGAGGTCATGCTGCTGTCGTTTAGCTGGGAAAAAACGCTGGCGGCGATAATGACCTCGGCGATTGCCGCCTGGACGGCCACCCTCGGGTTAGGGGATGAATCGCAATACCATTTTGTTTCCAGCGCGCTTCCGCACACCTTTCTCTGGTGGGCGATTCTGGCGGGCCCGATTCTTGGCGCCGGCGCCTGGCTCTTTCGCAAAGCGACCAGCGCAGCGCGTTCACGCGTGCGAAGTAACTGGCAGATGCCGGTGTTCTGTCTGCTGGCGTTTTCGCTTCTGGCCGTCCTTAGCCTCTGGTTCCCTGCGCTACCGGGCAATGGCAAGGGGCCGATGCAGCTGGCGCTCAGCGACGGGCTGCCTCACTCCATGGTCGCGATCCTGTTAGGGCTGAAGCTGGTGGTGATCCTGGCGGTGTTGCGCGGCGGCGCGGAAGGCGGGTTGTTAACCCCGGGGCTGGCGGTGGGCGGGCTGGCCAGCCTGCTGCTCTGCGCGCTCTGGCAATCAGGGTTCCCTGGCGGAGATGAAAGCAGTTTCGCCCTGGTGGGGGCAGCCGCTTTTCTCGCCGCCTCCATGCAGATGCCGCTGACGGCGGTGGTGCTGGTGATGGAGTTCACCCACATGGATCACAGCTATCTGGCCCCGACGCTGCTGTGCGCGGCAGGGGCGTTTTTGACCTGCCGGGTACTGGATAAAAAAATAGTGCTTTTGAAATGAATGAAAAAAGGCCGGTAAACCGGCCTTCAGAAAGGTATCTGAGATTACTCGATATTCTGGATCTGCTCGCGCATTTGCTCGATCAGCACTTTCAGCTCAATCGCAGAGTTGGTGACCTCGGCATTGATCGATTTTGACGCCAGGGTGTTCGACTCACGGTTGAACTCCTGCATCATAAAGTCGAGACGGCGACCCACAGCCTCTTTCTTTTTCAGAATGTTGTAGGTCTCTTTTACGTGGGCTTCGAGGCGGTCCAGCTCTTCGGCAACGTCGATACGCTGCGCCATCAGCACCAGCTCTTGCTCGAGACGGTTATTCTCCAGCTGCACTTCAGCATCTTCCAGCTTGGCGACCAGACGCTCGCGCTGCCACTGGAGAATTTCCGGCATATGGGCGCGAACTTTCGCCACTTCGCCGCTCACGCCTTCAAGACGCTGCTCGATAAGCGCTTTCAGCGCCTGGCCTTCCGTTTCGCGAGCGACGATGAAGTCATCCAGCGCGCCGTCAAGGGCTGCCAGAATATCGGCGGCGATGGCGTCAAGATCCTGTTCTTTGGCGGCCATCACGCCCGGCCAGCGCAGGATATCAACCGGATTGATTTCCCCTTCATCACTCTGCATTTTTACCCAGTTGGCGGCGTTAACCAGCTGTTTAGCCAGCTTTTCGTTGAGAATCAGTTCGCCCTGAGCGCTGGGGTCTTGTTCAAAACGCAGGGTGCATTCGACTTTACCGCGAGTCAGGCGGGCGCGAATGCGCTCGCGTACCACGGGCTCCAGGCTACGGAACTGCTCCGGCAGGCGGAAGTACGTTTCCAGATAGCGCTGGTTTACCGAGCGCAGCTCCCATGCGGCGCTACCCCAGTCACCCTTGATTTCACGGCGGGCATAGGCGGTCATACTGCGGATCATAGACGTTCCTGTTTTCGTAATAATGAATGCAAGGATTATAGCTATGCCGGCGGTGACTTAACAGGAATAGTGATGAAATACTTCAAGACTGATTTTTTAAGGGACATAGCTTCGGTGTATTTAATGCGATTACTTTGCTTAGTGAAATGTATCCTTTTATAGCAGATAGGAAATAAGCTTTGATTCTTTCGCGGCTTAAGCATCATTATGCTGTTAATTTTTATCAAATGAATTCTGTCTATTCGCAGTAAAGCTATCTCTCCCTGCTTTCAGGCAGAATAAAAAAGAGTGAAAAACCGTAGGCCTATTTTTATTATTGAATGTGAGTATGATCATCCACATGTTTTTGTATCGTCTTAAAGCTATATCGTGGTATTTTTTACAAAGTATAACCGCCAAAAATGTTATGGGGTATTACCTTTAACTATTATGTATGCTTTTTCTGAATTCAATATGACAAAAGTATTAATATCTCTGTTGGGTGCATTCTCTTCATGAATATAATCAATTTAATTATATTTATTTGTTTTGTAATGGCAATGATTTAACTTTATGTAGTATTGTCCGGCAGCAAGATCGCGAGTATAGTCATTTTAGATGAGTTCTATAAAAAGGATTTTAATATGGACACTATCTTTGATAAAGTCATTAGAGAATTTTTCCCAAATACAAATATACCCTTTTGGAAAAAATGGCTTTTCAGGTCCGCTTTCGGCAATAAGAAATTTACTCGCATAATATATAACGATCGGTTAGTTAATCAAAGTGGAGTCGAATGGGTTAATTCGGTCGTCGATCTCCTTGAATTGCAATGTGCAACCGAACAACATCAATTTAATAACATACCCGAAAATGGGGCAGCGGTTGTTATTTCAAATCATCCAACTGTCATCGATGGTCTTGCTTTAATACATACGGTCTCCCGGGTGAGGAAAGATATAAAAATAATTGCCAACCACATTTTGCCAATTATATTTCCACAGGTGGCAGAACTGACCATTGGTATTGAAAATATGGCCGGTAAGATGAGCCATAAAAAATTTAGAGAGATGAACAATCATCTGCGAGAGGGAGGCGTATTAATTATATGTCCAGCGGGTAAACTGGCTAACTGGTCTCTTTCAGGTTTACAGGAGCATAAGTGGAACCCCGGTTTTTTACAGCTGGCGATGAGAAATAATGCGGCGCTGGTGCCTATTCATATTACGGGTAAAAACAGTAACGTTTATTATCTTACTGCAACGATCTGGCGGCAACTGTCAAATATAATGGTTATTCGTGAAGCTCTCCGCCATCGTGGAAAGACCATGGGAATCAATATCGGACAGCAAATAACCTTATCTTCATTGCAAAAATACAATGAAGATCTTTCTGCAGCAGCTAATGTATGTTTGATGCACCTCCAGAGCATAGGGAAGAATGGAGCAGCTCTTGTCGATACGATTTCGCCACAAGGACTAAAAGAAGATAGAGAGGATTTAATAAGTGCGATAGATGAGTGCGAAATATTAAGACAGTTTGATGATGGAAGAAAATTATTGATTTATCGCTGCAATACTGGCCGTTTCTCACCAATTATTGATGAGTTAGGACGCTTACGCGAACGCTGTTATCGCGATATTGGTTCAGGGTCCGGTAAAGATAGAGATAATGATATTTTTGATGAAAGTTATTATCACATTTTATTGTGGGATCCTGCTGAAACAGAAATTCTGGGGGCGTACCGTCTCGTTCCTGTTGGCGAGCAACTCGCCCGCCATGGAATAGCTGGCCTCTATAGTAATAGCTTATTTAAATATCATGATAGCGCCTATTTGTGCTTAGAGCAGTGTGTAGAAATAGGTCGTGGCTTTATCCAGAAACCTTATCAAAAAGGTAATGTTCTTGATTATTTATGGCAAGGTATATTCGATTTTATAAAAAGATACCCCAACTATAAATATTTATTAGGTGTGTTGACTATCCCAGGATCTTTTCCTGAAGAGGTACAGAAACTGATTGTGAGTTTTTATAATATGTACTTTCCCACCACGACTGATTTTTGTACACCAATAGCCCTGTTCACGGTAGAAACTACACAAAGCGATAGT
Organism: Klebsiella sp. K5-204; assembly: GCF_030128585.1. NCBI lineage: Bacteria > Pseudomonadati > Pseudomonadota > Gammaproteobacteria > Enterobacterales > Enterobacteriaceae > Klebsiella > Klebsiella sp. K5-204. The sequence continues at coordinate 175,546 of NZ_JAKUZS010000004.1, forward strand.
CCTTTTAGCGGAAACGATTTTAGCGAAGACTGGAGTATGTTAAATCATCTTCTGAGAGAAAAAGGTTATAAGCTGCCCTGGCCTTTTAAACAGACTGCTAAATGGTTCTCTCCAGGTGGGTCGTCGATTATTTCATTTACTAAAGATGAGGCTTTTAACTCGATAGCTGGGTTAAATCTGAGCGCTATTGATAAATTGAATGAAGTATACGTTAAACATTATTTAAAAGACTGAGTTGACGATGACTAGCGGGTACTGGAGTAATGATGCTTTAATCCAGCCGTCAGTAATAAGGGAAATGATATGCGTATGGATACGTTTTAATGCAAAAGTCAGTAACTAAATGCTTTGTCATGATTTCGATGCTAGTACTCTCGGGATGTGATAACAAACCGGATAACATGCTATCCGGTTATTCACATGGTGAATTTGTATACCTTTCTTATTCTGGTAATGAAAAAATAGAACGAATCTTCATTAATAAGGGCGATAATGTCATTCCAGGACAGGAGTTAGTGAAGATTGACTCCTTCGATGCACAAAATATTTTCCTGCGTGCTGAAGAAAAACTTTCAGCTGAGAGCGCAGTGTTACGAAATCTGAAATCGGGAGAGCGGCCAGAAGAGCTGGATATTATACGGTCACAGCTAAAAAAAGCCCAATCGGCAGAATCACAGGTAAAGCGGCAGCTTGGGCGATATCGTCATCTTTATGCCAACCATGCCATATCGCGGGCGGAATGGGAGGATATCAGGGATGAGTTAACGCAAAAAGGCGCACAGGTTGAAGAGTTAATTAATCAACTCAAGGCACGGCAACTACCGGCCCGTCAGGATGAGATTAGCCAACAGCTCTCGATGGTGGCCGCGGCAAAACTCGAACGTGATAAAGCGCTTCGGGATGTTCAGCAAACGACGATTGTATCTCCAATAAATGCCAAAGTTTTTGATATTATATATCGTGTCGGGGAGCGTCCTTCAGCCGGCAGACCAATAATCAGTCTGTTACCACCTGAGAATATAAAAGTACGCTTCTTTATACCCGAGGCGATGCTCGGTAAATTTTATATCGGGACGAAGGTAAGACTTTTATGCGACGGTTGTGCAGAACCTATTCCTGGCGTTATTAATTATATCAGTCCTGAAGCAGAGTTTACGCCCCCGGTTATTTACAGTACGAAACGCCGTGAAAAACTTATTTTTATGGCCGAGGCGATCCCTGTCCTGGAGCAGGCTGAACGGATGAAAATCGGTCAGCCGTTTGATGTGGAGATTATTGGCAATGAATAATCTTTGTATTGATGTGAAAAATCTCAATAAACATTTTGGCGAACATCATGTCGTAAAGGATTTCTCATTACAGGTGGCAAAAGGCGAGATTTATGGTTTTCTTGGTCCGAACGGTAGCGGAAAAACGACATCGATACGGATGATGTGCGGTTTGATTACGCCCGATTCAGGTGAAGGTTTTTGTCTGGGTATGGACATCTTCACTCAGCGGGAAAAAATAAAACAAAAGATAGGCTACATGACTCAGTATTTCTCGATGTGGGGAAATTTAACTATTCGGGAAAACTTATATTTTATTGCACGATTATATGGCCTTGACCAGCGTAAGGCCCGGGTTGAGGATGCGCTTACAGAATTAGGTCTTACTTCCCGGCAGCACCAGCTGGCTAAGGAACTTTCTGGCGGCTGGAAGCAAAGAATGGCCCTCGCCGCCTGCATGTTGCATGAACCTGTTTTGCTGTTTCTGGATGAACCGACCGCTGGCGTGGATCCAAAAGCGCGACGGGAGTTCTGGCAAATGCTGCATCAGCTCTCTGACAAAGGGATCTCAATACTGGTGAGTACGCATTATATGGACGAGGCAGAGCGCTGCCATAAAGTTGCTTACCTCTCTTATGGTCGGCTACTGGCGAATGGCACTATTGCATCGATTATCGCTTCGCAGAATCTTATTACCGTGAGAACCAGCGGCGCTGGGCTGACGGTGCTTGAAAGCCAGCTCCAGCGCTTGCCGGATATTGAACAAACGGTCATTTTTGGCAATCAGCTTTATGTTACTTCCAGAGATGAAGCGAAGTTAGCATCCGCGCTATTTGCTTTTAAACAACAGGGTTATGAGTTCTGCCAGGTCGATACCAATCTGGAAGACGCATTTACCTATTTGATGAAAAACAATTGTGAAAAAAATTAATTTAAACTTCTCTCTAATCCGCTGGTTCGGTGTGGTTATTAAGGAGATCCACGAATTACGTCGTGATAAAGTCAGTATCAGCATGGTACTCCTTACCCCTATTTTTCAGCTGATCATTCTTGGCTATGCGATAAATATGGACCCGCATCATCTTCCTACCGCATTACTGAATTACGATAGCGAACGCATGAGTCAGGTTTTTGTGACAGGAGCGCAAAATACCGGATATTTTTCGATGATACCAGTCGATTCTGAAGAGGCAGCTCAGAAAGCATTTGTTCGAGGTGATGTCACTTTTATCGTAACGATCCCCGAGGGGTTTACGCGCAAGATGCTGCGTGGAGAAAAACCTCAGCTGCTCATTCAGGGGGATGCTATCGATCCGATGACCACGGGAAATGCGTTAAGTGCTCTGGTGCAGGTTGCGAAATCGATGTTTCAGCAAGACTTGCCGGGTGAAATGCGTGTAGAGCAAAAAGAGGATGATTTTGAGCTTATTATCCATCGCATGTTTAACCCGGAGGGGATCACCCAGTTTAATACGATTCCCGGTATTATGGGGTCGATACTCAGTACAACCTTGATCCTGATGACCGCTCTGTCGATTACTCGTGAGAGAGAAAACGGTGCGTTAGAAAATTTACTGGTTTCTCCTTTGACGGGGCTTGAGGTCATTGTTGGTAAGATAACACCTTTTGTTATCATTGGCCTGTTTCAGGCGACGTTAATTCTGATTGCCGCCGTTCTGTTATTTGATATTCCTCTTCATGGCAGCGTTTTCCTGCTTTTTTTGGTGTTGTTAATTTATGTCTTCCTCTGCCTGTCAATCGGCATTGGTATTTCTGGCATAGCGCAAAACCAACTGCAGGCGCTGCAAATGTCGTCATTTTATTTTATCCCTTCCATTATGCTGTCTGGCTTTATCAGTCCTTTTATTAGTATGCCCGACTGGGCGAAAGCCATTGGCTCCTGTTTGCCGCTGACCTACTTCATCCGGTTGGTAAAGGGCATTATGCTGAAAGGGTATTCTGCGACGGCATTATTACCCGATCTGTTGCCGCTGATTGGCCTGGCGGTGATAGTGATCGGCGTAGGGTTGAAATCTTATCGGAAAACGCTGGACTGACATTATGTGCGCGCCCGGCAGGTGTTGGCATAGGCTTTTCGCCATGAAATTCGTATAATGCGGCCTTACATTCGTTTCAAGCCGGAGATTTCTATCATGCGTCCAGCAGGTCGTAGCGCCAACCAGGTGCGCCCCGTTACCCTGACCCGTAATTACACAAAACACGCTGAAGGCTCTGTGCTGGTTGAATTCGGTGATACCAAAGTGCTGTGCACCGCCTCCATTGACGAAGGCGTACCGCGTTTCCTGAAAGGACAGGGACAGGGGTGGATCACCGCTGAATATGGCATGCTGCCGCGTTCAACGCACACGCGTAACGCGCGTGAAGCGGCAAAAGGCAAACAGGGCGGCCGGACGATGGAAATTCAGCGCCTGATCGCCCGTGCGCTGCGCGCGGCGGTTGATCTGAAAGCGCTGGGCGAGTTTACCATCACCCTCGACTGCGATGTGCTGCAGGCCGACGGCGGCACCCGCACCGCGTCTATTACCGGTGCCTGCGTGGCGCTGGCCGATGCGCTGAATAAGCTGGTGGCGGCCGGCAAGCTGAAAACTAACCCGATGAAAGGGATGGTGGCGGCGGTCTCTGTTGGGATCGTTAATGGCGAAGCCATCTGCGATCTGGAGTACATCGAAGACTCTGCCGCGGAAACCGATATGAACGTGGTGATGACCGAAGATGGTCGCATCATCGAGGTGCAGGGTACGGCAGAAGGCGAGCCGTTCACCCATGAAGAGCTCCTCACTCTCCTGGCGTTAGCCCGAGGGGGGATCGAATCCATTATTACGACGCAGAAGGCGGCGTTAGCAGATTAGTTTTTAAGGCGACTGAGAAGTCGCCTTTTTTTTGACCGTAAAAAAGTAAGATGAGGAGCGAATCCATGAAGCCGTATCAGCGCCAGTTTATTGAGTTTGCGCTTAGCAAGCAGGTTCTTAAGTTTGGCGAGTTCACGCTGAAATCCGGGCGTAAGAGCCCCTATTTCTTTAACGCCGGCCTGTTTAACACCGGGCGCGATCTGGCTCTGCTGGGCCGTTTTTATGCCGAGGCGCTGGTGGATTCCGGGATTGAGTTCGACCTGCTGTTTGGCCCGGCCTACAAAGGGATCCCGATTGCCACCACCACCGCGGTGGCGTTAGCCGAACACCATGACCGCGACCTGCCTTACTGCTTTAACCGTAAAGAGGCAAAGACTCACGGCGAAGGCGGCAATCTGGTCGGTAGTCCACTGCAGGGCCGGGTCATGCTGGTGGATGATGTGATCACCGCCGGTACGGCGATTCGCGAATCCATGGAGATCATCCAGGCCAACGGCGCGCAGCTGGCGGGTGTGCTGATCTCCCTGGATCGTCAGGAGCGCGGCCGCGGCGAAATCTCCGCCATTCAGGAAGTGGAGCGGGATTACGGCTGCCAGGTTATCTCGATCGTCACCCTGAAAGAGCTGATCGCTTACCTGGAAGAGAAACCGGAGATGGCGGAACACCTGGCGGCAGTTCGCGCTTATCGCGAAGCCTACGGCGTGTAACGAAAAAGCCCGGTAAGCAGAGCGCTACCGGGCAATGCAAAAAAACTACTGCAGCTGTGCGGCGACCAGCGGCCAGCGGGCGTCGAAATCATCCGTCGGACGGTATTTGAACTCGCTGCGCACAAAGCGCGACAGCATGCCCTCGCAGAAGGCCAGCAGCTGGCTGGCCAGCAGCGTTTCGTCGAGAGTATAGCCTTCGCCTTCGCGCATTTTTTTCTCGCGCATCACCTGACGCAGCTGCACTTCGATGCGTTCAAAAAGCTGGTTGATACGGCCCTGCAGCCGATCCTGTTCGAACATCAGCGCGTGTCCGGTGAGGATGCGCGTCAGCCCAGGATTACGCTCGCCAAACCCAAGAATCAACAGAACAATCAGGCGCAGGCGCGCGGATGTGTCCTTCTCATCTTTCAGAATCAAATTGATGCGCGTAATCAGACTGTCTTCAATGAACTCGATCAGGCTGTCAAACATGCGGGTTTTGCTGGGAAAATGGCGATACAGCGCGGCTTCAGAAACGCCGACGGAAGCCGCCAGTTTCGCGGTGGTAATACGTTGGCTACCATCGCTGGATTCCAGCATTAGCGCCAGAGATTGAAGTATTTCTTCGCGACGATTCCGTTTCGCAGTTTGCTTTTCTGCCATGTTTTAAAATACCCCTGAAAATAAGCACTTGTCAGGCAGACATCCACAACGCGACCGCAAACCAGAGTTTGCGGTGATGTTATTGCATTATGCGCGTTGGGATGCAGATTCCGTGTTGCTGGGCTTATTTACGCCCTGAGTGACCGAAGCCGCCTTCGCCGCGGTCGGTGGCATCGAAAGATTCCACCAGGTTAAATTCCGCCTGCACGACCGGCACAAAGACCATCTGCGCGATACGTTCGCCCGGCTCGATAATAAAGCTCTGCTGACCGCGGTTCCAGACGGACACCATCAGCTGCCCCTGGTAATCGGAGTCGATAAGGCCCACCAGGTTGCCCAGCACCACGCCGTGCTTATGACCCAGGCCCGAGCGCGGCAGGATCACCGCCGCCAGAGAGGGATCGGCGATATGAATCGCAAGGCCGGTCGGCAACAGCGTGGTTGCGCCCGGCGCCAGCTCTACGGCGTCGTCGAGACAGGCTCGCAGGTCAAGTCCGGCGGAGCCGGAGGTGGCATAGGTCGGCAGCGGAAATTGCTGGCCGACACGCGGGTCCAGAATCTTAACGTCGATTTTTTTCATCATAACGGGTCACGATCTCGTCGAGTAATAATTGGCCCAGGAGTTCCTTGCGCTCAAGTGGTAAGCGCTTTTCCCCATCCTGCCAGAAAAGGTGTAATGCGTTGCTATCGCTGTTAAATCCCTGATTAGGCTGGGAAACATCGTTGGCGCAAATCAGGTCGAGGTTTTTGCGGGCACGTTTTTGCCGCGCATATTCTTCCACATTATTCGTTTCGGCGGCAAACCCAACGACGTAGGGGCGATGCGATTTTAGCGCTGCAACCCCGGCGACGATATCCGGGTTTTTAACCATTTTTATTGTTAATTCATCACCTTGTTTTTTTATTTTATCTTCGGCGATGGCGGCGGCGCGGTAATCCGCCACCGCGGCGCAGCCAATAAAAATGTGCTGCTGCTGAGCGCTGGCCTGGACGGCCGCTTCCATTTCCAGCGCGGTAGTTACATCAATGCGCTGCACAAAGGGCGGTGTCGGTAGCGATACCGGTCCGCTGACCAGGGTCACGTTCGCGCCGCGCTGTGCGGCGGCGGCGGCAATCGCGAAGCCCATCTTACCGGAGCTGTGGTTTGAGATGTAACGCACCGGATCCAACGGCTCACGGGTCGGGCCCGCGGTAATCATGAGGTTGAGATGTTGCAAATCTTTGACAGGGGAGGCGAAATGCTGTGCAACCATCTCCACGATGGTTAACGGATCGAGCATTCGCCCCGGGCCGACGTCGCCGCAGGCCTGGCTACCGCTGTCCGGTCCCCACAGCAGCAGGCCGCGGGAAGCGAGCGTCTGCAGATTATGCTGGGTGGCCTGCGCGCGATACATCTGCTGGTTCATGGCGGGCAAGACGGCAACCGGGGAAGGGGTGGCGAGACAGATCGTCGACACCAAATCATTGGCCATGCCTGCCGCCACGCGGGCGATCAAATCGGCGGTCGCCGGGGCGAGGATCACCAGGTCGGCCCATTTTCCGAGCTCAATATGGCCCATGGCCGCTTCCGCCGCCGGATCGAGCAGGCTGTCGGAAACCGGATAGCCGGATACCGCCTGCAGGCTGAGTGGGGTGATGAACGCTTTTGCCGCCTCCGTCATTGCGACACGCACTTCCGCGCCGCGTTCACGTAGTCGCCGTACCAGTTCCGGGGTTTTATACGCCGCGATACCGCCGCTGACGCCCAGGACGATTTTTTTACCCGCCAGAGTCATCATGATGTATTCCTGTTGCCGTAGACCAGAATCCGCGCATCTTATCACAATCCTGCCGCCGTCGTGCCTCTGACGGGCATTCACTTTGCGAGCGGCTACGCAGGGTGAAAAGCGGCGGGTCGGCAGCGTCGTCAGGTTGTGCCAGGATAGGCTGATTCACGCAGGAGGGCGCATGGACGGAACGGAAAATCTGATGCCACGGGAGAAGATGCTGCAATTCGGCATCGAGGCGCTGACGGATGTTGAGCTACTGGCGCTGTTTCTGCGCATTGGCACACGCCGTCAGGATGTGCTGAGCTACGCCCAGGCGTTATTGCAGCGTTTTGGTTCGCTCTACGCTCTGCTTTCCGCTGATAAAGCGCAACTGGTTGCCGTTGACGGGCTGGGGCTGGCGAAATATGCGCAACTGAAGGGGATTGCCGAGCTGGCGCGGCGCTATTTTAGCTCGCAGCTGGTTGAGGAGGTCGCGCTGGTCACCCCCTCGATGACGCGGGAATTTTTGCAAAGCCAGCTGACGGAAGAGGAGCGCGAGATCTTTATGGTGATCTTTTTAGATAATCAGAACCGCGTGTTGAAACATAGCCGCCTTTTTTCTGGTACTCTTAGCCACGTTGAGGTGCATCCGCGAGAAATTGTACGCGAAGCCATCAAAGTGAACGCCGCCGCCGTGATCCTTGCGCATAATCATCCCTCCGGTAGTCCGGAGCCGAGTCAGGCTGACAGGCTGATTACCGAAAGGGTGGTAAAGTGTTGTCGATTCATGGAGATACGTGTGCTTGACCATCTGGTTATCGGCCGCGGTGCGTATGTATCTTTTGCCGAACGTGGCTGGATTTAGCCCCGAACTGGCGATCCTTCGGGATCTTTGTCTGTTCGGGACTTGAGCACATCGCCGAGTCAGCGTATACTACGCCACCTTTGAGAATCTCGGGTTTGGCATTTGGGCCTGGCAGTCGAGAGTTCACATTGAACTGCGATGACCAGGCTGTAAAGCCTGACGAGGCGCCAATACCCCATACGAAGCTCGAGCTAATTTGATTTTTGGAGAATAGACATGTCCCGAGTCTGCCAAGTTACTGGCAAGCGTCCGGTGACCGGTAACAACCGTTCCCACGCACTGAACGCGACTAAACGCCGTTTCCTGCCGAACCTGCACTCTCACCGTTTCTGGGTTGAGAGCGAGAAGCGTTTTGTCACCCTGCGCGTATCTGCTAAAGGTATGCGTGTAATCGATAAGAAAGGCATCGATACAGTTCTGGCTGAACTGCGTGCCCGTGGCGAAAAGTACTAAGTACTTAGAGGAAATAAATCATGGCTAAAGGTATTCGTGAGAAAATCAAGCTGGTTTCTTCCGCTGGTACTGGTCACTTCTACACCACCACGAAGAACAAACGTACCAAACCGGAAAAAATGGAACTGAAAAAGTACGATCCGGTTGTACGTCAGCACGTTATCTACAAAGAAGCTAAAATCAAATAATTTTAGCCTCCTTGTATAAAAACCCCGCTCCGGCGGGGTTTTTTGTTTTTAAAACTCCCCCATATTGCTTTCACACACTCCCTTTTCAGCCACCTGTCCGTGAAGCACAATACGCCGGGTAAATGGAGGAAAATCATGCCTGAATTACCAGAGGTTGAAACCAGCCGCCGCGGCATTGAGCCGCACCTGGTTGGCGCAACCATTCTGCACGCCGTCGTGCGCAACGGACGGCTGCGCTGGCCGGTTTCTGAAGAGATTTATCGCCTGAGCGACGTTCCGGTGCTCAGCGTGCGTCGTCGCGCCAAATACCTGCTTCTGGAACTCCCGAACGGCTGGATCATTGTCCATCTCGGGATGTCGGGAAGCCTGCGCATCCTGAGCGAAGAGCTGCCTGCGGAAAAACACGATCACGTTGATCTGGTTATGAGTAACGGTAAAGTCCTGCGCTATACCGATCCGCGCCGCTTTGGCGCCTGGCTGTGGACCAAAGAGCTGGAAGGCCACCCGGTGCTGGCGCATCTGGGGCCGGAGCCGCTGAGCGACGCCTTCAACGCCGATTATCTCCAGCAGAAATGCGCGAAGAAGAAAACCGCGATCAAACCCTGGCTGATGGATAACAAGCTGGTGGTGGGCGTCGGCAATATCTACGCCAGTGAATCGCTGTTCTCCGCCGGGATCCACCCTGACAGGCTGGCGTCCTCACTGTCGCGGGACGAGTGCGAGCAGCTGGTGAAGGTGATTAAGCTGGTCCTGCTGCGTTCGATAGAGCAGGGCGGCACCACGCTGAAGGACTTCCTGCAAAGCGATGGCAAGCCCGGCTATTTTGCCCAGGAGCTACAGGTCTATGGCCGCAAGGGCGAACCCTGCCGGATCTGCGGCACGCCGGTTGTCGGGACCAAGCATGCCCAGCGGGCGACCTTTTATTGCCGCCAGTGTCAGAAATAGTCACCGGAACAGGAATGATTGTCGGTCAGGTCAGCGGACCTGCGGGTGCGCATCTGGTGGGCCGGGGACGTTTGTAGGCCAGATAAGCGCAGCGCCAGCCTGGCTCATGCCCCAGCAGATGCGTTACTTCAGCTTATTCAACAGCGCCTGGTGGACGTTGGCTGGCAGGAAGTGAGAGACATCGCCCTGGTGGCGCGCGACTTCTTTGACCAGCGAAGAGGAGATAAACGACCACTCTTTGCACGGCATCAGGAACACGCTCTCAAGGGTGGGCATCAAATGGCGGTTCATATGGGCCAGCTGCATCTCATATTCGAAATCCGCCACCGCCCGCAGGCCGCGGATCAGGATATTGGCCTGCTGCGCGCGCGCGAAGCTGGCCATCAGGTCGCTGAAGCCGACCACCTGAACATTCACCAGGTGGGCCGTCGCCTGCTCCGCCAGCGCAATACGTTCATCAAGGCTGAACATCGGCTTTTTACTCGGGCTGGCGGCGATAGCCAGCACCACTTTATCGAACATACTCGCCGCGCGGGTGACGATATCGATATGGCCATTGGTGATGGGATCGAAGGTACCCGGATAGATCGCTTTTGTGCTCATGATGACTCTTTCTCCGAGTAGCCGTGGCTCAGCGCCCACAGCTCGGTATATTTCGTAAACGTATACTGCGCGTTGACCATCGCCAGTAACCAGCCCTGCTTACCGTCCAGCACCCCACCGCGCAGCAGCAGCGTTTTCAGGAACGCGCCCAGCGTGTGGCTGAATATCCCCGTCATCGAGGTCTTCTTGCCCTTCTGGTGGCGTTCTAGCGCCCATGCGGCGGCATACGCCAGCTGTTTTTGCTGAAAGCCAGCGAAGTCGCGGCACGTCAGATGCAGGAGATCGCCGGTCAACGGAATGACCTCGGCGCCCAGGCTATCCAGCGATTCATGGACCAGATTATCGTTATAGCGGTAACGGGCGCGTTCGTACAGGCGCAGGACACGATCGGGGTACCAACCGCTGTGGCGCATAAAGCGTCCGAGAAAATAGTTACGGCGGGCGATGCTGTAGATGGCGCCGCGCTGCGGGGCTGCCAGGACCGTAAGAATAGCCTGTCTGAGTTCCGGCGTGACGCGCTCATCGGTATCGATCATCAACACCCAGTCGCCGGTGGCGTAGTCCTGCGCGCGCTGGCGCTGAATGCCATAGCCTCGCCAGTCGGTATGGGTATAGACCTGCGCCCCGAGGCGGCGAGCCAGCTCGACGGTGCCGTCGGTACTGCCGGAGTCGAGGACGATAATTTCATCCGCCCAGCTAACGGAGTCCAGACAATCCGGCAGCAGGTCCGCTGCGTTTTTGGCGATCATCACCACGGAAAGCCGGTTCGACATTAATGACTCCGCTGCGGCAGGTAAGGTTGCAGTAACTGTAGCAGACGCGACAGCGCGCCCTGGTTCTGGTGCAGCACTTCCACCGCGTGACGGCCATACCACAGGCGGTAGTCTTCATCGGTCAGCAGCGTGGAAACCTCTTTGACCAGCGAGTTAGCGTCGGTGACGGTGATCAGGCCATCGTCCTGCTGCAGCTTGGCGCAGATATCTTTGAAATTGAAGGTATGCGGCCCCATCAGCACCGGAATGGCGTGTGCCGCCGGCTCGAGCGGATTATGGCCGCCGCGCTCCACCAGGCTGCCGCCGACGAAAGCGAGGTCGGCAATGCCGTAGAGCAGCATCAGTTCGCCCATGGTATCGCCAATGACCACCTGGGTACTGGAGGAGGGGATCTCGCCGGTGCTGCGCAGAGTGAAGCTCATTCCGGCTTTTTGCACCATGTCGCGGGCGTCAGGGAAGCGCTCCGGATGGCGAGGAACAAGGATCAGCAGCAGGTTCGGAAAGGTCTCCAGCAGCTTTTTATGCGCCTGGAGGATAATTTGCTCTTCGCCATCGTGGGTGCTGGTGGCAATCCAGACTTTGCGGTGCGGCGCCCATTGCCGGCGCAGCGTCACCGCGCGGGCCGCCAGCTCTGGCGTGACGGAGATATCGAATTTCAGGCTGCCGGTGACCGCCAGCTGGTTGCGCTTCAGTCCCAGCGCGAGGAAGCGGTTGCCATCTTCTTCATTCTGCGCGGCGATAAGCGTAATACGGCTCAACAGGCGGCGCATAAAGCCGCCCAGCTTGGCATAGCCTTTGGCGGAACGTTCGGACAGGCGGGCGTTGGCAATCACCAGCGGGATCTTACGCTTATGCAGCGCGGCTACCATATTTGGCCACAGTTCGGTCTCCATGACGATCACCAGCTTCGGCTGAACGGTGTCCAGGAAGCGGTTCATGGCGCCGGGCAGATCGTAGGGCAGATAGACGTGATGGACATCTTTGCCGAAGGCCGACATGGCGCGCTCGGAGCCGGTCGGCGTCATGGTGGTGACGGTGATCGGCAGAGAAGGGTAGCGGTGGCGCAGGGCGCGAACCAGCGGGATGGCGGCTAAGGTCTCGCCGACGGAAACGGAGTGCAGCAGAATGCCATCCGGCTCTACCTTGTTCTGACAGAAGCCATAGCGTTCCGCCCAGCGTTTACGATAGGCAGGAGCCTTACGACTGCGCAGCAGCAGCCGCAGCCACACCAGCGGCTGAATAAGGTAAAGTAGGGTGGTATAAAGCAATTCCAAACTATTTATCCGTTCTCTGTTTTGGCGGGCAAATTCTAAGCATTTAGCCCGCGTAAAGCTATCTCTTTGGCGGAAACAGCGGGTTTTTGGTCTATCCCGCGTGGCGATAACGCTTAATACGCAGATAACGGCGTCCCAGGCGCCAGCGTAAACGGAAAGTACAGGCGTTTTTCCAGATTAACCGCCAGATACCGCGGTCGAAGAATTCTTTAATGATAACATGCTTTTTCGACTCATCTTTCATACTGTCGAAGGTGTGGATGATCCCCAGGCCTTCTTTGGCGATCTGCCAGCGACAGGCGGCGATATGGCGCACTTTGTCCGGGTAACGCTGGTTGATCGCCTCCAGCATCTCCAGAATTTTCATGTAATGGCGCGCCGAACGCATCAGCGTGTCGTCGTTGTCCGGCTTATGCGACACCGACTCAGAGTGGATGTAGTAATCATAGAATTGCTGACTGGTGTACTGCACGCGCTCCGCGGCCAGCAGCGCCTCTGTGGTCCACGGGATATCCTGATGGCGCAGGCCGGGCTCGAAATGGAAGTGATGCTGGCGGATAAAATCGTGGCGATAGATATTGAGCCAGGTGACGTGCAGAAATTTCCGCGAATCCAGGGCCTGCTTGAGCCAGACATGCCCCGGCAACACACCGGTCGAGGGCAAGAGGTCCAGCGGAAAGATCGGGTGGCTCTCGCGGCCCTTTTCGTACACGTAGGTGCCGTTGCAGGTGGCGATATCGAGATGTGCTTTCTCCGCCATCTCCAGCAGCGTGCGATACATGCCCGGATAGAGTTTATCGTCGATGTCCGGAAACGCGAGATACTTGCCGCTGGCAACCGCCAGGCCGGTATTGCGCGCGACCGAGACGCCCTGGTTTTCCTGCTCCAGCACCTGGACGTTCTGCAGCCGATCCCGCCATTCGGCGATCACCGCCAGGCTGTTGTCCGTCGACCCATCGTTCACCAGGATCAGTTCATAGCTGTCCAGCTGCTGCTGTTCAATGCACTCAAAGAATTGCGCAAGAAATTTCTCACCGTTGTAGACGGCAGCCACGATGCTCAGTAAAGGCGTTTGACTCATAAATCTTCGATCCTGGTTAACTAACGGCGTCAGATGCGCTGCAGCTGACGGTACTGCTGACAAATGGACACGACGCTGAATTTTTCCAGCGCGGCATCGTCGATGGCCGGCGGGTTATGGTAAATGCTTTGCATCGTCTGAGCCAGCGCCGGACTGGTGAGATCCGCCAGACCGCGGGCAAGTTCGCCGGTGAGGATCTCGGTGACGCCGCCGGGGCAGCGGGTGCTGGCGACCGGGGTATGCAACAGCAGCGCCTCCACCACCACATTGCCGAATCCTTCGCTATCCGAGCTCAAAACCAGCATCCGCGCGCCTTTGATCCACGGTAAGGGGTTTTCCTGAAAACCTTTGAACCACACCCGGTCGTCAATCTGCAGCGTTTTGGCCAGCTGGCGCAGGCGCTGCTCTTGCTCCGGTTTCCCCTGGCCTAACAGCACCAGCGGCGCGTCGATGCCGCTTTGCGCGTAGGCTTCGAGCAGGCGGTCGTGGCGTTTGCCGGGATGGAAGCGGCCGACGTGAATCAGGTAGTCGCCGTCCGGGCGCTCGCTGTCGGCTTCCGCCCCGGCGCGCAGGGCGGCGATATCGAACGGGTTATAGATGGTTTTCAGCTGCGCCGGGCGCAGGGCGAAGGCGTCCACCAGATCGCGCCCCACGGCGTCGGAAACCGCCACCACGTTGCGCCCCTGGTAAATCCGCTTAATTTTCTGCTGCTTCATCCAGCGGTCAAAGCCGGTACGGTGACCAAGATAAGAGGCCGAGAAGACGCCGTGCAGGCAGAACCAGACGTTGCGCTCGCGCAGCGCCCGGCTGCGGGCGACGATGCGGTCGGTTTTGTGCAGGTTGGAGAGCACAAGGTCAAATTGTCCCTGCTGCTCGGCCCGGATGACCGCGGCGTCCAGCTGGCGGGCGCGGCGGGACAGCTCGGTCAGCTTGCGCCATGGTTTGCGGCAGCGATCGGCCACCACCTGGTAGTCGAGCCCCTCGGGCAATGGGTACTCGCAGACGTCGCGTAGCGAAATGAGCGAGACCCGATCGCCGTCGCGCAGGAACTGCGCCGCCAGGGTGAGAACCACTTTCTCCGCGCCGCCGCCGGGCAATCCGTCAATCACAAATAAGATGCGCATCGTTATTTCACCAGATCCTGATAAAGGGAAAGCAGCTGGGTTGAGAGGCGCTTGCTGGTGCAGGCCATGATGCGCTCGCGGGCGCGGTCGCCTTCCGCGGAGCCCAGCGCGCGGGCAGGCAGGGCCATCACCGCCTGCTGCAGCGCCGGGATATCCAGGGCGTCGCAGACGTAACCGTTGTGGCCGTTGACGATAAACTCCGCCCCGCCGCAGCCGGTGGTGGTGATCACCGGCAGACCGCAGGCCATTGCCTCAAGGATGACGTTGGGGAACGGATCGTAGAGGGTCGGCAGCAGCAGGCCATCAGCCATCTGATAGAACGGCAGCGTCTCCGACTGCATGCCGAAGAAGCGCACCCGCGCTTCGCAGCCGAGACTCTTCGCCAGCGCCTGATAGCGCGGCTGATCTTTATCTTTGCCAACCACCAGCAGATAGCGATCGGTCGGGGCGATGGCGCGGATCGCCGCCGCCAGCCCTTTACGCTCAAAGCCGGAGCCGACGTAAATCAGGCAGGTCGCCTGCAGCGGCAACTGCCATTTGGCGCGTAAGGCGGCAAAGGTTTCTTCGCCCGGCGGCAGGAAACGCTGGTTATCAATGGCGTTATAGATAACGTGGATCTTGTCCGCTGGCAGGCCAAAGTCTTCGATGATCTCGCGTTTGATCATCTCGGCGTTGCAGATCACCCCGCGCAGATGCGGGTCTTCGTACATCTCCCGTTCCGCTTGCATCACATAACGGTGGTAGCGGTCGGCAAACAGCAGGCGGCTTTTCCAGGCCGGTAAAATGCGCGAGCGCTGTTGCAGCCAGCGGCGATGAACGCCGTCGCCGGCGCGGTAGAGATCGCAGCCGGGAATACGCTCATGGCTCTGCACCAGGTCGAAGGATTCGCGCTGCCAGAGCGCCCGCGCGGCGTTGGCAAACCCGCGCTCGCGGCTGATGCGCCCCCATTTGCGCGGATTACAGATATGGATCTGCCAGTCCGGTTTCACCGGCCCCTGCCATTCGCGGGTGATGACGTTCAGCTGCAGATGACTGCTGTCGAGGGCTTCCAGCGCGCGGGAGACAAAGCGTTCTGCGCCGCCGTCCGGGCGGTACTTCTGCCGCACCAGAGCCAGCCTGAATTTACTCATGCCAGTACCTTTTTCGCCGCCGCGATCACGGCGTCGGTAGGAATTAAATCGAGATAACGTTCGTCGGTGTTGGTGTTGATGGCGTCCGGGTCGGGCAGTGGACCGAAGTCGCCTGCCCAGATCACCTCGCCTTTCGCCTGCCATGGACGCCAGAAGGTCAGCTTCGAGGGGCCGAACAGGGCGACCAGCGGGGTGCCGAGAGCCGCAGCCATATGCATTGGCACCGAGTCGACGCCGATAAACAGCCGGGCGTGATCGATCACCGCCGCCAGCTGGCGCAGCGTTAACTGGCCGGCTAAAGAGTGCAGCCGCGCCTGCGGGCAGCCGGCGATGATGGTCTCCACCATCTTCTTCTCTCTATCGTCGGGGCCGGAGGTGAGTACCACCGCGTACCCTTCGGCGGACAGCGCGTTGATCAGCGCGCTCATCCTGTCTTCGCGCCAGCATTTAAAGAACCAACGCGACGTTGGCTGGATGACGATGTAGTTATCCCGGAAGTCCTCCGGCAGCAGGGCGCGGCTGGTGGCCCAGTCTGCTTCGCTGTAGCCCATCCGCGCCGGGGCGTCGTTCAACTGAATACCGAGCGGAGCGAGGATAGAGAGATTCTGCTGTACCGTATGCAGCTGATTATGCTGTTGGGTGGCGGCCAGCGCGGTGTGGCAATAGCGCCAGAACGGGTGGCGACGCTTCGGAAAATCAAAGCCGATCCGCGTCGCGGCGCCGGTCAGTTTGCTGATAATCGCGCTCGGCCACTGGTCGGCAAGGTTGAGCACCATATCGTATCGCTGCTGGCGCAGCGTCTGAATGAGCTGCCATTGCATCTTCAGCTGATGCTTTTTCCCCTGCTTTTTCCAGCGGCGGTCGAGACCATAAATTTGGTGGATATCGGGGTTGGCGGCGAGCATATCCCGGGTCTCTTCATACAGCAGGACATCCACGCTGGCGGCGGGATACTGCTGTTTCAGCGCGTGAATAAGCGGGGTGATCAGCAGCATGTCGCCATGATGGCGCAGCTTAATGACCAGGATCCGCGCCGGGTTCAAGGGGCTGCGGGAGAGGGTTTCAGGCGTCATACTCTGTTCTTCATCCAGGATAAGGGTTCCGATTCTAGGGGATCAGACAGATTGAGAGAAGCGTTGTATTGCTCTACCATGACCCGATACGTATGGCCTGAGGACGTTTTCGTGCACAATCCCGCATTTCTCATCACGATTGATACAGAGGGCGATAACCTCTGGCAAAAACATGACAGCATCACCACCGAGAATGCGCGTTATCTCCCGCGTTTTCAGCAGCTTTGCGAAAAGTATGGCTTTAAACCGGTCTATTTGACCAATTATGAAATGGCCATCGATCCCTTTTATATCGAATTCGCCAGAGACGTGATTGCCCGCGGCACCGCGGAAGTCGGTATGCATCTGCATGCCTGGAACAGCCCGCCGACCGAGCCGCTGACCGCCGATGACTGGCGGCATAAGCCTTATCTCATTGAATACAGCGATGCCATGATGCGTGAGAAGGTCGACTATATGACGCGTCTGCTGGAGGACACCTTCCAGACCAAAATGGTTAGTCATCGCGCCGGGCGCTGGGCCTTTGACGAGCGCTATGCGCGTCTGCTGGTGGAGTACGGGTATCAGGTGGATTGCTCGGTGACCCCGCGGGTGAACTGGAAGACCGCCAAGGGGGCGCCGCAGGGCGATGGCGGGACCGATTATCGTCGCTTCCCGCAGCATGCCTATTTCCTCGATGAAAATGACATCAGCCGCGAGGGCCGCTCGCCGCTGCTGGAAGTGCCGATGAGCATTCAGTACAAGCACTCCGCGTGGATGAACAGCGTGAAGCAGGGCTACGACCGCCTGCGCGGCAAAGTGCGTTCCCCCTCCGTGCACTGGCTGCGTCCGATGGGCGGCAACGTGGAGACGATGAAAAAAGTCGTCGAACAAACGTTGACGCAGGGCAATGACTACGTGGAATATATGCTCCACTCTTCAGAATATATGCCCGGCGGCAGCCCCACGTTCCAGAATGAACGGGATATTGAGCGTTTATACGCTGACCTTGAAGCCTTTTTTAGCTGGCTGGCGCCGCAGGTGAAGGGCATGACGTTGGCAGAATATTACCAGCGGAAAATCACACAGCGCTAACACAGCTCAAGGTACCGTATGCGTATCCTTAAACAATTGACGCGGAAAAAGAACGCTTTTTTCCGCGGTATTAAATTTAATTTAATTAACTATCGATACAGAAATAAGCCGGCGCGCAAACCCTTCGACCCGGCCCCCGTGCGCCGCGTGCTGCTATTGCGCCTGGACGATAAAGTCGGCGATATGGTGGTGACCACCGGCTGCGCCAGAATACTGGCCGAAAGGGGATATCAGGTTTCGGTGTTAACCGGACCAATATGCTGCGAAATATTAGCCGGCTCAGAATTCATTGAGCAAGTATATTTATATCGACCACGCATGTCCTTAAATACGTTACGGGCGGCGGGTTTTGATGCGGTTATCGATTTTGATGACGTGACCAGCTATGAACGCTTTAAATTACTCGCCGATTTACGGGCGACCAGCGTGATTGGCTTTAATAAAGAGCCCTATAAACTTTACGATCATTCGATCGCTTTTTTTGACAGCAACAGCCATATTTCCCTGCGCTATCAGCAGGTGGTGAAGCTTTTTGGCGTCGTTGACGACCAGCCATACGACTATCATCTCCCCGGCTGTCGCCATGAGCGGGAGAAAGTGGCGCGCTTGCTTTCCCAGGCCGGAGAGGTCGCACTGCGCGTCGCCATTAACCCTTTTACCGCCTCCGAGGATAAAGACTTCTGTCGTCATCAGGTGGCGACCCTGGTCGAGCGGCTACATGCTCTGCCTTACCGGGTCTGTATCGTGATGGTGGGTCGCAGCGAGAAAATTCAGCAGCTGGGGCTGGATATGGCGCTGTACGTCGCCGACAGCACTATCAACTCCGCCGTGGAGGTGATTCGCAGCTGTGATTTAGTCATTACGCCGGACACCTCGATCGTGCATATCGCCCGCGCTTTCGATAAACCGATGGTGGCGGTCTATAACAAACGCAAACTCAAGGATACCGGGCTGCCCGGCTATCATATCTGGGCGCCGGGCTATGACAAAGCGAGGCAGATCGTTTGTGAAGAAGCGAATGTCGCCGATGTGGCGATTGAGTCGGTATGGCCGGTGATTAAAGAGCAGGCCGACCGACTGGTCGCCGCCCGCAGTTAATAGAAAAGTGAATATAAAAAAGGGCCGTCAGCGGCCCTTTCTTGTTAACGCTTTTCCGCCAGCCCTTTGCTGAGCGCAATGCCCAGCGGCAGCCAGAACAGCACCCAGGTCTCCCGGGGGTTGCTGATGATAAACATCCCCTGCGAGGCCATAAATACCAGCGCGTAAAACAGGATCGCCAGACTGTAGCGGCTGTCGGAGCGGCGCTTGCGCCACGCCTGCCACAGTCCGCAGGCAATGACCGCCAGCAACAGCAGTAAACCCACGATGCCGCCTTTCAGCAGGGCGCCCATATATACGCTGTGGGTGGTGGTGATGTGTTCGCCGCTGTAGTTGATGAAATCCAGTTCATAGCTGAAACCGCGTCCCAGCCAGGGCTGGCTGGCCATCTCCGACAGCGTATGGTGCCAGATGCTCAGGCGCAGCCCGCTTTGGGTGCCCAACTCTTCGAAACGGGCGAGCAGCATGTCGCCCACCGGCGTCATGACCAAAAGCAGAGCCACCAGCACGGCCAGCGCCGCGGCGATCAGCAGGTTGCGGCGGGTGAAGACGTGCAGGTGCAGCGTACAGCCGACCGCCAGCACCAGGGCGATGATCGGCCCGCGGCTTTGGGTCAGCAGCATCATCACCAGCATGATGGCCACTGGCAGATAGAGCCAGTGGCTGGCTTTTTCTTTCAGTAGCATGCCGCAGATTAAGATGCCGATGCCGCAGTATCCGGCAAGGTCGATAACGTTTGTTGGCCCGGGGTTCTCGGGGGAGACCGCCCGTTCGGTGAGGACCAGGGTGTGGTCGAACATCAGCGTCCACAGCGAGAGCACAGTGATCCCGCCAACCACCGCCAGCATGGCCGGGCGGCGGGTTCGTTCGTCGCAGAGCAGCATCGCCATCAGCAACAGATAGCCCGTCAGGTACACGCCGTGGGTGATCGGCGAGTCGATATGCTGCGGCGTATGGCCCCACAAGTTACTGAGGGCGTAATAGATAAAGAAGACCGCCAGCAGCGCCCAGGTCTGCCACTGTTCGCGTAACACGCCGGCCAGCGCCTGGCGGTTTTCCGGGCGTACCAGCGAGAGCAAGAGCAGCAGGATCGATAAATGCAGCAGGTTATTGGTCCGGGTGGACATGCAAAAAATCGCGCTGAAAAATAAAAACAAAGGAAAAACAATCGAGTAACCCTGTCTGGCGTAGTTACTCATTTTTAAAGTACTCATTAAACGCAACCTTTTCGAAAATAGTGTCCGGCACAGCGCTTTCTGGTGAAAAATTAATGACCCGGATCTGGCGTTGCTGCAGTACCTGCGCGGCATGCGCAAAGGAGGGCATGACGAGGGTATCCACTTTTGTTGCCAGGTACGAAGGCAATTTTTCTTGTTGTGTTTCGTAGAATCGCGGCTGGTTGAAGTTAGTCATATCCAGACCGCTCACCAGGATAGTGTTGAAGCCCAGCCAGGCGAGGATCTGCAGCGCCCAGTAGACCACCGTGCCGGCATCAAAGACGCCCTGGCGAATATCGGTGCTAAAACAGATATCCGGGCGCTGGGGATGAAAGCACATCGCCGGATTCTGCTGGTAAGTGCGCTTTATCGCTTCGCTGGCGACTTTCGGCTGGTAAATCTTATAGCAACCGTCCTCAATCAACGCCAAACGGCAGCGCAGCGCGTCCGCATGGCGATCGACGATTTTGGCGATCCCATGCATGGTGGTGAACAGCAGAATGTCCGGCTGACTGACGATGGCGCGGATAATGTCCGGCTTCTTATCGAAAAACTCCATGTCGACGATGGTATAGAGCGAAAAGTGCAGGCGGTCGGCAAGATGCCAGGCACCATTGACGCCCATCACCGGGATCGTTTTCGACAACAGGGAAAAATCGATATTGCGGGTCGAAGGGCCAGTGGCGGTCAGCAGGACTTCGCCCTGCATGCTGTTTTTCAGCGCGCTCAGGCTGACCAGCGGCACCGTTTTCCCTTTATAACGCAACGCGCTGATTTCGCCGCTCGGCGCGCGGGCGATGCGGGTAAAAGGCCACAGATTTTCATTGTGACGATAAGCGCGAGGGCGGGTGTAGCGATAGATCTGCTTAAACAGGGATCCCATCAGAGCAGCCCCTGATTTTGCAGAAGAAGATGAACCCGGCTGGCGGTAATATCGCCGGTGCTGGCGCTGTTTTCCGGCCGCACGATGTGCTGGTTTTTACCGTATCCGCCAATCAGCCCCGGATCGGTCGGGCCGTAGAGCGTGAAGTTCGGTTTATCCAGCGCGGCGGTCAGATGACTCAGGCCGGTATCGACCGAGACGACGGCCCGGGCGCTGGCCAGAACCTGCGCCACCTGCTCAAGGCTCATGCGCGGCAGCACTTCAACATACTCCCGGCCTTCCGCCAGCCGCTTCGCCCGCGCCTCTTCGTGCGGGGCGCCCCACGGCAGCTTAATGCGGATGCCGCTGTCGGCCAGCAGATCGAGCAGTTCCTGCCAGCGGTTTTCCGGCCAGTGCTTATCGTCGCGGGTGGTGGCGTGCAGAAACACCAGATAGGGGGCGGCAGCGTTAGCCTCGTGCTGCAGGAAATGGCGCGCAATGGCGTAATCCCCTTGGGTTTGGGGTTTCGCGTAGCCGAGGCTTTTGGCGAACAGCTCGCGGGTACGCTCCACCGCGTGTTGCTGTTTCGCAATGTGGTGGCGGCGGTTGTAAAACAGGCTGGCCAGCGGCTCGCGGGCCGTTTGCCAGTCCATACCATGCTTGACGCCGTGCGCCAGACGGGTGACCAGCGCAGCGCTTTTCACCAGCCCCTGGGCGTCGATAATGGCGTCATACTTGACCGCCTGGACGGCCTCGCGAAAGGCTTTACGCTCCGCTTTGATCGGCGCGGAGAACCAGGCTTTACGCCAGCGGCGGATCGCCACCGGGATCACCCGCTCGACGCTGTCATGCCAGGAGGGGATCTGCGCGAAGCCTTCTTCCACAACCCAGTCGAAGCGGATGCCGGGGATGGCCTGCGCGGCGTCGGTCAGCGCGGGCAGCGTGTGCAGCACGTCGCCCATCGATGAGGTTTTTACAATCAATACCCGCATCCGCTACGCTTCCTCGTGCCCGGTTTTTTCCGTCAGCAATTCGTTCAGCTCTTGCAGGACGCGCTCTGGCGTAATGTCGATCAGGCTCTGATGATAACCTTCCGCGGCATCGCCTTTGCGCACCTTGTGGTAGCCGGTAATCAGACGGATCACGCGCGCTTTATGCGACAGCGGCGGGGTAAAGTCCGGACTGCTCGGGCCATACAGCGCCACCAGCGGACGGTCCAGCGCCGCGGCGACGTGCATCAGCCCCGAATCGTTAGTCACCACCGCTTTACAGGCGGCAATCAGGATCACCGCCTGCTCCAGCTGGGTTTCACCCGCCAGATTCCGGCACCAGGCCTGCTGCTCGCTGCTGAGGGCGGCGATGATCTCTTTGCCGGCCTCGTTATCTTTTGCCGAGCCAAATAGCGCAATCTGATAACCATCGTCGATGAGCTTTTTCGCCAGCGCAGCATAGTGATAGTGCGGCCAGCGTTTTGCCGGGCCGAACTCCGCGCCGGGGCAAAAGCCGATGATCGGCCGATCGTTGGACAGGTTAAAGGCGCTGCAGGCCTGCGACTTTTCCCCTTCGTTGACCTGCAGCTGCGGCCATAGCAGCGGCTGCGGCAGATCTTTGGCGCAGCGCATCACGCCGTTGTCGTAGGCCAGCGCCACGTAGCGTTCCACCATCAGCGGCCAGGCGTCTTTGTCCAGCACCCGGGCGTCGTTGAGCAGGCCGTAGCGCATCTCGCCGCGCCAGCCGGTGCGCAGCGGGATGTTGGCGAAGAAGGGGACTAATGCCGATTTAAACGAGTTTGGCAGCACGTAAGCGCGATCGTAGCGACGCTCGCGCAGGCTGTGGCCGAGCTTGCGGCGTTCGCCGATAGCCAGCGCGCCGTGGCCCAGCGGCATCGGGATCGCTTCGTTCACTTCCGGCATGCGCGATAACAACGGACGACACCAGGCTGGCGCCATCACGTCGATAATCGCCTGGGGATAGCGCGCCCTGAGCGTACGATAAAGACTTTGCGACATCATCATGTCGCCCACCCAAGACGGGCCTACCACCAGAATTTTCATGTTATCTCTTACGCATCCCGATTCAGCCAGGCCATATACTCCGTTACGCCTTCGGCAACGGTTTTGAACGGTTTGTCATAGCCCGCTTTACGCAGGTTAGTCAGATCCGCCTGGGTGAACGCCTGGTAGCGGCCTTTCAGTTTGTCCGGGAATGGGATGTACTCGATGCTGCCTTTTTTGTGGTACGCCAGGGTCGCGTCGGCGACGGCCTGGAAGGATTCCGCGCGGCCAGTGCCGAGGTTGAAGATGCCGGAAACGCCGTTTTCCCAGAACCACAGGTTGACGTCAGCCACGTCGCCGACGTAGACGAAGTCGCGCTTGAAGCCGTCGCTGCCTTCGAACAGTTTCGGACTTTCGCCATTATTCAGCTGGGTGTTGAGGTGGAAAGCGACGCTTGCCATGCTGCCTTTGTGGCCTTCGCGCGGCCCGTAGACGTTGAAGTAGCGGAAGCCGACGATCTGCGAATTGGCTTCCGGCAGGATCTGACGAACGTATTCATCGAACAGGAATTTGGAGTAGCCGTAGACGTTTAGCGGCTGCTCATACTCGCGAGACTCGATGAAATCGCTGGTGCGTCCACCGTAGGTGGCCGCCGAAGAGGCGTACAGGAACGGAATTTCGCGCTCCAGGCAGTAGTGCAGCAGCTCTTTGGAGTACTGATAGTTG
This sequence comes from Klebsiella sp. K5-204, assembly GCF_030128585.1. Taxonomy (NCBI): domain Bacteria; kingdom Pseudomonadati; phylum Pseudomonadota; class Gammaproteobacteria; order Enterobacterales; family Enterobacteriaceae; genus Klebsiella; species Klebsiella sp. K5-204. The sequence goes on from NZ_JAKUZS010000004.1 coordinate 199,261, forward strand.
TTGTCCATCATGTACTTGCCGTCCCACTCCGTGGTGGAAGAGCACGCGCCTTCGTGGAAGATTGCGTCAATGTCGCCGAACTCTTCGCCTGCCATAATCTGGATCAGAAAGTCTTCTTTATCCATGTAGTCAGCGATGTTCAGGTCAACCAGGTTCACAAACTTGGTGCCGTCTTTCAGATTGTCGACAACCAGAATGTCGGTAATGCCCTTGTCATTCAGCGCTTTAACGATGTTGCTACCGATAAAGCCTGCGCCGCCGGTTACGATGATCATAACTGTACCTTTGAAGTTGAGAGCCCGGAGACAATCCGGACATGAATGCTCATATCATATCACCACATGAGCAAGCCTACAGCCATTCGCAGAATAAGGTGCTGGGCTGACGTGATTTATGCTGCAAATAATTCATTCAGGCCTGCATCATCTCGTATCAGCGTATAGCTTTGGGTAATATGTGCCAAATTTTGCCGAATCTGGAGAGTTGCAATGCGTGGTGATTTCTACAAACAGTTAACTAGCAATCTGGAGACCGCTCGGGCCGAAGGCTTATTTAAAGAAGAGCGCATCATCACCTCGGCGCAGCAGGCGGACATTACCGTCGGCAACAGCCACGTGATTAACTTCTGCGCCAATAACTATCTGGGTCTGGCCAACCACCCGGCGCTGATCGACGCGGCGAAATCCGGTATGGACAGCCACGGTTTCGGGATGGCCTCGGTACGCTTCATCTGCGGCACCCAGGATACGCACAAGCAGCTGGAGAAGAAGCTGGCGGATTTCCTCGGTATGGAAGACGCAATTCTCTACTCCTCCTGCTTCGACGCCAACGGCGGCCTGTTTGAAACGCTGCTCGGCCCGGAAGACGCCATTATCTCCGACGCCCTGAACCATGCCTCGATCATTGACGGCGTGCGCCTGTGTAAAGCGAAGCGCTTCCGCTATGCCAACAACGATATGCAGGAACTGGAAGCGCGTCTGAAAGAAGCCCGCGACGCTGGCGCGCGTCACGTGCTGATCGCCACCGACGGCGTCTTCTCGATGGACGGCGTGATCGCCAACCTGAAAGGCGTTTGCGACCTGGCGGATAAATACGATGCGCTGGTGATGGTCGATGACTCCCACGCCGTCGGCTTCGTCGGCGAAAACGGTCGCGGCTCCCACGAATACTGCGATGTGATGGGGCGCGTCGACATCATCACCGGCACGCTGGGTAAAGCGCTGGGCGGCGCCTCCGGCGGCTACACCGCCGCACGCAAAGAGGTGGTCGAGTGGCTGCGCCAGCGTTCCCGTCCGTATCTGTTCTCCAACTCTCTGGCGCCGGCCATCGTGGCCGCCTCCATCAAAGTGCTGGAGATGGTCGAAGAGGGCGCAGACCTGCGCGATCGCCTGTGGGCCAACGCGCGTCTGTTTCGTGAAAAAATGACTGCGGCAGGCTTCACCCTGGCGGGCGCCGACCACGCCATCATTCCGGTGATGCTGGGTGAAGCGGTGGTGGCGCAGAACTTTGCCCGCGAACTGCAGAAAGAAGGGATCTATGTCACCGGCTTCTTCTATCCGGTGGTACCGAAAGGCCAGGCGCGTATTCGCACCCAGATGTCGGCGGCGCATACCCCTGAACAAATTGAGCGTGCGGTGGAAGCCTTTACCCGCATCGGCAAACAACTGGGCGTCATCGCCTAATAAGGGTGTGAGATGAAAGCGTTATCCAAACTGAAAGCGGAAGAAGGCATCTGGATGACCGACGTACCGGAACCGGAAGTCGGCCATAACGATCTGCTGATTAAAATCCGCAAGACCGCCATTTGCGGGACCGACGTGCACATCTACAACTGGGATGAGTGGTCGCAGAAGACCATTCCGGTGCCGATGGTGGTCGGGCACGAATATGTCGGCGAAGTGGTGGGGATTGGCCAGGAAGTGCGCGGCTTTAAGATTGGCGACCGCGTCTCCGGCGAAGGGCATATCACCTGCGGCCACTGCCGTAACTGCCGCGCAGGCCGTACCCACCTGTGCCGCAACACCATCGGCGTGGGCGTCAACCGCCCGGGCTGCTTTGCCGAGTATCTGGTGATCCCGGCCTTTAACGCCTTTAAAATTCCCGACAATATCTCTGATGACCTGGCGTCCATCTTCGACCCATTCGGCAACGCCGTGCACACCGCGCTCTCCTTCGATCTGGTGGGGGAAGACGTGCTGGTCTCCGGCGCCGGTCCGATCGGCGTGATGGCGGCGGCGGTGGCGAAACACGTCGGCGCGCGTAACGTGGTGATCACTGACGTTAACGAGTACCGTCTCGAGCTGGCGCGCAAAATGGGCGTCACCCGCGCGGTGAACGTGGCGAAAGAGAACCTCAACGACGTGATGGCCGAGCTGGGGATGACCGAAGGTTTCGACGTGGGTCTGGAGATGTCCGGCGCGCCGCCGGCGTTCCGCAGCATGCTGGATACCATGAACCACGGCGGCCGTATCGCGATGCTGGGTATCCCGCCGTCGGATATGTCCATCGACTGGACCAAGGTCATCTTCAAAGGGCTGTTTATCAAAGGGATCTATGGTCGCGAAATGTTCGAAACCTGGTACAAGATGGCGGCGCTGATCCAGTCTGGCCTGGATCTTTCGCCGATCATCACCCACCGCTTCGGCATTGACGACTTCCAGAAGGGCTTTGACGCCATGCGCTCCGGTCAGTCCGGTAAAGTGGTTCTGAGCTGGGAATAACGCCTCCGGTCTGTTGTAAACATCAGCAAAAAAGGCGCCTGCGGGCGCCTTAATTTAGATTTGGATAACATTTTTAGCCTGCTTAATATCAAGCGCACAATTTCTACATCGATTTTACGGTTATTCGCTTATACAGTGTGTTTAGTCGCGGTTTAACTTTGAAACGATCATGCTTAAACTCTCCGTATGCTTACTGACCTGTAACTCTGCACGTCTGCTCATGGAGGTGCTGCCCCCGCTGCTGAAGGTGGCCGATGAGTGTATTGTCGTCGACTCCGGTAGCACCGACGAAACGGTCTCTATTTGTCAGCAGTTTGGTCTCACCGTCCATCATCATGCCTATAAAGCCCACGGCGCGCAGATGAACTATGCCATCGGGCTGGCCAGCCATGACTGGGTGCTGTGCATGGACAGCGATGAAATTCTTGATAACGACGTCGTGGCGGCCATTCAGGCGCTAAAAGCGGGGGAGGAGCCTGACCCGGCCTGCGCCTGGCGTTTGCCGCGCTACTGGTTTGTCCTCGGCACGCAGGTGCGGACGATCTACCCCATTTCCTCGCCGGATTACCCGGTGCGCCTCTTTAACCGCCAGCAGGCGCGGTTTAACGACCGGCCGGTGGATGATCAGGTGGTCGGACACGCGCGCTCCGTCAGGCTGCCGGGCTTTGTACGCCATGACACCTTTTATTCGCTGCATGAAGTGTTTAATAAGCTGAACAGCTATACCACCCGGCTGGTGAAGCACCAGCAGATCACACCTTCGCTGACGCGGGGGATCGTCAGCGCCATTGGCGCTTTCTTTAAGTGGTATCTGTTCAGCGGGGCGTGGCGCTATGGCAAAGTCGGCGTGGTCACCGGCCTGTACGCCACGTTTTACAGCTTTCTCAAATATTTTAAGGCGTGGTACGCCCACGAAGATAACCAGGCGCCCGTCGCGCAAAAGCGAACGGACCCCTGAGTGGTCTAGCTGCCGGGATTGTCCCAGCCCTGCCATTTGAGGCGATAGTACTGGACCAGCGCGCTCTGGCTGATGCTGTCGCTGAGGATAGTGAAGAAGCGGCTGGCGTTCACGGGCTCCAGCGGGCGCTTCGGCTTGCAATACTTCACGCCGTGGAACGGATTACGCGGCTTCTGCTGCTGCGGCGGCGTTTGTTGCGCAGGCGGCTGAGCGTAGTTTGGCGTCGAGTTGTCGACCTGCGGCTCGTTGAGCAGGCTGCTCGGGCGCACCAGCGTGATATCCGGCGGCAGGTTATAGACCATCTGCTGCAGCACCCGCACCGTCGTCGGATGCGGATGGCCAATGGCTATCGCCGAACCGTTACGCCGCGCCAGGGCGATGGCGCGGTTGAACTGGGTGCGGATATCGGCTTCATTCTGCGTATCGTCCAGAAACACCTTACGCTTAATCACCTTCACCCCGGTGCCCTGCGCGGCGCGCATGGCCTGGGTATTGCCGATGGTCACGCTGTCGAGAAAATAGAGATTGTAGCGCTCCAGGGCCTGCATCACCTTCTGCATGCCAAACAGGTTGGAGGTCATCGCGCTGCCCATATGGTTATTCAGCCCGACGGCGTAGGGGACTTTGCCATAGGCCTCGCGGATGATGCGCTCGATCTCCTCGCTGCTCATTTCGGGACGCAGGGTGTCTTTTTCCAGCGGCTGTTTGCTGAGCGGCGCCATCGGCAGGTGGATGAGCACTTCATGGCCCAGATTATGCGCTTTCGTGGCCATTTCCCGGGCGTGCGGCGCGTTCGGCAGCACGGCGACGGAGATAGTGGACGGCAGCGCCAGCACCTGATTTTCGGTCTGCGGGCGGTAGCCAAAATCGTCAATAACGATGGAGAGTTTGCCAGCGAACGCTGGCGCCGCCAGAGCCAGCGAACCGGCTACGGCAAGAGCAATTGCGCGAAATTGAAGCAAAACTTATCTTCCCAACCACGGCTGTGGATTGACCGCCTGACCCTGGCGGCGAATTTCGAAATAGAGCGACGGACGGCCCTGACCGCCGCTGCTGCCTACGAGCGCGATAGGCTGACCGGCACGCACCTGCGTACCGACGCTGACCAGCGCGCTTTGGTTATAGCCATACAGGCTCATGTCGCCTTTGCCATGCTCGACCACCACCACCAGACCATAGCCCTGCAGCCAGTCGGCCAGAATGACCCGACCATCGGCAATCGCTCTGACTTCGGTGCCTTCAGACGCGGCGATAACCATCCCTTTCCAACGTAGTTCACCTTGCAGCTGTTCGCCATATCGATGAAGGAGCGGACCGCGAACCGGCCAAAACGCCTGACCGCGCGGCGAGCCCAGCCCGCCAGTGCGCGACATCAGCGAACGCTCGCTTTCCGTTGGTTTATAGGTGGTGCCTTTGCGCGATGCTTCCTGCTGGCGGTCGCGCACCGCCTGCGCATCGCGAGCTTCCCGATCGGCACGGGCTTTGGCGGCAGCCTCCGCCTGGGCGATACGACCGCGTAGGCGCGATTCGTTAGCCCGCAATTCACTTAACTGTTGCTGACCCCGCTGAATGGAGGACTCCAGGCCGGAAAGGGTCTTTTTCCGTTCGTTACGCGCCTGCTCCAGCTTCGCCTGCTGGGCTTTTTGCTCGTAGACCAGCGTCTGCTGCTGGCTCTGCTTCTCTTCGAGCATCGACTTTTGCACCGCCATCTCTTCGCGCGTTTTCTTCAGTTCCGCGATGGTTTCCTGGCGGGCCTGGTTGAAATAGCTGAAATAGACCTGCATCCGCTGATTGCGCTGACCCTCTTCACCGCTCAGCACCATCTGGATGCCGGTATGCGGCCCCTGGCGGAACGCCGCGTCAAGCTGCGCGGCGAGGTTACGCTCCTGAGACGCGCGCTGGCGCTCCAGCTTCGCGAGAGAAGCGTTCATCTCGTCAATCTGCTTATTGAGCTGGTTCAGGCTGTCCTGGGTTTCGCGCAGTTTGCGGGCCGCGGCGGCGATCGCCTCTTCCTGCGCTTTGAGCTGAGCGAGCAGGCTTGCGCGCTGCTGCTGCTGTTGCTTAATCGCCCGCTGCCTGGCGGCGATGTCGGCCTGGATGGACTTTAGCTGATCGCGATCGTCGGCGTGCGCAGATGACGCGCACAGTAATACGCCAGCGCTGAGCGCGCTGGCGTAAAGGACGGATCGAACTGCCGTTGCGATCCATGTAGTTGAATACGTCGCCTTTCCCCTCATGGGGAAGGATTATTCCACGATGAACAGCGGCTTGCCAGTCATCTCTTGCGGGATTTCCATTCCCATCAGCGACAGCATGGTCGGGGCGATGTCGGAAAGTTTGCCGCCATTGACCGCTTTAACCGCTTTGTTACCGACGTAGATCAGCGGAACCGGCAGGTTGGTGTGGGCGGTGTGCGCCTGACCGGTGGCCGGGTCGCGCATCTGTTCGGCGTTACCGTGGTCGGCGGTGATCAGCAGCTGGCCGCCAACGGATTCCACCGCCTGCGCCACCTGATCGATACAGTGATCCAGCGCTTCAACGGCTTTCACTGCCGCTTCCATCACGCCGGTATGGCCAACCATATCGCCGTTCGGGTAGTTACAGATGATGGTGTCGTACTGGCCGCCTTTGATGGCCGCGACCAGTTTTTCGGTCAGCTCGGCGGAGCTCATTTCCGGCTGCAGATCGTAGGTCGCCACTTTCGGCGAGTTAATCAGGATCCGCTCTTCGCCTTTGAACGGCTCTTCTACGCCGCCGTTGAAGAAGAAGGTGACGTGGGCGTATTTCTCGGTTTCGGAGATGCGCAGTTGGGTTTTATCGTGCTTCGCCATCCACTCGCCGAAGGTATTGGCCAGCGAGGCGGGCGGGTAGGCGCAGGCCACTTTGATGTCGGCGGCATATTCGGTGAGCATCACGAAGTCGAGGTTAACCACTTTCTTACGCGCAAAGCCGTCGAAGTCGGCGTTGACGAAGGCGCGGGTGATTTCGCGTGCGCGGTCAGCACGGAAGTTCATGAAGATCAGCGCATCGCCATCTTCCATCGCGGCATCGGCCTGGCCGGCGGCGCGGATCACGGTCGCTTTCACGAACTCGTCGTTTTCGTCACGGGCGTAGGCAGCCTGCAGGCCGGCGACGGCGGTATCGGCCTGGAATTCGCCTTTCGCCAGCGTCATCAGATCGTAAGCCTGCTCAACGCGATCCCAGCGGTTGTCGCGGTCCATGGCGTAGTAGCGGCCAATGAGCGACGCGATGCGGCCCTTGCCCAGCGCGGCAAATTTGGCTTCGAATTTTGCCAGCGTTTTTTCCGCGCTGCGCGGCGGGGTGTCACGACCGTCGAGGAAAGCGTGCAGGTAGATCTTCTCAGCGCCGCGCTCTGCCGCCAGCTCCACCATCGCCATGATGTGATCTTCATGGCTGTGAACGCCGCCCGGCGACATCAGACCCATGATATGTACCGCTTTACCCGCGGCAACCGCTTTATCGACCGCGGCGGTCAGTACCGGATTGGCGAAGAAGGTGCGTTCTTTAATTTCCACATCGAGACGGGTCAGGTCCTGATAGACGATACGACCGGCGCCCAGGTTGACGTGGCCCACTTCGGAGTTCCCCATCTGACGGTCCGGCAGGCCAACTTCCAGGCCGGATGCATCGATCAGGGTATGCGGACGTTTGGCCCACAGGGCGTCCATTACCGGCGTTTTAGCGCTGTAAATGGCGTTATCCTGTTGGTCTTCGCGATAGCCGTAGCCATCCAGAATCACCAGTACCATAGGTTTTTTAGTAACCGACATTGCGACAACCTCATGCTCAAAGACAGAAATTTTGCGTAATTTTACTACAGCTGAATCGTTTAAATCCCCGTGAAAGATCAAAGAAAGGGAGCGGCCGGGCCGCGGCGCGTCAGCGAGAACGGCTTTTTTTCGCCGCCGCCCGCAGAAAATACATTACATCGCGCTCACTGGCTGTAATTGCCGCAAGGCACAGGTATACTCCTTTCCTGGTTTTTTTCTCACTTAGTCGGGAGTTGTAACCCCCCATGCAAGAAATTATGCAATTCATCGGCCGTCACCCTGTTCTGAGCATCGCGTGGATCGCGCTGCTGGGGGCGGTGCTGTTCACCACCTTCAAGGGCCTGATGTCGAAAGTTAAAGTCATCACCCGTGGTGAAGCGACGCGTCTTATCAATAAAGAAGACGCGGTGGTGGTCGACCTGCGTCAGCGTGACGATTTCCGTAAAGGCCATATTGCCGGCGCCATCAACCTGCTGCCCAGCGATATCAAAGCGAATAACGTCGGCGAGTTGGAAAAACACAAATCGCAACCCATTATTGTGGTAGACGGTTCCGGCATGCAGGCGCAAGAGCCAGCCAGCGCGCTGAACAAAGCCGGGTTTGAAAAAGTCTTTGTACTGAAAGAGGGCATTGCTGGCTGGAGCGGCGAAAACCTCCCTCTGGTACGCGGCAAATAACTTACCTCGCGTGGTGATGCCGCCGCGTTTTCCCCTTCGCGCCTGACGTGAGGGGAACACAGGCTGCGGCGTAAAACCCTCAGGGTAATAACAGGAGTGAAGTCATGGCCAATATTGAGATCTACACCAAAGCGACCTGCCCGTTCTGCATCCGCGCGAAAGCGCTGCTGAACAGCAAAGGCGTAACGTTCCATGAGTTGCCGATCGATGGCGATGCCGCGAAGCGTGAGGAGATGATCCAGCGCAGCGGACGGACGACGGTTCCGCAGATTTTTATTGATGCGCAGCACATTGGCGGCTGTGACGACTTGTATGCGCTTGATTCACGTGGTGGACTTGATCCCCTCTTGCGCTAATTTTTGCGCGCTTTCCCTGCCGGAAGCGCGTATTTAAGGACAACACGAAAGGGTTTTACTATGTCAGAACAAAACAGCACCGAAATGACCTTCCAGATCCAGCGTATCTATACCAAAGATATCTCTTTTGAAGCGCCGAACGCGCCGCAAGTTTTCCAGAAAGACTGGCAGCCGGAAGTTAAACTTGATCTGGATACCGCCTCCACCCAGCTGGCTGAAGGCGTTTATGAAGTGGTGCTGCGTGTAACCGTGACCGCCGCGCTGGGCGAAGAGACCGCGTTCCTCTGCGAAGTACAGCAGGGCGGTATTTTCTCCATCGACGGCATCGAAGGCACCCAGATGGCGCACTGCCTTGGCGCATACTGCCCGAACATTCTGTTCCCGTACGCGCGCGAGTGCATCACCAGCCTGGTTTCCCGCGGTACCTTCCCGCAACTTAACCTTGCGCCAGTGAACTTCGATGCGCTGTTTATGAACTATCTGCAGCAGCAGGCTGGCGAAGGTGCAGAACAACATCAGGATGCCTGATGAACGCACTTAATGCTGCAATGACTGTGATCGGTGCCGGCTCTTACGGCACCGCTCTTGCCATCACCCTGGCAAGAAATGGCCACCACGTTGTGCTCTGGGGCCATGACCCGAAACATATCGCGACGCTGCAACACGATCGCTGCAACGCCGCGTTCCTTCCCGATGTGCCTTTCCCGGATACGCTGCATCTTGAAAGCGACCTGGCCACCGCCCTGGCCGCCAGCCGCGATATTCTGGTGGTGGTGCCAAGCCATGTGTTTGGTCAGGTGTTACGCCAGATTAAATCGCTGATGCGTCCTGACGCGCGTCTGGTATGGGCGACCAAAGGTCTCGAGGCCGAAACCGGTCGTCTGCTGCAGGACGTGGCGCGTGAAGCGCTGGGCGATGATATCCCGCTGGCGGTGATCTCCGGGCCAACCTTCGCCAAAGAGCTGGCCGCCGGCCTGCCGACGGCGATTTCGCTGGCGGCGACGGATCCGCAGTTTGCCGAGGATCTGCAGCACCTGCTGCACTGCGGCAAGAGCTTCCGCGTCTACATCAACCCGGACTTTATCGGCGTCCAGCTCGGCGGCGCGGTGAAAAACGTCATCGCCATCGGGGCGGGGATGTCGGACGGCATCGGCTTCGGCGCCAATGCGCGGACGGCGCTGATTACCCGTGGCCTGGTGGAAATGTCTCGTCTTGGCGCGGCGCTGGGCGCCGACCCGGAAACCTTTATGGGCATGGCCGGTCTCGGTGACCTGGTGCTCACCTGCACCGACAACCAGTCCCGTAACCGTCGCTTCGGCATGATGCTCGGCCAGGGGATGGACGTGCAAAGCGCCCAGGAAAAGATTGGCCAGGTGGTTGAAGGCTACCGCAATACCAAGGAAGTTCGCGTTCTGGCACAGCGTTTAGGTGTCGAAATGCCAATAACCGAGGAAATTTATCAGGTATTGTATTGCGGAAAAATTGCGCGCGAGGCAGCATTGACCTTATTGGGTCGCGCCCGCAAGGACGAGCGCAGCAGCAATTAGCTTTCCTTTGTCACCTGAATGACCCTGCCAGCGCAGAACTGGCAGGTCATTACCATATCGCCTGGAGTATGCAATGCCGTGTGAAGAACTGGATATCGTCTGGAATAATATTAAAGCCGAAGCCCGGGCTCTGGCGGACTGTGAGCCAATGCTCGCCAGTTTTTACCACGCAACGCTACTCAAGCATGAAAATCTGGGCAGCGCGCTGAGCTATATGCTGGCCAATAAGCTGGCTTCCCCGATTATGCCGGCTATCGCCATTCGCGAAGTGGTGGAAGAAGCCTACGCCGCCGACCCGGAAATGATCGCCTCGGCGGCCTGCGATATTCAGGCGGTGCGCACGCGTGACCCGGCGGTGGATAAATACTCTACGCCGTTGCTCTATCTGAAGGGTTTCCATGCCCTGCAGGCCTATCGTATCGGCCACTGGCTGTGGACTCAGGGCCGGCGTGCGCTGGCGATTTTCCTGCAAAACCAGGTGTCCGTCTCTTTCCAGGTGGATATCCACCCGGCGGCGAAAATCGGCCGCGGGATTATGCTCGACCACGCCACCGGTATTGTGGTTGGCGAAACGGCGGTGATTGAGGATGACGTCTCTATACTGCAGTCGGTCACCCTCGGCGGTACCGGTAAAACCAGCGGCGACCGTCACCCGAAAATTCGCGAAGGCGTGATGATTGGCGCCGGAGCGAAAATCCTCGGCAATATCGAAGTCGGGCGTGGGGCGAAGATTGGCGCCGGTTCGGTGGTATTGCAGCCGGTTCCGCCGCACACCACCGCCGCAGGCGTGCCGGCGCGTATCGTCGGCAAGCCGGAGAGCGACAAGCCGGCGATGGATATGGATCAGCATTTCAACGGCATCCACCACACTTTCGAGTACGGTGACGGGATTTAACCTCTTGCCCGGTGGCGCTGCGCTTACCGGGCCTACGATCTCTCCCCGCCCAGCATGTCGCCCGGATAAGGCGCGGTGCGCCGCCATCCGAGAAGGGGTCAGTTAGCTGCGCAGCACGGCGCCTGGATACCCCAGCTGCCGCCAGGCCTCGTACACCACCACCGACACCGCGTTTGACAGGTTCATGCTGCGGCTGTCCGGCATCATCGGAATCCGAATTTTCTGCTCCGGCGGCAGGGCATCAAGGATGCTGGCCGGCAGACCGCGGGTTTCCGGACCAAACATCAAGAAATCGCCATCCTGATAGCTCACCGCGCTGTGCGCCGGCGTACCTTTGGTGGTCAGGGCGAACAGACGCTGTGGCTGCGCGCTGGCGATAAACGCCGCGTAATCGGCGTGGCGCTGCACGGCGGTGAACTCGTGATAGTCCAGTCCGGCGCGTCTCAGACGCTTATCGTCCCAGGTGAAGCCCATGGGCTCAATGATATGCAGACTGAAGCCCGTGTTGGCGCACAGGCGGATAATATTCCCGGTGTTTGGCGGGATCTCTGGTTCGAATAACACGATGTTCAGCATACTGCCCCCTTAATTGCGGGGGGCAGAATAGCAGATATTTGGTCAACCCTCACCCCGGCCCTCTCCCTGAGGGAGAGGGGGAGGGGGAGAGCAAAACGGCGCAGCTTATGCCGCGTTATGCTGCTTCAGCGCATCGAAGGTCTGCAGCGCCTCCGCGTTCTGCACCAGCGAATCACGGCTAATGTCCGCGATGGTTTTTGCGCCGGTCAGGGTCATCGCCACCTTCATCTCTTTCTCGATCAGATTCAGCAGATTCGCCACCCCCTGCTTGCCGTGGGTCGCCAGGGCGTACAGGTAAGCGCGGCCCAGCAGTACGCTGTCGGCGCCCAGGGCGATCATGCGCACGACGTCGAGACCGTTGCGGATGCCGCTGTCGGCGAGAATGGTAATGTCGCCTTTCACCGCGTCGGCAATCGCCGGCAGGGCGCGGGCGGAGGAGAGCACGCCGTCAAGCTGGCGGCCGCCGTGGTTGGAGACCACAATGCCGTCGGCGCCGAAGCGCACCGCGTCGCGGGCGTCCTCCGGGTCGAGGATCCCTTTGATCACCATCGGTCCGTCCCAGAAATCACGGATCCACTCGAGGTCTTTCCATGAAATCGACGGATCGAAGTTATTCGCCAGCCAGCCGATGTAATCCTCCAGGCCGGTCGGCTGGCCGAGATAGGCGGAGATATTCCCCAGATCGTGCGGACGGCCGTTGAGGCCAACGTCCCATGCCCACTGCGGATGGGTGACCGCCTGCCAGTAGCGGCGCAGGGCGGCGTTCGGGCCGCTCATGCCGGAATGGGCGTCGCGGTAGCGGGCGCCGGGAGTCGGCATATCGACGGTAAAGACCAGCGTTGAACAACCCGCCGCCTTCGCGCGCTCCAGCGCATTACGCATAAAGCCGCGGTCGCGCAGAACATACAGCTGGAACCACATTGGCCGCTTGATGGTCGGGGCGACCTCTTCGATCGGACAGACGGAAACGGTGGAGAGGGTAAACGGAATGCCTTTGTCATCCGCTGCGCCGGCGGCCTGCACTTCGCCGCGGCGGGCGTACATTCCGCACAGCCCCACCGGCGCCAGCGCCGTCGGCATCGCCAGCTTCTCGTTGAAGAGGGTGGTCTCGAGGCTCAGGTCCGACATATTGCGCAGAATACGCTGGCGCAGCGCCACGTCGGAAAGGTCCTCGACGTTGCGGCGCAGGGTATGTTCGGCGTAAGCCCCGCCGTCGATATAGTGGAACAGGAACGGCGGCAGGATACGCTGGGCGGCGGCGCGATAGTCGCTGGCGGCGGAAATAATCATCACGAATTCTCCCTGGAATTATCAATAGCATCGCCGGGCAGGCGAGTAATTCGCGCCTGGCGGGCCTGGTCTTCATCAAAACGTTTAATGGTGGCGTGGACAAAACCTAAGTGGGCCATCATCGCCTGGCGCGCCGCCTCGGCGTCGCCGGCGACAATCGCCTCCATGACGGCCTGGTGCTGTTCGGTCAGGCGGGCAAAAACCGGCGGCACCAGATACATCCGCTGACGGCTCTGCTTGACGGAGGAGTGCAGCAGGTCGAAAAAGCCGCGCATGGTTTGCAGGAGCACCACGTTATGCGAGGCTTCGGCGATGGCCAGATGAAAGCGGACGTCCGCCTGCGAGGCGATATCCGGGTCTTCGCTCTGGGTCGCTTCAAAGCACAGGCGAATTTTTTCTTTATCGGCGTCGGTGGCCCGCATCGCCGCGTGCCACGCGGTGCTGGCTTCGATGGCGTGGCGGGCCTCGAGGATGTCGAAGCTGTAGTCAGGGTCATCGGCCAGCAGCGTCTTCAGCGGCTGGACGATGTTTTGCTCCGACCACGGCTCATGCTGAAAGCGGACGAAAGTGCCGCCGCCGCGACGGCTCAGCAGCACCCCTTCATTGACCAGCATCGCCAGCGCTTCGCGCAGGGAATTGCGCGAGACGCCGAGCTGAGCGGCGAGCTGGCGCTCGGCGGGCAGTCGCATGCCCGCCTCCAGCTGTTGTTCTTCAATCAGCGCCCGGACGCGACGCGCCACGTCGTCGGCCAGGCGTTTAGGCATCACTATCACGGTATCATCCAGGTTAAAACGTAGGCCTGCAGCGTAGTGATCAGACCCACCATGCAGGTGAAGATCAGGCTGTGTTTGACGGTAAAGCGGAACAGATCCGACTCTTTACCCACCAGGCCTACCGCGGCGCAGGCGATGGCGATCGACTGCGGGGAAATCATCTTGCCGGTGACGCCGCCGGTGGTATTGGCCGCGACCAGCAGGATATCGGAGACGCCAATCTGCTGCGCCGCCGTTGCCTGCAGCGCGGCGAACAGGGCGTTAGACGAGGTGTCCGAACCGGTCAGGAATACCCCCAGCCAGCCCAGGAACGGCGAGAAGAAAGTAAACGCGTGGCCGGTATGGGCCAGCGCCAGGGCCAGGGTCGACGACAGCCCGGAGTAGTTGGAGATAAAGGCGAACGCCAGCACCATGCCGATAGAGTAGATCGGCAGCGCCAGGTCCTTCAGCGTTCCGGCGAAGGTGGTCAGCGCGTCTTTCGGCTTCATGCGCAGCCAGACGATGGACAGCAGGGCGGCGAACAGAATGGCGGTGCCGGTTGCCGACAGCCAGTCAAACTTATAGATGGCGGCGTAAGGCGTCGCGGCGCTGACCACCGGCGGCATGCGGGCGACCATTTTGTCGAGGAACGGCACCGAAATATTGATGACGAAGTCATACATCGCGCCGCCCGGTGCGAACAGCGCTTTGAACGGCGGCACGCTCCACAGGGTCACGGTGGCGGTCAGGAACAGGAACGGCGACCAGGCGCGGATCACTTGTCCCGCGGTGTAGCGCGTGCGGGCCAGCGTCATATCCACCTGCGAGGCGCCGATATCGCCAAAGCGGAAGATCCGCGCCGGCTGCCAGCGTTTGAGGAACAGGGTCAGGCAGACCAGGGAGACCAGCGATGAGATGATGTCCGGCAGCTCCGGGCCAAGGAAGTTAGAGCTGAGGTACTGGGCGATAGCGAACGAGCCGCCTGCGACCATCACCGCCGGCCAGGTCTCTTTGATACCCCGCCAGCCGTCCATAATCGCCATGATCCAGAACAGCACGATAATGGTCAGGAACGGCAGCTGGCGGCCCACCATCTGGCCGATGGCGAAGCTGTCGATACCGGTCACCTGACCGGCCACCAGGATCGGGATGCCCATCGCGCCGAAGGCCACCGGCGCGGTGTTGACGATCAGGCACAGGCCTGCGGCATACAGCGGGTTAAACCCGAGGCCGACCAGCAGCGCCGCGGTAATCGCCACCGGCGCGCCAAATCCCGCCGCCCCTTCGAGAAAGGCGCCGAACGAGAAGCCGACGATCAGCATCTGCAGGCGCTGGTCAGGCGTAATCGACAGGATCGACGAGCGGATAATGTCGAACTGTCCGGTCTTCACCGAGATTTTATAGACGAAGACTGCGGCAATAATAATCCAGGCGATGGGCCACAGTCCGTAGAAGAAGCCATACACCACCGAGGCCAGGGCGCGATCCACCGGCATTTTATAGAACAGCAATGCGACGGCCAGGGCGATCGCAACGGTCCAGGTAGCGGCGAGATAGCCTTTCAGTTTGAGCTTTATCAGCGCAAAAAAGAAAAACAGAATCGGTAGCGATGCGATAAGACTGGATAACCAGATATTACCGGCGGGATCGTAGTTTTGTTGCCAGAGATTCATGCAGGGTCTCCATCGGGCCGCCAGGACGGGTGGGCTGAGTCTGCGCTCTTTGCCGACCCGTCGTAGGTAAAATTGGCCCGGCCAATTAGGGATAGCAGGGTTGATGACAACGAATGGTTAACCAGATGTTACTCTTAGGCAACGGGTTTGTGATGTATTTTGATGGATTTGTGAACTGCCGGGGGTAGATAAAATTATTGGTTGGACCAATCGGCCGGGCAGGGAACGAAAAAGGGGGGGGGAAGGACAGAATAACCCTCTCCGAACGGAGAGGGCTGGGGATCAGAATTCGCTGCGGGCGAAACCGGTCATCTCTTTCAGGCCCATTTCCCGGCCCAGGGCGGTCATCGGATGGACGACCACCAGGCCGCGGACGCTTTTCTTCAGCTTACCCATATCGGCCTGCTCTTTTTTGGTAATCGCGCGGCGGAACGGCAGGCTCATCAGCTTCTGCGCCTCTTTGCTCAGCTTCTGGCTCTGGACGGAACGCAGACGTTCAATCTCCGTTTCCAGAGTGGCTTTTTCTTTCTCCAGCTCCGCGTATTTATCGGCAGCTTCCACCAGCGACAGCTCGGCCTGCTGGTGGCGGATGGCGTCGAGACGATCGCTCAGACGTTTGATTTCATTCTTTTCGACTTCTTTCATGGTGATTTGATCTGTTAATAAAGGGGCTTCATTCGCCTATAGTATGTGCCGTGACCGCTATTGTTGATAGCTATTTATCAAAAATTCGCCGTTTATCGCCGTCAGAATACAATACCTTAATCTGCTAATAATTTGAATTTTATAATTATTCCTTCCGATACCCGCGCTAATTTCATTTCTGTGAAGCCTGTCGGCAGATAAGCACGTTTTCCTTAACCCACGCCGGTGAATTGGCTAATGCTTAATCAGATTATTCCCAAAAGGAGGACGTGATGGCAAAGATCGGCGACGGCGTACCACGTTTAATCGACAAAGCGGTTGATTTTATGGCTTCCAGTCAGGCGTTTATGGAGTATTTGAAAAAGTCTCCGCGGCTGCAGCATGTACCGCGAGATATCCCTCAGGATAAGGAAGCGTTGTTTCTGCAGCGTCTGGAATATTATCGTCAGCTTTACCGGCCGACCTGCGACCAGACGGCGCCGGAATCAGAGCGTTGATTTCTGGAAGGCTTTTTTTAAGCTGATTCGTGAAATCAGCTCAGTCAGGGACAACACCATCGTTGAACGCACCATCTGCTGGTAACGCAGTTTCTGCATTGCCAGCAGTTCGGCGTCGCTGTCATCAAACTGCGGCGTTGGCGGCAGGGCGGCGACGCAGTGCAGTTCGCCGAACGGACCGATAATTTCGTCGTCGGTAAAGCTGTACTCATTGCCGTCGTGATTAAGCTCTTCGCGCAGGGCCATCAGCAGCTCGGCGTCTTCATATTCGGCACGACTTATCACCCCAAGGCCATAAATCAGCTTCAGGCGTACTGAGAGATCGCCGAGCGGCCCGCTGCCCTCCAGCAAGGGCTCGACGGCGTATTTCACCGCGTAGTCGTCTTTACGGAACACCTGAAGCACCAGAATATTGACCGCTTCCGTTAACAGCTCGACGGTGGCGATCAGGAAGCTTCGTACGGTTTTGCCAGCATTCAGACGCTCAAGCACACGGTTTTCAAATGCTTGTGTTTCTTCCATCATTGCCTGCATATCTGACAGGAGTCGTAATGGGCGCGACGTCGGCCGCGCCAGGTTGTGCATCATTTTACCGCGTTATAGTCGTTAACGGCCTCCGCGACGACATCGCTTGCCGCGTCAAGGCCGGAAATCTGCGCCAGCGCGGCCTGCGGCCCTTTGTCGGCGATCAGTGTCGCCAGCTCCTGCGCCTGCGGATCGTCTTCGCTACGGAAATGCATCGCCGCCGCAATCCCTTTCACCAGATTGCGGTGCGGCAGGCCGTATTCCAGCGTACCCAGCAGCGGCTTAATTAAACGGTCGCCGGCGCTCAGTTTGCGCAGCGGCTGACGGCCTACGCGCTCGACATCGTCTTTCAGGTACGGGTTCTCGAAACGGCCAAGAATTTTCTGGATATAAGCCGCGTGCTTCTGCGGGTCAAAGGCGTAGCGTTTGATCAACACCGCGCCGCTCTCCTCCATCGCGCCCTGCACGACGGCCCGAATTTTCTCGTCGAGGATCGCGTCGCGAATCGTCTGGTGGCCCGCCAGTTTTCCGAGGTAGGCGGTTATAGCATGCCCGGTGTTCAAGGTGAAGAGCTTGCGTTCGACAAATGCCATCAGGTTATCAGTTAATTCCATTCCCGGGATGGTCGGCAGTTCGCCCTTGAACTGGGTTTTATCGACGATCCATTCGCTGAAGGTTTCCACGGTGACTTCCAGCGGGTCATGGGTAGCGGACGCCGATGGCGGCACAATACGGTCAACGGCGGAGTCGACGAAGCCGATATGGGTTTCCACCCAGGCCTTATCTTCCTCCGCCAGGGCGTTAAATACGTGGCCTTTTAACTGCGTGGTGCCGCGCACCATGTTTTCGCAGGCGATAATGTTCAGCGGGCGTTCGGTGCCCTGCGCCTTGCGCTTCGCCAGCCCTTTGGCGATGGCCGGGGCGATGCGCTCAAGAACGACGGGACCGACGGCGGTGGTCACCAGGTCGACGCTGGCGATCAACTCCACTACCTCGTCGCCAATGCTGCTGACGGCATTCACGCCGGAGACGGTATCCACCTGCTCATTTTCGCCAACGACGTGAACCTGGTAGCTATGACGGGCATTCAGGGCATCAAGTACGGTCTGATTGACATCGGCAAACGTCAGGTCGATGCCCGCGTCAGCCAGCAGTTTACCGATAAAGCCACGTCCGATATTACCTGCGCCAAAATGTAATGCTTTCATAGTATTAACCTTCAATTAATGTTTTTACCTGAGAGGGCTGGGGTGAGGCTTTTTCCCTCACCCCAACCCTCTCCCAAAGGAGAGGGTTGGATAGCGCTGATTATTTATTCAGCAGCGCCAGTACGTCGTCGACGCTGGTGGTTTTCGCCAGGCGCTCAATCACCGTTTCGTCATCCAGCGCATTGGTCAGGCTGGTAATCACCTGAATGTGCTCGTTGTTGCGGGCGGCGATGCCGATCACCAGGCGGGCAACATCGTCTTCATCTTCCCCAAAGCGCACCCCTTCCGGGTACTGGCAGAAGACGACGCCGGTTTTCAGCACGCGGTCTTTCGCTTCGATGGTGCCGTGCGGCACCGCGATGGACTCGCCGAGATAGGTCGAGGTCAGTTTTTCGCGGTCCAGCATCGCCTGCACATATTCCGGCTCGACGTAGCCGCCTTTCACCAGCTGCTCGCCGGCGAAGCGAATGGCTTCTTCTTTGGTGGCCGCTTTGCGACCGAGGAAGATGTTATCCGCACCCAGCTTGAACAGGTTTTTGTCAGTATCATCAAAGCTGTCTTTCAGGCTATCGGTGACTTTAACTTCGTTGTCGATGTGGCGCTGGGCCGCCACCAGACGCTCGGTCAGGCTGGTGTACAGACCGCTGTCGAGGAAGTTGGTCAGCGAAATATGCTGCGCCTGCGGTACCTGGCGCATGGCGCGCTCGGTCAGGTCGCGGTGGGTGATCACCAGGTCAACATCCGGCGGCAGGTTATTGATGGCGCTGTTGGTGACCGAGATGTTGCTCAGGCCGGCATCCTGCACTTTCTTGCGCAGTACCCCGGCGCCCATGGCGCTGGAGCCCATCCCGGCGTCGCAGGCGACGATGATTTTACGCACATGGCTCAGGTCGTTGGTGACATTGCCAGCCGCCAGCGGGTTGGCGCCTTTGGATTCCGCTTTCATGTCATGCATACGACGGGTTGCGGCTTCGATATCGTCTTCTTCTTTGACTTTGCTGGTCTTGAGCAGAACCGCAGAGACGACGAAGGAGACCGCCATCGCGGCGATAATGGCTGCGATGTTCGCGAAGTAGGCCCCTTTCGGCGTCATCGCCAGCACCGCCAGGATAGAGCCCGGGGAAGCCGGAGAGACCAGACCGCCGTTGAGGATGGTCAGGGTGAAGACACCGGTCATCCCGCCGAGGATAACGGCCAGGATCAGACGTGGGTTCATCAGCACGTACGGGAAGTAGATTTCATGGATACCCCCCAGGAAGTGGATGATAGCCGCCCCGCCTGCAGACTGTTTAGCGCTGCCGCGGCCAAAGAACATGTACGCCAGCAGAACGCCCATCCCCGGACCCGGGTTAGCTTCAATCAGGAAGAAGATGGATTTACCCAGCTCGTGGGACTGCTGAATACCCAGCGGCGAGAAGATACCGTGGTTGATGGCGTTATTGAGGAACAGGATTTTTGCCGGTTCCACGAAGATAGACGCCAGCGGCAGCATGTCGTGCGCCACCATGAAGTTAACGCCAGCCGCCAGAATTTTCGACAGAACTTCTACCGCCGGGCCGATGCCGAGGAAGGCGAGAATGGCGAGGATCATCCCGATGATGCCGGCGGAGAAGTTATTCACCAGCATTTCAAAACCGGATTTGATCTTACCGTCTACCCAGTTATCGAATTTCTTGATGCAGTAGCCGCCCAGCGGGCCGGCGATCATGGAGCCGAGGAACATCGGCATATCCGCGCCGACGATAACGCCCATGGTGGTGATCGCCCCGACCACGCCGCCACGTTCGCCGCCGACTAATTTACCGCCGGTGTAACCGATCAGCAGCGGCAGCAGGTAGGTGATCATCGGACCGACCAGCTTCGCCAGCGTTTCGTTTGGCAACCACCCTGTCGGAATGAAAAGCGCGGTGATGATACCCCACGCGATAAACGCGCCGATATTCGGCATCACCATATTGCTGAGAAAACGACCAAAGCTTTGCACTTTGATCTTGATATCGGATGACATAAAACACCCCTTCTTCTGTTTTGCGTATCGCGCAGGCTAAAAGCCCGAGGTTTGTTGTTAATGTGGCGGCAGAGGTAGCCGGGCCCTGATTGATAGTGCGAAATCTGGCACTGAATCGTTTAGCTGTCCAGCCAGCGCCCTTAAGTGTGATTTAGATCACATGAATATAGGGGGCTGAGAGGGTTTTGTAGTGATTGCGATCACATAATAGCTGTGTAAAAAAACAACAGACCGCCGTTTTTGCCGCTAATCTGCGTTTTTGTGTGATATTTGTCACAATTTTGTTTCGTGTTTTTGTTGTTTGTTTGTGATTTTGATCACAAAGAATTTCACGGTGGATTTTTACCGCTGTGATCTCGGCCCGGTTTTGCGGCCAGGGCGAGGCGGCGCTGTAACTAAGCAACCATGTTTGTTAAATAACTTTTTTCCGCCGGATGGCAAAAATGAAAGGGGTGAATTATGCTCAAATCAGCGGTCCGGATATCAGTGGGCCGTGATTAAAATTCATATAAATTATTAGCGTAAAGCCGAGGGAATTATGTTTCTCAATTATTTTGCGCTGGGCGTTCTGATCTTCGTTTTTCTGGTCATTTTTTATGGAATTATCATTATTCACGATATTCCTTATTTGATTGCCAAAAAACGCAACCACCCCCATTCCGATGCTATTCATGTCGCCGGATGGGTCAGTCTTTTTACGCTCCACGTCATCTGGCCGTTTTTATGGATATGGGCCACGCTGTACCAGCCTGAGCGCGGTTGGGGCATGCAGCATAAGGCGAATACGGACCCCGACGAACCTGAAAAAGAGACGGATATACAACAGCTTCGCCAACGACTGAGCGACCTTGAACATCAGGTGGCGGCCATCCAGCGGCCACAGTCCACCGCTGCGGCGGAGAAATAAACTATGGATCTGTTGATCATTTTGACCTACGTGGCCATCGCCTGGTCGATATTTAAAATCTTCAAAATACCGGTTAATAAATGGACGGTTCCCACCGCGGCGCTGGGGGGCGTATTTATTGTTAGCGCGCTTATTTTATTAATGAACTATAACCACCCTTACACCTTTCTGGCGCAAAAGGCGGTAATATCTATTCCTATTACGCCGCAGGTGACCGGGGTTGTCAGCAGCGTCACCGACAAAGCGAATCAGCGCGTCGAAAAGGGCGAGGTGTTATTTACCATTGACCCGGCGCGCTACCAGGCGCGGGTCGATCGCCTGCAGGCCGACCTGGTGACAGCGCTGCACAGTATTAACACCCTCAAGGCGCAGCTCTCTGAAGCCCAGGCCAACACCACCCGCGTGTCGGCGGAACGCGATCGCTTATACAAGGACTATCAGCGCTACCTGAAAGGCAGCCAGGCGCGGGTGAATCCGTTCTCGGAAAGCGACATCGATAACGCCAGGCAGAATTATCTGGCCCAGGACGCGCTGGTCAAGGCGTCGGTGGCGGAGCAGGCGCAGATCCAGAGCCAGCTGGATAGCATGATCAACGGCGAACAGTCGCAAGTGGCCAGCCTGCGCGCCCAGCTGGCGGAGGCGAAATATAATCTCGATCAGACCACTGTGCGGGCGCCCAGCGATGGGTATATCACTCAGGTGTTGATCCGTCCGGGGACCTACGCCGCCTCGCTGCCGCTGCGGCCGGTGATGGTGTTTATCCCCGAGCAAAAACGGCTGATCGTCGCCCAGTTCAGGCAAAATTCGCTGTTAAGGCTGGAGAAAGGCGACGACGCGGAAGCGGTGTTTAATGCCCTGCCCGGACAGGTGTTCCACGGTAAACTGGTGAGCATTTTACCGGTGGTGCCCGGGGGGACCTATCAGGCGCAGGGGGCGTTGCAGTCGCTGACCGTGACGCCGGGCAGCGATGGCGTGCTGGCGACCATCGAGCTCGATCCGAATGCCGAAATTGATGCGCTACCCGATGGCATCTACGCTCAGGTGGCGGTCTACTCCGACCATTTCGCCCACGTTTCGGTGATGCGTAAAGTGCTGCTGCGCATGACCAGCTGGATGCACTACCTCTATCTCGATCATTAATGCGATCGGCGGCAGGTTGAGCGGGATGCTCACCTGCCTTTTACCTCGCCCTGAGCCATACTCATATCTTTGTTGGCGATAAGGAGCAGGCTATGAAACTGATCGGCAGCTACACCAGTCCCTTTGTGCGCAAAATATCGGTGATCCTGCTGGAAAAGCGCATCCCTTTTGAGTTTGTCAACGAATCCCCCTACAGCGAAAGCAACGGCGTGGCGCGCTATAACCCGCTGGGCAAGGTGCCGGCGCTGGTGACGGATGACGGCGAATGCTGGTTTGACTCCCCGGTTATCGCCCAGTATCTCGAGCTGCTGGGCGTGGCGCCGCCGATGATCCCCGCCGATCCCAGAGCCGCTCTCAGGATGCGCCAGCTAGAGGCGCTGGCGGATGGGGTGATGGAGGCCGCCCAGGCGCTGGTGCGCGAAAAGGCTCGCCCCGCGGCCCAACAGTCAGAGCAAGAGCTGCTCCGCCAGCGGGAGAAAGTGGCGCGCGGCCTCGACAGGCTGGAAGCCTGCGCGGCGGACGGGACGCTGCGCGGCGACGAGGTCAATCTGGCGACCATCTCCACGGCCTGCGCCATCGCCTACCTGAACTTTCGCCGGGTGGCGCCGGGCTGGTGCGCCACCCGGCCGCAGCTGGTGAAGCTGGTGGATGCGCTGTTCCAGCGCGCCAGCTTTGCGCGCACCGAACCGCCGCGGACTTGACCCAGACAGGTAACAGTTTGCGCAAGGAGGCGTTACAATCGCCGCTGATTGTTGACTCCCTCTCCCGTCGGGAGGGGGGAAAATAACTTACCGCCAGGCCCATTGATGACTACCGAAATTCGTGCGCTTTATACCCGGCTTCCGGCCATTGACCGCTTACTCCGCGACCCCGCTTTTTCCTCCCTGCTGACGCAGCACGGCCATTCGCAGGTGGTGACGCAACTGCGCCAGATGCTGGACGAGGCGCGGGAACAGATCCGCCAGTGTCAGACACTGCCTGACTGGAGCCATGACTGGCTGAGCGCCTGCGCGCAGCGGCTGACCGCCAGAAGGCAGAGCGCCCTGCGTCCGGTGTTTAATCTCACCGGTACGGTGCTGCACACCAATCTCGGGCGCGCCATCCAGGCTGAGGCGGCGGTGGAGGCGGTCGCCAGCGCGATGCGCGCGCCGGTGACGCTCGAATATGATCTCGACGACGCCGGGCGTGGCCATCGCGATCGCGCCATTGCCGATCTGCTGTGCCAGATCACCGGCGCGGAAGATGCCTGTATCGTGAACAACAACGCGGCGGCCGTTCTGCTGATGCTGGCGGCTACCGCCAGCGGCAGGGAGGTGGTGGTCTCCCGCGGCGAGCTGGTGGAGATCGGCGGGGCGTTCCGCATCCCCGACGTGATGCGCCAGGCGGGTTGTCAGCTGCACGAAGTGGGCACCACCAACCGCACCCATGCCAAAGACTATCGCCAGGCGGTGAATGACAATACCGCCCTGCTGATGAAGGTCCACACCAGCAACTACAGCATTGAAGGCTTTACCAAAGCCGTCGACGAAGCGGAGCTGGCGGTCATCGGCCGCGAGCTGGACGTCCCGGTGGTGGCCGACCTGGGGAGCGGGTCGCTGGTGGATCTCAGTCAGTATGGCCTGCCCAAGGAGCCGATGCCGCAGGAGATGATCGCCGCCGGGGTGAGCCTGGTCAGTTTCTCCGGCGACAAACTGCTTGGCGGCCCGCAGGCCGGAATTATCGTCGGCAAACGCGCGCTGATTGCCCGCCTGCAAAGCCATCCGCTGAAGCGGGCCCTGCGCGCGGATAAAATGACCCTCGCGGCGCTGGAAGCCACGCTGCGCCTCTATCAGCATCCGGAAGCGCTGCGGGACACCTTACCGACGCTGCGCCTGCTCACCCGCCCGGCGGACGAAATCCGCCGGCAGGCCGAACGTCTGCAGCCTGCCCTGGCGGCACACTATGCTGATTTTGCCGTCAACGTGGCAGCCTGCCAGTCGCAGATTGGCAGCGGCTCGTTACCTGTCGACCGTCTGCCTGGCGCGGCGTTGACCTTTACCCCGCATGACGGCCGCGGCAGCCGGCTGGAGGCGCTGGCGGCCCGCTGGCGCGCGCTGCCGTGCCCGGTGATTGGCCGCATTTATGACGGTCGGCTCTGGCTGGACCTGCGCTGTCTGGAAGATGAAACCCGGTTTATGGAGATGTTGTTACGATGATTATTGCCACCGCTGGACATGTTGACCACGGCAAAACGACGCTGCTGCAGGCGATAACCGGCGTAAATGCCGATCGTCTGCCGGAAGAGAAAGCGCGGGGAATGACGATCGATCTCGGCTATGCCTACTGGCCGCAGCCGGACGGGCGGGTGCTGGGATTTATTGACGTGCCCGGGCACGAAAAGTTTTTGTCCAACATGCTGGCGGGGGTGGGAGGGATCGACCATGCGCTGCTGGTGGTGGCCTGCGATGACGGCGTGATGGCGCAAACCCGCGAACACCTGGCGATCCTGCAGCTGACCGGAAAGCCGACGCTGACGGTAGCGCTCACCAAGACGGACCGCGTGGCGGCCGCCAGGGTGGCGGAGGTTCAGGCGGAGGTCGAGCAGACCCTGCGCGAACTGGGCTTTGACGCCGCCGCTTTCTTCCCCACCGCGGCGGTGGATAACATCGGTATTGCCGAACTGCGCAGCCATCTGCTGCAGCTTGCGGAGCGCCCCCATCCACAGCAGCGGCGTTTTCGCCTGGCGCTGGATCGCGCCTTTACCGTCAAAGGGGCGGGGCTGGTGGTCACCGGGACGGCGCTCTCCGGCGGAGTTCGGGTCGGGGATACTTTGTGGCTCACCGGCGTCAACACGCCGATGCGCGTCCGCGGCCTGCATGCCCAGAATCAAGCGGTTGAGCAGGCGCACGCCGGGCAGCGCATTGCGCTGAATATTGTCGGCGATGCGCAGAAAGAGGCATTGCACCGCGGTGACTGGCTGCTCTCCTCACCGCCGCCGGAGCCTGCAGAGCGGGTGATTGTCGAACTGCAGTGCCATACGCCGCTCAGCCAGTGGCAGCCGCTGCATATTCACCACGCTGCCAGCCACATCACCGGCCGGGTGTCGCTCCTGGAGGGCGGCCTGGCGGAGCTGGTGCTGGATACTCCGCTGTGGCTGGCGGATAACGACCGGCTGGTGCTCCGCGATATCTCCGCTCGCTTAACGCTGGCCGGCGCACGGGTGGTGACGCTGGATCCCCCGCGCCGCGGCAAGCGTAAACCGGAGTATCTGCAGTGGCTTCACGCCCTGGCGGCGGTCGGCGCTGACGATGCGCAGGCCCTGGAGCTGCATCTGCAGCGGGACGCCGTCCGGCTTGAGCGCTTCGCCTGGGCGCGGCAGCTGAGTGAAGCCGGAATGGCGGCCTTGATCCAGCGACCGGACTATCTGCAGGCCGGACAGCGCCTGCTGAGTGCGCCGCTTGCCGCCCGCTGGCAGCGAAAATTGCTGGATGCCCTGGCGCGCTACCATGAGCAGCATCGCGACGAGCCGGGCCCTGGCCGGGAGCGCCTGCGCCGCATCGCGCTGCCGATGGAAGAGGAAGCGCTGGTGCTGCTGCTGATTGAGCAGATGCGCGAGAGCGGATTAGTCCACAGCCATCACGGCTGGCTGCATCTGCCCGAGCATAAAGCCGGGTTTACCGACGAGCAGCAGGCGGTCTGGCGGAAGGTGGAGACCCTGTTCGGCGATGATCCCTGGTGGGTGCGCGATCTCGCGCGCGAAGTCCATGTTGAAGAGTCCCTGATGCGAGCGGTGCTGCGCCAGGCGGCGCAGCAGGGGATGATTACCGCGATCGTCAAAGATCGTTACTACCGCAACGATCGCATTGTGCAGTTCGCCCAGCGGGTGCGCGAGCTGGATCAGCTGCGCGGCTCAACCTGCGCGGCGGATTTTCGCGATACCTTAAACGTAGGGCGGAAGCTGGCGATCCAGATCCTCGAGTATTTCGATCGGATTGGCTACACCCGCCGTCGCGGCAACGATCATATCCTGCGCGATAAGGCATTGTTTCTCTAATCGTTAACGCCTGCTCCCCGGCGGACAGCGAACGGTGTGTTGCCGGGGAAGAGGGGGTCGCGTTGTGCCTGGCCTTATTCGGCTTCCCGAACCCAGATACGCATTTCGCCTTCTCCGCGGTTTGCCCAGCTAAACCAGGGAATAAAGGTCAACGTCTGTGAATGGGGGGTGGCCAGAGGGTGATCGTAGCTCCACAGCTTCTGCACATCGGCGTTTTCTGCATGTTTTCTGTAGCCTGGGGCCTGAATCAACATTTTGTGAGCAAACAGCCCCTTTCCTTCAAACACCGTGAACCTGGCATCGCGTGGCAGCAGTAGGTTATGCAGCGCCTCACCGTTATCAGCTTGTTCAAGACAATAAACCAATGGACCGCGTTGCAGCGCCACCTGGCCTGCCTGGTGGCGAACCAGCGGATTACCATATACCCGGCGAACCGGCATCGGCAACGTTAGCATCAGAGTGTCGCCTTCCTGCCAGAGATGTTGGATATGCAGATAGCCCTGGCGTATATCCTGCGTGACCGGCGCGCCGTTCAGGGTGAGCTGTGCCCCCTCGCACCAGTCCGGGAGACGCAGCGCCAGCGTATGGTTCAATGCTGACGGAGACTCGATGACAATTTTGACCTGTTCCTGCCAGGGATAGTCACCGCTGATACGCAGACGTAACGTCTTTTCTCCTACCGGGATCTCAGCCTGATTACCGACGTAGAGATTGATATACAACGCCTCTTCGCGTGGCGTATAGATATAATGTCCCAGCGAGGTCAGGAGACGAGCGATATTCGGTGGGCAACAGGCACAGCCGAACCAGCGCTGACGAACAGGCTTAACATGGTCATAAATATGATTGAATTTTAAAGCCTTGGGCTGCACTTCCAGTGGGTTGACGTAGAAGAAATGTTTACCGTCCAGCGCCATACCGCCCAGAACGGTATTGTAAAGCGCGCGCTCCATCACATCAGCATATTGGCTGTCGGCTTCCAGTTCCAGCATGCGGCGCGCGAACATCATCAGCCCGATAGAGGCGCAGCTTTCCGCATAAACGGTATCATTCGGCAGATCGTAATCGCTGCTGAAGGCTTCCCCGCTGCTCTGTGAGCCAATGCCGCCCGTAATATACAACTGACGCTGGACCATGTTTTTCCATAACCGCAGGCAGTCCTGGCGTTTGCCTTCGTTCTTGCTCAGGCGTGCAAGGTGCGCTACGCCGGCCATTAAATAAACAAAGCGAACCGCGTGACCCACAGCGGTGGTCTGTTCGGCAAGCGGCAAATGCGCCTGGCTGTAGGGTTTATCCATCACCATCCACGCCGGCCCATAGGTATTCCAGAAGGAGGTTTTGCCGCGTTTTTCATATTCGATGTCATAGAAATGCGGCTGTGTCCCACGCTGTTCAACGAAGTAATTAGC
Organism: Klebsiella sp. K5-204; assembly: GCF_030128585.1. NCBI lineage: Bacteria > Pseudomonadati > Pseudomonadota > Gammaproteobacteria > Enterobacterales > Enterobacteriaceae > Klebsiella > Klebsiella sp. K5-204. The sequence continues at coordinate 226,868 of NZ_JAKUZS010000004.1, forward strand.
CAGCGCCATATAGCGTGGTTCCTGAGTCACATCGTACAAACGCATTAACGCCAGCTCTATTTCAGGGTGTCCCGGGTAGCCGTGCAGCTGATTGCCGTCCGGACCAAAGACGCTGTCGATATGATCGGCGAGGCGACATACCACCTCCAGCAGGCGGCGTTTACTGGTTGCCTGGAAGAATGCCACCCCAGCCTCAATCAAGTGACCGGCACAGTACAATTCGTGGCATTCGGCGAGATTAGTCCAGCGTTCCCCGGGCGCTTTCACCGTAAAATAGGTGTTCAGATAACCATCTTCACATTGCGCGGCGGCAATCAGCTCAATCACCTCGTCGGCGGTTTTTTCCAGTTCCGCATCTGGCTTCTGACACAATGACCAGGCGACTGCCTCCAGCCATTTCGCCACATCGCTGTCCTGGAACACCATTCCGTAGAATTCCCCTGCCTGCTGACCTGCGGCGATACGGAAGTTTTCTATCGCATGGCTGGGTTCAGCCTCGGCGATCCGGTCATTGAGGGCATCCCACTGATAGGGAATGACGACATCACGCACCAGTTGCTGATACTGACCCAGAAACGGATCGTTAACTTTCAGTTTGTGCAGATCGACTTCCATGATTTCTCCTTAAGACTGAATGTGACGTGCGCGCAGATCGGTTGCAATGCGCGACATCATGGGATTGTTGAGCTTACAGGCGCGGATAGCGAAGGCCAGCAACAGATGGAACAGCGCGGGCAGCAGGGTTTCCATCGCCGTGATCCCCGATAGTGAGGATGGAGTCTGGTTGCTGGCGCCGGGTTGATAAGCAACGTAGATAAATACCAGGCTGATAATGCCCGCACTGGAGGCCCATGCCAGCTTGATAAAGAACAGGTTGAAAGCAAAGTTCATCCCTGACGAACGGACACCCGTCTTCCATTCACCATAATCATCAGAGAAGGCCATCAACGAAAAATGCAGCGGTAGGGTAAAGCCCAGGATGATGCCATTGCCGAGAATGACCGCCAGCCATAGCGTTTGCCAGGACGGACCGGTTGGCAGGAACCACATCCCCACCGCCAGTAAGGCCAATACCAGATTGGTGTAGTAATAGAGCTTGACGGTATCAACGTGGCGCGACAGCCAATTGACGATCGCGGCGCCCAGAATCGAGGAAAAGGTGACCATGGTGAAAAACAGCGATGTATAGCCAGTAGAGCCGCCCAGTACATAGGTAATAAAGTACATGTAGCCGCCACCGCGAATGTTAAACACGTTGATCAACAGGAATGACATCGCCAGCATGAGTAACAACTGATCGTTTTTACGCAGACCGGCGATATGTTCGCGCAGGGTGAATTTGCCGAGCATCTCCAGGGAAACACGCTCACGTACCCAGAAAAAGCAGCACAAAAACATCACCGCCGCGATGGCGCAGAGTACGCCGACACCATACTGATAACCCTGGGCGGTATTCCCCTGACCGAGCGCTTTAACCAACCACGGCAGGCCCACGGAGACCAGGAATCCTGCCACGCCGCACAGTACAAAGCGCCATGCCTGGCAGGATATCACCTCGCTATGGCGAGTGGTCATCGTATTAATGAGCGCGCAGTAGGGGACGTTAATCGCGGTATAGCTGACTGAAAGCAGCAGGTAAGTGCCGAAGGCCCAGGCGATTTTTACCCCCATGCCGGCATCCGGCACGGTAAAGGTCAGCACCCCGATCGCTGCAATAGGAACCGCAATCCATAGCTGCCAGGGGCGAAAACGTCCCCATCGGCTTTGGGTCCGATCGGCGAGGACGCCCATGATCGGATCGGAAATAGCATCAAACACGCGCAGCGCAAGGAACAGAGTACCGACCAGCGCCGGGGTGAGCCCAAAGACGTCAGTATAGAAAAAAGTGAGAAAGTTCATGATCAGGCAGGTGATGACCGTTCCACCGGCGTCGCCCAGACCATAGCCTATTTTTTCACGGAGAGATAATTTGGCGTCCTGCACGTGCTTCGTGAGGTCGCTTGTCGTAATCGGAGCCGTAGTCATAAATAACTCCCGAAGATGATGTTCAGAATTATTCCGCTGTCTGACCGGCGGACATTTTTTGTCTTTTGCAAATACATTAATTATTTTGCACCGAATAAACGAGGCAACAAGGGAAGGGAAAAGTATAAAAAGAGGACGATTCCGACTTCGTCATAAAAGTGTGATTCCGATCCGGAAAGGCGTTAATTTATGATTAATAATCAGTTGGAAAGAGATTTTTTATCGTTTCGTTAGCGGAAAATTAAATATATATGCTTGAATTATCCATGCCTCTCCCGATTCGCGTACAAAATGGCGGCTTATTTATTTCCCGTGGCGTCGGCAGTCATCCGGCGCGTAAACTGCAGTCCTGGGAAATTATTTTTGTCGAAAAGGGGACGTTAACGATTTGCGAGGAGGGTGAAATATTTAACGTTAATGCAGGGGAGAGTTTACTGCTGTGGCCAGAACGTTCTCATGTTGGGGTGGGGGAATTTCCCGCCGACCTGAAATTTTATTGGCTGCATTTTGAAGTACTGACGGAGAGTGTCCGGTCTCTGCCGCCTGCGCTGCTTAACGTTCCGCAACATACCCGCGTCAGCGATCCACAATACATTATTTCGCTGTTTCGCCAGTTTCTTCGTGAACAGGAGAATATTCACCGCAGCCTGGCGCTGGAGCTCCTGTTATTGCTGATACTGCAGCAGATTGCCGCGGCGGCAAGCGAAAAACCGGACGACAGTCCCGGCGCTGCGCTGGCCTGGAAAGCGCAGCAGATCATCCATACCCGTTACCACTTGCCTGTTTCAGCATCGACACTGGCGAAAGAGCTGCACTGTAATGCGGACTATTTAGGACGCGTCTATCGTCACGTTTTTCGCGTGACGTTGACCGAAGCGCTGCATCGTCAGCGGGTCAGAGCGGCGGAAAAGCTATTGATCAGTGATTCACTGTCGTTGACCGAAGTCGCGAGCCAGTGCGGCTTTAATGACGTCGGTTATTTTCGCAAGATCTTTCGCAAGCACACCAGCCTCACGCCTGCAGCCTGGAAGCGCCGCTACTGTAAGGAGCACATTAATTCAGCGTAATGAAAAATCACTTGTGCTAGTGACTAAAAACAGCGCTGATTCCATTCAGGATCAAAGCGCGGGCAGGGATTATTCTGGCACCCTGCGGTTTTATCCCCAGGGAGCAGAGGATGAACCGGTTTCTTATTGCCAATGCCCAGCAGTGTATTGGCTGTCGTACCTGTGAAGTGGCCTGCGCGGTGGCGCACCAGCAGGCGCAGGACGTCTCCATGCTGTCGACAGGCCATTTCACACCGCGTATCCGGGTGGTGAAAAGCGGCGAGATATCAACGGCGACGGCCTGTCGGCAGTGCGAGGATGCGCCTTGCGCCAGCGTCTGCCCGCAGGGGGCGATTCGTCGGGAGGAGGACGTTTGGTGGGTCGATCAGCGCCGCTGCATCGGCTGTAAAAGCTGCATGGTGGCCTGCCCGTACGGCGCAATGACCGTCACGGTGGTGAACCAGCAGGCGCAGGCGCTGAAATGCGATTTATGCCACCACCGCGCCGAGGGGCCGGCCTGCGTAGCCGCCTGCCCGACGCAGGCGCTGCGGGTGATGGCTCCCGCGGAGCTGGAGGCGCTATGCGCGCAAAAACGCCAGCGGCTGGCGCTGGCGTGAGCGGGTCCGCTAACGGGCGTTAGCCGTCAGCGGCGTCAGGGATTAGGCTTCCTGTTCGCGCCAGGCGAATTCAACCTCTTCGGCGAGAATTTTCACCCCGGCCTCGATTTTTTGCGGGTCCGGCACATAGTTCATGCGCATGCACTGGTGAGTATGCGGCCACGGTTTATCGAGTCCCGGGAAGAAGAAATCCCCCGGCACCATCAGCACGCCGCGCTTTTTCAGCCGCTGATACAGCAGCTCGGTGGAGATCGGCAGATCCTTAAACCACAGCCAGAGGAAGATCGCCCCCTCCGGTTTGTGAATAAGGCAGCGCTCCTCCGGCAGATAGCGGCGAATAATGGCGATGGTCTCCTGCACCCGCTGGTAATAGAAGGGTTTGATCACTGTCTCTGACAGGCGCAGCAGATCCTGACGTTTAATCATTTCACACATCATTGCCGGCCCGATACCGCCGGGCGCGAGGCTGATAATGCCGTTCATGTTGCTGATGGCGGTGATGATTTTCTCGTTGGCGATGATAATCCCGCAGCGGCTGCCCGGCAGGCCCAGCTTGGACAGGCTCATACACAGCACGATGTTCGGATTCCACAGCGGTCGGGCGTCGCTGAAAATAATGCCCGGGAACGGCACGCCGTAGGCGTTATCAATCACCAGCGGGACCCCATGCTGATTCGCCAGCGCATCCAGTTTGATCAGCTCTTCATCAGTGATGACGTTGCCGGTCGGGTTGGTGGGACGCGAGACGCAGATCATCCCGGTCTCTTCCGTCACCTGCAGATGCTCAAAATCAACGTGGTACTTGAACTGGCCTTCCGGCAGCAGTTCGATATTCGGCCGGGTGGCAACGAACAGATCCTCTTCCAGGCCGGCATCGGCATAGCCGATATATTCCGGCGTCAGCGGGAACAGCACCTTACGGGTGGTGCCATCTGCCCGACGGCCTGCGAACAGATTAAACAAGTAGAAAAATGCGCTCTGACTGCCGTTTGTTAGCGCAATATTCTGTGGTTCGATCTCCCAGCCCAGCTCGTCGCGCAGCATCTTCGCCAGCAGGCTCAGCAGCTCGCTTTTGCCCTGCGGACCATCATAATTACAAAGCGCATCAAGGGCTTTGCCATTATCCAGCATGTCGGAGAGCAGCTGCTGGAAGTAGTCATTCATCTCCGGGATCTGAGCGGGGTTGCCGCCGCCCAGCATAATAGCGCCCGGCGTGCGCAGACCGTCATTAAGGTCTTCCATCAGGCGGGTAATGCCTGAATGACGGGTGAATTTGTCGCCGAAAAGGGAAAATGTCATCGCGAATCGTCTGTCGGTGGTTCTGGAAAGTGGCTAACCATAACGCCAGCGCCAGCGTGGTGCAAATCGAAGGGAAGGGGGATGTTTTTGTTTTTATCCTGTGAATCGATCTTTTATCAGCGTATTGTGCTGACTGGCTCCCCGCCGGGCAGGGAGCCACTCCTGCTTTACTGCTGTTGTCCGGCCCAGATGACCATCACTTTGTCTTCACCGCTCTCGCGCACGAATCCGTAACCCCGCGGCATTGACAGCGTTGTCTGTTTGCCCATACCGATCGCCGGATGGCGCGCGCGGAACTGGCCGATCTTCTGCCAGTGGGTAACGCTGCGGGCCGCTTTACCGTTGACATCCTGCCAGTTCATCTCTGAACGGGTGCCCTGCAGCGGGTCCGAGCCGGTGGGGCCGAACGGGCGCGACGACTCGTCACCATAGAAGATCTGCACGGCGCCAGGGGCCAGCAGCAACAGCTCTGCCGCCGTGGTGCCGCCTTCGCGGAACAGGCGCGTATCGTGCGAGGAGAGGTAGCTCAGGACGTTAAAGCTCTGCAGCTTGTCCGCCATTTGCTGCCAGGTGAGGTCAATGTTGGCCATGCAGTTAGCCGCTTTCGCCGCCTGGTCCTGGTAATCGAAATTGATCATCGCATCAAAACCGTGGCGATAGTAATCGCTCTCCATCACCCCGTGTCCCCAGGCTTCGCCGGTCATCCAGAACGGCGCCGCATCCAGCGCTTTATCCGGATTGGCTTTCTTCCACTCCGCCAGCGCGGCGGTGGCCTGGGTTTTTAACTGCTGCCAGGCGTCCATCTCCACATGTTTAGCGGTATCGACGCGGAAGCCGTCGATGCCGTAGTCACGCACCCACTGGCTCAGCCAGTGCGTCAGGTAGTCGCGCGGCGTATAGCCCGGGATCGCTTTCGCCGCAGTGTCCGGTTTATGGCTGTAGAAGTTCGGCAGGCCCGACGCCTCCTTCGATTCGGTTTTCAGATCCGGCAGGAAGGCCAGCGACATGGTGAGATCGTCATAGCCCGGGTTGTCGTAATCGCCGATATCGGTGCGGATCCACTTCTTGCCCCACCATTTCTCCCACCCGGCTTTATCGCTGAAGTTGATATAGTCGTTAAAGCTGTGCCAGGTCTGGCCCGCGCCAGGCTTCCAGTCCGTCCAGCGCTCGCCGAGGGTTTTTTTCAGCTCATCCCCTTGCAGATACAGAGAGCCGAACTGGAACTCCTGCATGTCGGCCAGGGTGGCGTAACCGGTATGGTTCATCACCACGTCGAACAGAATACGTATTCCGCGCTTATGCGCTTCATCCACCAGCCGACGGAGATCGGCTTCGGTCCCCATATTGGCGTCCAGTTTCGACCAATCCTGGGTGTAATAGCCGTGGTAGGCGTAGTGTGGGAAATCGCCTTTCGTCCCGCCGCCGACCCAGCCGTGGATCTGCTCGAGCGGGGAGCTGATCCACAGGGCATTGACCCCCATCTGCTGCAGATAATCCAGCTTGCTGGTTAATCCCTGCAGGTCGCCGCCGTGGAAGGTGCCGATCTCCTGCATGCCGTCTTTGTGTCGGCCATAGCTATTGTCGTTGGCCGGATTACCGTTCACGAAGCGGTCGGTCAGGACGAAGTAGACGGTGGCGTTGTGCCAGTCGAACGGCGCCGGCGCGGCCGTCTCGGCGCGCTCGAGCAGCAGCAGACCATTGCTGCCGAAGGCGGGCTGCAGCGTGATTTTGCCGCCGCTGACGGTCGCGACATTGCCGCTGTAGAAATCGCGAACTTTGCTGCCCTCCGGGAAGGTTTTACTAACGTCGAGGGTGAGAGGTTTTCCATCCCACTTCGGACACTGGCGGATCTGCGGCGTCGCGGCGCTGGCCTCTTTTTCTTCCAGCGAAATCATCATCGTCGGCGTGCCGGAGCGGGTATCCACTTCCAGGGTATACAGACCCTGGCGGAAGACGCGCCATTGCGGCGGCGTGCCGCGACAGGGTTCCATGGAGAGCATCTGGTTGAGCTTAATGCCGCCGGAAGGCTGCCAGCACTGTTGGTCAAAATTTAGCTGCAGGGGACGTGTACCCTTCTCAACCACTTTCTGGCTGATGAAGCGACCCGTCCCTTCTTCGGTAAAAGCAGGGAAGTCGGCGGTAGTCCAGGCGGCAAAGGCCATCCCAGGCACGAATAACGTGGCAAGCGCAGCGAGTTTCATTGCGGGATCCTTGAGCGGTTTTTAGCTAGTGTGCCTTGTTGCCGCGCGAGTGAACTCCTCCCGGCGGACGTTTTACCAGGAGGATGAAAAGGGGTGAGTGACACCGCTCAAAAAATAGGCTAAAAATGAGACGAAGCTAGCATTTTCGCGCTAGCGATGCGGCGCAGAAACCGATTTCAGATGACAGCAATTCGGAATTGGACTATTTCTGTTGATGCTCTCAGTGCGTATTTTTGATACTATTAGCGATTCAGCTATCGTTTTTTTGTGAAAAACAAGGTGTTGGAATGCATATATCCGACCAGGAGACCTGATGATATCGAATCCCATACGACGATATGGGGCCGCCATACTTATGTTACTAACCTGCGTCTTTTCAGGTAGTGTGTTGGCAACAACGCACACAGCAACAAAGAGTCATAAAGCCCCAACGGTTAAGAAGATAAGTAGTACTAAGGTAAGCAGTAAACAAGAGTATTCTCGCAATAGTGTAAAGAGCAGTTCACTTCCTGACTTGCGAAAATACCCTTCCGGAACACCAAGGAAAAAAGCGTTTCTCCGGACGGTCATGCCTTATATTACCAAGCAGAATCAGGCGATTACTGCGGATCGTAACTGGCTTGTATCCAAGCAGTACGATGCTCGCTGGTCGCCGAGCGAAAAGGCGCGCCTGAAAGACATCGCGACACGTTATAAGGTGAAGTGGTCAGGCAATACGCGTCATGTGCCCTGGAACACGCTACTTGAGCGTGTCGACATTATTCCGAACAGCATGGTCGCGACCATGGCGGCGGCGGAAAGTGGCTGGGGTACTTCCAAGCTGGCGCGTGAGAACAACAATCTGTTCGGCATGAAGTGCGGCGCTGGTCGCTGCCGCGGCGCGATGAAAGGCTACTCGCAGTTTGAGTCGGTGGAGCAGTCGGTGCAGGCTTACGTCACAAACCTGAACACTCACCCGGCCTATTCCTCTTTCCGCAAATCGCGCCTGCAGCTGCGCAAGGCGGATCAGGAAGTAACGGCCAGTACCATGATTCATAAGCTGAAGGGCTATTCGACCAGAGGGTCGAGCTACAACAACTATCTCTTCGCGATGTATCAGGATAACCAGCGGTTAATTGCCGCGCACATGTAATGTGCTTATCTACGTGATTATTCATGCCCGGCGCGCAAGCCCGGGCATTTTTCTTTGCTCTCTACATCATGACTTCGCTGTGCCGGTCACGGTACTCCTTCGGCGTCACGTCGTACTCTTTCTTAAACACCGAATAGAAATATTGCAGCGACGGGTAGCCGCACATCTGTGAAATTTCATTGATCGACAGGCTGGTGGACACCAGCAGGCTGCGCGCCTTTTCCAGTTTCTCGCTGTGGATCACCGTGTGGATGGTCTCCCCGACCTCCTCTTTAAAGCGTTTCTCCAGGTTGGAACGTGAAATGCCGACGGCGTCGAGCACCTGCTCCACCTTGATGCCTTTACAGGCGTTGTTGCGAATGTAATGCATCGCCTGAATCACGGACGGATCGTTTAACGACCGGTAGTCGGTGGAACGTCGTTCAACGACGCGCATCGGCGGGATCAGCTGGCGCTGCAGCGGGAGCGCCTCGTTATTCAGCAGCCGGTGGAGCAATTTTGCCGCCTGATAACCCATCTGGCGGGTGCCCTGGGCGACGGAGGAGAGGGCGACGCGCGAGAGGTAGCGGGTCAGCTCCTCATTATCGATGCCAATAACGCACAGTTTCTCGGGCACCGGGATATGCAGCAGCTCGCAGGCCTGCAGGACGTGGCGGGCGCGCGCGTCAGTGACGGCGATAATGCCGGTTTGCGGCGGCAGCGTTTGCAGCCAGTCGGCGAGCCGGTTTTGCGCGTGCTGCCAGTTTTCCGGCGCCGTCTCCAGCCCCTGGTAGACCACGCCGCGGTACTTCTCCTTCGCCACCAGCTGGCAGAAGGCATACTCGCGCTCTACCGCCCAGCGTTTACCGCTGGAGGTGGGCAGTCCGTAAAACGCGAAGCGGTGTACCCCTTTTTCCTTCAGATGAAGAAAGGCGCTTTCCACCAGCGCGGTGTTGTCCGTGGCGATATAGTGGACCGGCGGGTACTGCTCTGGCTGATGATAAGAGCCGCCGACGCCGACGATGGGGACGTTGACATCGGCCAGTAGCTTTTCGATTTCGGGATCGTCATAGTCGGCGATAACGCCATCGCCTAACCACTCTTTGATGTTTTCGATTCGTGCCCGAAAATCCTCTTCAATAAAGATATCCCACTCCAGCTGAGAGGCCTGCAGATACTCGCCGACACCCTCAACCACCTGGCGGTCATAAGCTTTGTTGGCGTTAAATAACAGCGTAATACGGTGACGCTTTTCAAACATAGATGATGTTCCTGCTCTAACCCCGGTCATACCCCTTCATTCATGATGTTGCCGATGGCCTGGCTTTCTCATTCACCCCAGCCACGTACGCGATACGCGGCTGGGATGCGCCGTCTGCAACCCGAATGCTGTTGGGTATACACTACCGGCTAATGCCCGAGATATTTCAAGCGCCTTATGGCGAAGTTTGGTGGTAGCGCAAAGAATTCAGACATTCTTCAGAGAGCGCTTCCTTACGCGCGCCGCTTGGTGGCGGAGTCCATCCACACCGCCAGCAGCAAAATGGCGCCTTTGACGATATATTGCCAGAAGGTGGCAACGTCCATCATGCTCATGCCGTTATCCAGGGCCGACATAATAAACGCCCCCATTACCGCCCCGGCGACACTGCCGATACCGCCCGCCAGGCTGGTACCGCCGATGACGCAGGCGGCGATGGCGTCCAGTTCGGCGATGTTGCCCGCCGAGGGGGAGCCCGCGCCAAGGCGCGAGCTGAGGATCAGTCCGGCAATGGCGACCATCAGGCCGTTAATGGCAAACACCGCCAGCTTGGTACGCTCGACGTTAATCCCGGACAGGCGTGCCGCCTCCAGGTTGCCGCCGATGGCGTAGATGCGGCGGCCAAAGGCGGTGCGAGTGGCCATGAACAGGCCTGCCAGCAGCAGGGCGGCGAGGATCAGTACCGGCGTCGGCACGCCGCGATAGTCATTGAGCAGCCAGATTGCGCCCAGCACAATCACCGCGGTAATGGCCTGGCGGCCAACGGCCGCGGTGGAGGACGCGGTCGCCAGACCTAACGCCTGACGGCGCATTCGTCCGCGCCACTGCCAGATAATGAACGCCGCCATGCCGACAACGCCGATGCCAAAGCCAATGCCATCTGGCAGGTAGCTTTGGCCGATCTGCGCCATCGCCGGGCTGGTGGGCGAGACGGTGGTCCCGTTGGTGATGCCGATCAGAATGCCGCGAAACGCCAGCATCCCGGCGAGGGTGACGATAAACGAGGGGACCTTGCGATAGGCCACCCACCATCCGTTCCACGCGCCGAGCAGCAGCCCCATCACCAGCGTCACCAGAATGGTGAGCGGCAGCGGCCAGCCGAGCCAGACGTCAAAGATCGCCGCGGCGCCGCCCAACAGCCCCATCATCGAGCCGACGGAGAGGTCGATTTCTGCCGAAATAATCACAAACACCATGCCGACGGCGAGGATGCCGGTGATGGCCGTCTGGCGCAGCAGGTTGGAGATATTGCGCGCGCTCAGGTAGGCGCCATCGGTAACCCAGGTGAAAAACAGCATAATGACGACGATCGCGGCGATCATCACGAAGACCTGGAGGTTCAGCCCCTTCAGCGCCGGCAGGGCGGTGGGGGCGGTTGGGGTAAGTTTGATTTCAGACGACGTGTTCTTCGACATGGCGTTCGCTCCTCAGCGCGGCTTCCATCACCTGTTCCTGGGTCAGATGTTGATTAACCAAATTGGCTTTTAGCCTGCCTTCGTGCATGACCAGCACCCGATCGCTAAGACCAAGCACCTCGGGCAGTTCGGATGAAATGACAATGACCGCGATGCCCTGCTGCACCAGCTGGTTAATTAGTTTATAAATTTCATACTTCGCCCCGATATCGATGCCGCGGGTGGGTTCGTCGAGGATCAGAATGCGTGGATTCAGCAGCAGGCAGCGGGCCAGAATCGCCTTTTGCTGGTTGCCGCCGCTCAGGCGGCCAATCGCCAGCTCCGGCGAGGAGGTTTTAATTTTCAATCGCTGAATGGACTGCTCAATACAGTGCTGCTCGGCGGCGTCGTCAAGGCTGCTCATCGCGCCGGTGAACTGGCTGAGCGCCGCCAGGGTAATGTTCTTACCCACCGCCATCACCGGCACGATGCCGTCTTTTTTGCGGTCTTCCGGCACCATGGCGATACCGTGGCCAATGGCCTGCTGACAGTTAGTGATGCTGACCGGCTGGCCATCAATGAAGATCTCCCCCTGCCAGCGCCCCGGCCAGACACCGAACAGGCACTGCACCGCCTCGGTCCGTCCGGCGCCGACCAGCCCGGCGATGCCGAGGATCTCCCCGCGATGCAGGGAAAACGAGACGTCGTTGACCCGTTTAATATGACGGTTTACCGGGTGCCAGGCGGTTAAATGTTCGACCCGCAGGATCTCCTCGCCGTGGGCGTGCGGTTCGCTGGGATAGAGCGCGGTGAGCTCCCGGCCAACCATCATGGTGATGATGTCGTCTTCGCTCATGCCGCTGGCGTCGCGGGTGCCGATATGCTGGCCATCGCGGATCACGCAGATCGTATCGGAGATCGCTTTGACCTCATTGAGCTTGTGCGAAATATAGATGCAGGCGATATCGTGGTTTTGCAGATCGCGAACGATCGCCAGCAGCGTCGCGGTCTCTTGTTCGGTTAAGGAGGCGGTTGGTTCGTCGAGGATCAGCAGGCGCACCTGTTTATTCAGCGCCTTGGCGATCTCCACCAGCTGCTGCTGACCGAGGCCGAGGTCGCCGACGCGGGTGTCGGGCGAAATGGGCAGATTGACCTGCGCCAGCAGCTTCTGGCAGCGCAGCGTCATGGTTTCATAATCCAGCAGGCCGTGGCGGGATATTTCGGCGCCGAGGAAAATGTTCTCCAGCACGGTGAGATGTTTCACCAGCGCCAGCTCCTGATGAATAATGGCGATGCCTTTGCGTTCGGTATCGCGAATATGGTTTGCCTGCAGCGTTTCGCCGGCAAAAATAATCTCGCCCTCATAGCTTCCGTGCGGATAGATACCGCACAGCACCTTCATCAGCGTCGATTTTCCCGAACCATTTTCACCGCATAACGACACCACCTCGCCAGCGTTCAGGCGCAGGCTGACATTATCCACGGCCTTAACGGCGCCGAAGGTTTTGGTGATGTTCTTCATTTCGAGTAGCCAGGCCATAAAGACTCCGCAAAAGTGATATCCGGCGGGATGAAAATGACGCCCCGTAGCGGGGCGTCAGCCATTACAGTTCACTCTTTTTATGGAAACCGTCTTTAATCACCGTGGCGTCGATATTCTCTTTATTCACTTCAATTGGCGTTAACAGGCGCGAAGGGACATCTTTTAAGCCGTTATTCAGCGTGGTGTCAGACTTCGGCTGCTTATCGTTGCCCAGCTCAACGGCGATTTCGGCGGCGTTGGTGGCCAGGGTGGTAATCGGTTTATAGACGGTCATCGTCTGGGTACCGGAAATAATGCGCTTCACGCCCGCCAGGTCAGCATCCTGACCGGAGATCGCCACTTTGCCTGCCAGCCCCTGGGCGGTTAAGGCCTGGATGGCGCCGCCGGCGGTTGCGTCATTGGAGGCCACCACGGCATCGATTTTGTTATTATTCGCCGTCAGCGCGTTTTCCATTATTTTCAGCGCGTTTTCCGGCAGCCAGCCGTCAACCCACTGATCGCCGACAATCTTAATTTTGCCCTCATCGACATACGGCTTGAGGATCTTCATCTGGCCGGCGCGGAACAGCTTGGCGTTATTATCCACCGGCGAGCCGCCCATCAGAAAATAATTACCCTGCGGCACTTTGTCGACCAGGCTTTGCGCCTGCATTTCGCCGACTTTTTCATTGTCGAAAGAAATATAGAAATCAATATCGGCATTATTAATCATGCGATCATAGGCCAGCACTTTAATACCTTCCTGCTTGGCCTCTTTAATAACGTTACTGAGCACCTGACCGTTATAAGGAATAATGACTAAGACATCGACGCCGCGGTTGATCATGTTTTCAATTTGCGACATCTGCGTTTCTTCATTGCCATTGGCGGACTGGACAAAAACTTTGGCGCCTAAGGATTCCGCTTTATTGACGAAAATATCGCGGTCTTTCTGCCAGCGTTCCAGACGCAGATCGTCGATGGCCATGCCAATCTTCACTTCTTTCGCCATCCCCGCCATGCTGGCGAGCAGGAGGGAGCTGGCGCAAAGCGTAAGGCAAAGGTTCTTTATCTTCATAATAACGATACCTTTTTTGTAAGGGTAGGTAAGACGAACGGAAAAATAATGTTTGATACATGAGGTTGCGGATACGTTACAGATTCTTAACGCGGAAAGCAGGGCTGGCAATTACCGGTTCTTATTTTGCAGTTATGAAATTTCGTTTAATGCGCAAATTATGACGGCGATCGTATTTTATTCATGCACACTCTTATTATTGCACTGGACCTCTCTGACAGGACGGCAGAAGAACGCGCCGATATTATTTTTTGCGAGCTGGCGCACGTTTGTGGATTCTCTCAATGGCGGTGTGAAATAACGTAATTGAGGAAAATGAAAGCGAAATTCTATATTGGCTTAAACCCGTCATACTTCAAGTTGTAGGTGTGTTGGTGACATTCGTTGCTTCGCCCCCTGGTTATCGGGGACTCGCGCTCCTGCCGCCTTCCTGCAACTCGAATTATTTAGGGTACCTGTTTGGTTATTCGCCGCATCTCTGAATATGGAGTTCTCTATGCAGACCTATTTCGATCAACTCGATCGCGTTCGTTACGAAGGCCCGAAATCCGCTAACCCGCTGGCTTTCCGTCATTACAACCCGGATGAACTGGTGCTGGGCAAACGGATGGAAGATCATCTGCGTTTTGCGGCCTGTTACTGGCACACCTTCTGCTGGAATGGCGCCGATATGTTTGGCGTGGGCTCCTTCGACCGCCCATGGCAGCAGCCTGGCGACGCCCTGGAGATGGCCAAACGCAAAGCCGATGTGGCGTTCGAATTTTTCCATAAACTCAACGTGCCTTACTACTGCTTCCACGACGTTGACGTCTCGCCGGAAGGGAGTTCGCTCAAGGAGTACAGCAATAACTTCGCCCGGATGGTCGAGGTGCTGGCGGAGAAGCAGCAGCAGAGCGGCGTCAAGCTCCTGTGGGGGACCGCAAACTGCTTCACCAACCCGCGCTACGGCGCCGGCGCGGCCACCAACCCGGACCCGGAAGTGTTTAGCTGGGCGGCCACCCAGGTGGTTACCGCCATGAATGCCACCCATCAGCTGGGCGGCGAAAACTATGTCCTGTGGGGCGGTCGCGAGGGCTATGAAACCCTGCTGAATACCGACCTGCGCCAGGAGCGTGAACAGATAGGCCGCTTTATGCAGCTGGTGGTGGAACATAAGCATAAAATCGGCTTTAAAGGCACGCTGCTGATTGAGCCCAAACCGCAGGAGCCTACCAAGCATCAGTATGATTATGATGCCTCTACCGTTTACGGCTTCCTCAAGCAGTTTGGTCTGGAAAAAGAGATTAAACTGAACATTGAAGCCAACCATGCGACCCTTGCCGGCCACTCGTTCCATCATGAGATCGCGACGGCCATCGCGCTGGGGCTGTTCGGTTCCGTCGACGCCAACCGCGGCGATCCGCAGCTGGGCTGGGATACCGACCAGTTCCCGAACAGCGTCGAAGAGAACGCGCTGGTGATGTATGAAATTCTCAAAGCCGGCGGCTTCACCACCGGCGGCCTCAATTTTGATGCGAAAGTGCGCCGTCAGAGCACCGACAAATACGATCTGTTCTACGGCCATATCGGCGCGATGGATACCATGGCGCTGTCGCTGAAGGTCGCGGCGCGGATGATCGAAGACGGTGAGCTGGATAAACGCGTGGCCAAACGCTACGCCGGCTGGAACGGCGAGCTGGGGCAGCAGATCCTTAACGGGCAGATGACCCTCAGCGACATTGCCCAGTACGCCGCTCAGCATCAGCTGGCGCCGCAGCATCGCAGCGGCCAGCAGGAACAACTGGAAAACCTGGTCAACCATTATCTGTTTGACAAGTAATCATGCGGCGGCGCCCGGCGTGACCGGGACCGCCACCAGGATGCTCTGTTCGCGCCACGCTCAGCCGTGGCGCGCGTTTAAGGAGAGGTAGTATGTATATCGGCATCGATCTGGGGACATCGGGCGTCAAAGCCATTCTGCTCAATGAGCAGGGTGATGTGGTGGCATCGCATACCGAAAAACTCACCGTCTCGCGTCCGCATCCGCTGTGGTCGGAACAAGATCCCGAGCAGTGGTGGCAGGCTACGGACACGGCGATGAAAGCCCTGGGCGCGCAGCATAGTCTGCGCGACGTGAAGGCGCTGGGGATCGCCGGGCAGATGCACGGCGCCACCCTGCTGGATAAATCGCTACAGGTGCTGCGTCCTGCCATTTTATGGAATGACGGCCGCTGCGGCGAAGAGTGCCAGCTGCTGGAGGAAAAAGTCAGCGCTTCCCGGCAGATCACCGGCAACCTGATGATGCCGGGCTTTACGGCGCCGAAGCTCTTGTGGGTGCAGCGCCACGAGGCGGCGGTGTTCAGCCAGGTCGATAAAGTGCTGTTGCCGAAGGATTATCTGCGTCTGCGGATGACCGGCGAGCTTGCCAGCGATATGTCTGACGCCGCCGGTACCCTGTGGATGGATGTCGCCCGACGCGACTGGAGCGATGAGATGCTCGCCGCCTGCGATCTCAGCCGGGACGCGATGCCGGCGCTGTTTGAAGGCAGCGACGTCACCGGGCAGCTGCGTCCGGAGGTGGCGCAGGCGTGGAATATGCCACAGGCGCTGGTGGTGGGGGGCGGCGGCGACAACGCCGCCGGCGCGGTCGGGGTCGGCATGGCCGATGCCGGTCAGGCGATGCTGTCGCTGGGCACTTCAGGTGTGTATTTCGCGGTCAGCGAAGGGTTCCTCAGCAAGCCTGAAAGCGCAGTGCATAGCTTTTGCCATGCGCTGCCGGGCCGCTGGCATCTGATGTCGGTGATGCTCAGCGCGGCCTCCTGTCTGGACTGGGCGGCGAAATTAACCGGTCTCGCCAGCGTGCCGGCGCTGATTGCGGCGGCGCAGTCAGCCGACGAGAGCGCTGGTCCGGTGTGGTTCCTGCCCTATCTGTCGGGCGAACGCACGCCGCACAACAACCCGCAGGCCAAGGGCGTCTTCTTCGGCCTGACGCATCAGCATGGGCCGGCAGAGCTGGCGCGGGCGGTGCTGGAGGGGGTGGGCTATGCGCTGGCGGACGGCATGGACGTGGTTCACGCCTGCGGCATCAAGCCGCAGAGCATCACCCTTATCGGCGGCGGGGCGCGTAGCGCTTACTGGCGACAAATGCTGGCGGATATCAGCGGCCAGCAGCTCGATTACCGTACCGGGGGCGACGTCGGCCCGGCGCTGGGGGCGGCCAGGCTGGCGCAGCTGGCGGTGCACGGCGAAGCCGACCGCGCCGGGCTGTTGACGCCGCTGCCGCTTGAGCAAGCGCATCGCCCGGACGATCGCCGAGTGGCCCACTATGCGCCACAGCGGGAAACCTTCCGCCAGATTTATCAGCAGCTGAAACCGCTGATGTCATAGCCTCAGTCCGTCCGGCAACGCCGGGCGGATTACTTCCCTGAATGTCCCGGCTACATCCATCCAAAAAAGCGTATTTGTTTATTCCGAAATCTCCGTTTGGCCGTGCGTAACCTGAGGCATCGCCGGGGGAGTCGGTCATAATCAGCCCCTGTCGACCAGGGAGGTGAGATGAACACAAAACGCAATATTGCCAGGGTGATGATGGCAGCAGGATCGCTGGTTTATCTGCTCGGTATCTGGCGAACCTGCCCGTTGTTTAGCGGTAAAGGTTATTTTCTCGGCGTACTGGTGATGGGGATGTTTGCCGTCCTCGCCCATCAGCGCGCCAGACGGTGGCAGGAACAGGACGACGGTTTTATTGCCTTATGCCGGTTGGTGCTGCTGCTATCGGTCGGCCTGCTGCTGGTGGGCGCCTGGTATGTGCCGGCAGGCTGGCATGAAAAAGCCGTCTATATCGCGGCATGGTTTGTCTGCTTATATGGCGCATCGGCAACCCCCGAACGGATCCGCGTCGCCTGCGCGATGCAAAAAACGGAATAAGCGCCATCCGTGGGCGCGTAAGAGGTAAAAGTAATGGAAAACAAGCACGCGACGTATTCTCCGGCCTTTCATTTAATCTCCTGGATTGCCCTGATCGGCGGCATCGCCACCTATCTGGTCGGCCTGTGGAATGCGGATATGCAGTTGAATGAAAAAGGCTATTATTTTGCTGTCCTGGTGCTGGGGTTGTTTGCCGCAGCGTCTTATCAGAAGACGGTGCGCGATAAATATGAAGCCATTCCGACCACCGCGCTGTACTACACCACCTGTCTGGTGGCCTTCGTCATCGCCGTTGGCCTGCTGGTTATCGGGTTGTGGAACGCCAGTCTGCTGCTCAGCGAGAAAGGGTTCTATGGACTGGCGTACTTTTTGAGCCTGTTTGGCGCCGTTGCGGTGCAGAAAAACGTGCGTGATGCCTGGGACCCGACCCGTGTAAGAGAGCCTCTCAGCGTGCAGGAAGAGGGGCCTGAACTGTGAGTCGGGCCCGCTCTCGGCGGCAGGTCGTTAACTGACCAGCCGCCGGCTATCAACCCGCTGCACCAGGCCGGACAGCAGCAGGCTGCCGAGCAGGGCGGCGCTGAAAATCCACACAATATCCAGCAGCGGCCAGCGGCTCAGTTCCAGATGGCTGGCGCGCAGCGCATGCACAATCAGGGCATGGAAGCCGTAAATTCCCAGAGAATGACGTGCAATACATTCGATACCGGGCAGGGGACGCGCGTTCAGCCAGTTTTTGGCGAGCGTCAGCAGGGCGACCGCGCAAACGAACACCGCCGGCCCGCAGTAGAGATACCAGGTGTCGCCGAAGTCCCCGCGCCAGCGCAGCTCATGCAGCGTGCCGCGGGAGATGACCCACACGGCGGCGAGGAACAGCGCGGCGCAGAGCGGGGTCAGCCATTTTTTATCGGTATCCAGGGTGCCAATAGCCCTGCCCAGCACACCGTAGAGCACGTAATAAAAGGTGTCGCCATTGATATAGAGGTTGACCGGCAGCCACTCAATCCCGGCGGCTTTGACGCCAACCATGTTGGGGTTGGCCAGAATGCCGAGGATCGCCATCAGCGCCAGCAGCATTTTGCCGTTGACGGATTTAACCTGAATAAGCGGCGAGAGCAGATAGATAACGGCGATAGCAAAGAAAAACCACAGGTGGTAGAAGACGGGCTTCTGCAGCAAATTCTTTAACGACAGCCCGACGTTGATATGGGTAAACAGCGCGATATACAGCAGAGACAGCGCGCTATAGAACGCAATGCACAGGCCAATCCGCCAGAAATGGCGCGGCTGAGCGCTGCGTTCCCCAAAAAACAGATACCCCGAGATCATAAAAAACAGCGGCACGCTGACGCGGGAGGCGGAATTGAGCAGATTGGCGATATCCCATTGCAGCAGGGTAATCGTATGCGGATGAGTGATATACCAGCTGGTACTGTGGATCATCACCACCATCATGCAGGCAATGCCGCGCAGGTTGGTGATCCAGTGTATCTTTTCTTGCATCAGTCCCTCAAAGTCTACTGGCGATATAAGGTCTGACCCGCCTTATGCCCCGGTGTCGCACGAGATTAGTCTGAGTTTTTGATCACAGACTTGTCGCTGTTTCATGATATTCGCAAAATACCTGTAATACTGGATCTTTGCGATAACAACTTGCTGACAAGGCGGTGGAGGAGAACGTAGTGAAAGGTGTCGTTTCCATAATGCTGGCGCTGCTCCTTGCGGGCTGCAGCGAGTCCGTTTCCCCCCCGGCGCAAAAGGCGCAGCGCGCGCATATTACACCGCAAACTACGCTCAATATGGCGCAGCTTTGCAAGGATCAGGCCGCTATCCGCTATAACACGCAAACGCAGTTAGTTGACGTGAACCATCTTGAACAATTCCAGGCGAGCTATGAGCTGTCGGGTCGTACCGGCAAGAATGAACGTTTCATCTGTTCCTTTGACCCCGACGGCCAGTTTATGCATCTTTCGATGCGCTGAATCGACCCCGCCTGGCGTAAATTTCGTCCGTTTTCCTGAAACTACGCCGTTTCGTACTGTATATCTCGCAGCCAGCGGGTATACTGACTCCTTCCTTTAAATCCACACGTATCCAGCACGAAATCATATGCAAAAGTTTGATACCAGGACCTTCCAGGGCCTGATCCTGACCTTACAGGATTACTGGGCTCGTCAGGGCTGCACCATTGTTCAACCACTGGACATGGAAGTCGGCGCCGGCACCTCTCACCCGATGACCTGCCTGCGCGCGTTAGGGCCGGAGCCGATGGCGACCGCCTACGTACAGCCTTCCCGTCGTCCAACCGATGGCCGCTATGGCGAAAACCCGAACCGTTTACAGCATTACTATCAGTTCCAGGTGGTGATTAAGCCTTCTCCGGACAACATCCAGGAGCTGTACCTCGGGTCGCTGAAAGAGCTGGGTATGGACCCGACCATTCACGACATTCGCTTCGTCGAAGACAACTGGGAAAATCCGACGCTGGGGGCCTGGGGTCTGGGTTGGGAAGTGTGGCTCAACGGCATGGAAGTGACGCAGTTCACCTACTTCCAGCAGGTGGGCGGCCTGGAGTGTAAGCCGGTGACCGGCGAGATCACCTACGGCCTGGAGCGTCTGGCGATGTACATCCAGGGCGTCGACAGCGTCTACGACCTGGTCTGGAGCGATGGCCCGCTGGGTAAAACCACTTACGGCGACGTGTTCCACCAGAACGAAGTGGAGCAGTCCACCTATAACTTCGAATACGCCGACGTCGATTTCCTCTTCTCCTGCTTCGAGCAGTATGAGAAAGAGGCCCAGCATCTGCTGGCGCTGGAGACCCCGCTGCCGCTGCCGGCCTACGAGCGTATTCTGAAAGCGGCTCACAGCTTCAACCTGCTGGATGCGCGTAAAGCCATCTCCGTCACCGAGCGTCAGCGCTATATCCTGCGCATTCGCACCCTGACGAAAGCAGTGGCGGAAGCGTACTACGCTTCCCGTGAAGCGCTCGGCTTCCCGATGTGCAACAAGAATAAATAAGAGGCGGCCATGTCTGAGAATACTTTTCTGGTGGAAATCGGCACTGAAGAGCTGCCACCAAAAGCGCTGCGCAGCCTGGCGGAATCTTTTGCTGCGAACGTGACCGCGGAGCTGGATAACGCCGGCCTCGCGCACGGTAAAGTGGAATGGTTTGCCGCCCCGCGTCGTCTGGCGCTGAAGGTGGCCAACCTGGCGGCGGCGCAAGCCGATCGCGAAGTGGAAAAACGCGGCCCGGCCGTTGCCCAGGCGTTCGATGCCGAAGGCAAGCCAAGCAAAGCGGCCGAAGGCTGGGCGCGCGGCTGCGGTATTACCGTCGATCAGGCCGAACGTCTGACTACGGACAAAGGCGAGTGGCTGCTGTATCGCGCCCATGTGAAGGGCGAAAGCACCGAAGCGCTGCTGCCGAACATGATTGCCAGCTCGCTGGCGAAGCTGCCGATCCCGAAACTGATGCGCTGGGGCGCGTCTGACGTCCACTTCGTGCGCCCGGTTCACACCGTCACGCTGCTGCTGGGCGACAAGGTGATCCCGGCTACTATCCTCGGTATCCCGTCCGATCGCGTGATCCGCGGCCATCGCTTTATGGGCGAGCCGGAATTCACCATCGACCATGCCGACCAGTACCCGCAGATCCTGCTGGAGCGCGGTAAAGTCATCGCCGATTACGAACAGCGTAAAGCCAAAATCAAAGCCGATGCGGAAGAGGCGGCGCGTAAGATTGGCGGTCAAGCCGATCTGAGCGAAAGCCTGCTGGAAGAAGTCACCTCGCTGGTGGAATGGCCGGTGGTGCTGACGGCGAAGTTCGAAGAAAAATTCCTCGCGGTGCCGTCTGAAGCGCTGGTTTACACCATGAAGGGCGACCAGAAGTACTTCCCGGTTTACGACAACGCCGGTAAGCTGCTGCCGAACTTTATCTTCGTCGCCAACATCGAGTCGAAAGATCCGCAGCAGATCATCTCCGGTAACGAGAAGGTGGTCCGTCCGCGTCTGGCCGACGCCGAGTTCTTCTTCAACACCGACCGTAAAAAACGTCTGGAAGACAACCTGCCGCGTCTGGAAACCGTGCTGTTCCAGCAGCAGCTGGGTACGCTGCGCGACAAGACCGATCGCATTCAGGCGCTGGCGGGCTGGATTGCCGAGCAGATTGGCGCTGACGTGAACCACGCGACCCGCGCGGGCCTGCTGTCCAAGTGCGACCTGATGACCAACATGGTCTTCGAGTTCACCGACACCCAGGGCGTGATGGGGATGCACTACGCGCGCCACGATGGCGAAGCGGAAGATGTGGCCGTGGCGCTGAACGAACAGTATCAGCCGCGCTTTGCCGGCGACGCGCTGCCGTCTAACCCGGTGGCCTGCGCGGTGGCGATTGCCGATAAGATGGACACCCTGGCGGGTATCTTCGGTATCGGCCAGCACCCGAAAGGCGATAAAGACCCGTTTGCGCTGCGCCGCGCCGCGCTGGGCGTCCTGCGTATCATCGTCGAGAAGAACCTGAACCTCGATCTGCAAACGCTGACCGAAGAAGCGGTGCGTCTGTACGGTGAGAAGCTGACCAACGCCAACGTGGTTGATGACGTGATCGACTTTATGCTGGGCCGCTTCCGCGCCTGGTATCAGGACGAAGGCTACGGCGTCGACACTATCCAGGCGGTACTGGCGCGTCGTCCAACCCGCCCGGCGGATTTCGATGCGCGCATGAAAGCCGTATCGCACTTCCGTACCCTGGAAGAGTCCTCCGCGCTGGCGGCGGCGAACAAACGTGTCTCCAACATCCTCGCGAAATCCGACGAGACGCTGAACGACATCGTTCACGCTTCCGTGCTGAAAGAAGCGGCGGAAATTAAGCTGGCGGGCAATCTGGTGGTGCTGCGCGACAAGCTGCAGCCGTACTTCGCCGCAGGCCGCTATCAGGATGCGCTGATTGAGCTGGCCGCCCTGCGCGAGCCGGTGGATGAGTTCTTCGAAAACGTGATGGTCAACGCCGAAGACAAAGATGTCCGCATCAACCGTCTGACGCTGCTGTCCAAACTGCGTGAACTGTTCCTGCAGGTGGCGGATATTTCTCTGCTGCAGTAAGCGTATCGGTAATAAAAAAACCTGCCTCAGGGCAGGTTTTTTTATACCTGAAATATAAGTAGTCGAACCGCTAATAATTCAGGCGTTGATATTTTCATTATTTTCATTGATCAATAAAAAATATTTTAAGAATATATAAACATAATTCCTCAAGTTATTTACGCTAGAATGGCGGCGGGTGCTTGAGACTGTGTGTCTCAGGTATTCAGCGGGAGACAGACAGAGAAAAGCCCCACCTGATAGTCATCAAAGTGAGGCTCCCCTAATGCATGAACACCATAAGCGTAGCCTCTTACTTGTTGAAAATCAACACGGGAGGCGAGGAGTGTCGCGAAAGTATCTGTTGTTTGGCTTAATAGTGATTTGCTTCACTGTTTTATTATTGACCTGGATGGTTCGTGATTCGCTATGTGAATTACAGCTCAGGCAGGGAAATAGTGAGCTGGTGGCATTCTTAGCCTGTGATAGTAAACAGTAAGAGCATCTGGTGGGGATCTATCCCCACTATGCTTGCAGTGTCAGGCATTCTCAATGCACCCTTTCATTGTTCACCAAATAAATCATTTGCCTCCTGATATCAGGAGGCCTTTTTATTTTTAAACGATTGTTGAATTAAACGGGCTTGAAATTCATAGCGGAGTGTGGCTATCCTATGCCCCGACGAATCCCTCGTCTCACTGGAGCGCGCCCTACAAATGAACAAACACGACTGATGAACTTCACGCCTTACCTCGCAGACGTTGCGGGTAGGGGAGTATTGATTTCATTCAGGAGTGCTTATGGCTCATTGCGCCCACATCCCCGCTTTTGTTTTACATCAGGTCACCTGTCAGTTTGCGACGGGGCAGACCCTGTTTGGTCCTCTCAACGTCTCGCTGGAACCGTCCCTTTGCGGTCTGGTCGGCCGGAACGGCGTCGGTAAGTCGCGTCTGTTGCGCCTGCTGGCGGGCCTTGATTCTCCTGCCGGTGGCCATATCGAGCGCGCGGCTTCCATTGCCTGGGTGGCGCAGCAGCCGACGCTTACGCCGGAGACCACCCTCGCTACGCTGCTGGGCTATGCGCCGGTCTTTGACGCCTTGTACCGCCTTGAACAGGGTCATGGACTGGCCGACGATTTCGAGCTATTGGATGGCCACTGGGATCTCCCCGATCGGCTGAGTTTAGCTTTCCGTGAAGCCGCTCTCCCGCCGTTCTCTGCCGATCGTCCCGCTTTTTCACTCAGCGGCGGCGAGCGGATGAAGGCCCTGCTGTGCGGCGCCTTCGTCTCGGGCGCCGATTATCTGCTGCTGGATGAGCCCACCAACCATCTGGACAGTGAGGGGCGAGAGTGGCTCTATCAGCAACTGGAAAACTGGCACGGCGGAGCTTTGATCGCCAGCCACGATCGTCAACTGCTGGCGCGGATGCCGAGGATCATCGAGCTGACGCCGACGGCGCTGCGCAGCTACGGCGGCAACTATGACGAATATCAGCGGCAGCGCGAGGCGGAGCAGCAGGCGGCGCGCGCGGCGCTGGACCATGCGACGACCGAGCGGCGACGCACCCGCGCGCGAATGCAAAAAGAGCATGATGCTGCCCAGCGGCGCTCGGCGCAGACACTGCGTACCGTTGATACCCTGAATATCGCCTCTTTCGAACGCGTGAAGTACAAAGGCGCGGCAAAAGAGCGTCCGGGAACGCTGCGCCGTCAGCATCGTGAACAGAACAGCAGTCTGAATGGCGCTGTGCAGCAGGCGCGAGAGCGGGTGGAAGAGGATACGCCGGTGATGTTCACCCTGCCAGGCAGCGAAGTGGCGGCGGGCAAGCAGGTGCTGGTCGTGGAAGCATTGCAGCTCGCCCATTCCCCCGCTGCGCCGCTGGACTGGCGCATGGATGGTCCGATGCGCGTCGCGCTGCGAGGGCCGAATGGCTGTGGCAAAACTACCTTGCTGAAAACGCTGCTGGGGCTGGAGCAGGCCGCCTCAGGCGATGTCCGGCTGTCGGTGAGCGCCGCTTATCTGGATCAACATCTGACGCAGCTGGATCTGTCGTTATCGGTGATAACGCATCTGAGCCTGGACGATACTCCGCTGGATGAGGGGCTGCTGCGGACCCGTCTGGCGCAGCTGCAGCTGGGCGCCGATAAGGTCAACCTGCCGCTGGCGGCGCTCAGCGGCGGCGAACGCCTGAAAGCGGCTCTGGCCTGCGTGCTCTGGCGACGCGATCCGGCCCAGCTGCTGTTGCTCGATGAGCCGACCAACCATCTCGATTTAGCGTCGACACAGGCCATTGAGTGTGCGCTGGCGACGTTTCCCGGCGCGTTGGTGGTGGTGTCGCATGACGAGGCGTTTCTGCAGGGGTTGAAACTCACCCACAGCCTGACGTGGGGGGAAACGGGCTGGCACGATACCCGACTCTGAATGCCCGGCAGCCGCCATCGTATGCTGGCGACAGATAAAAAAAATCCCCGCCATCAGGCAGGGATTCTCGATTCTTAGCGGCTTGAACTTACAGAGAAGTTACGTTGCCAGCTGCCGGGCCTTTAGCGCCGCTTTCGATGGTGAAGGAGACTTTCTGACCTTCGTCCAGGGATTTGTAGCCATCGTTCTGGATAGCAGAGAAGTGTACGAACACGTCTTTAGAGCCATCGTCAGGAGTGATGAAGCCGAAGCCTTTGTCAGCGTTGAACCATTTTACGATACCAGTCATTTTACCGGACATAGTGAATTACCTTTAAAAAAATAAGTGAGCCTTGCGGCGTAGCGGTCTGGACTACAGATTTAAAGCGATAAAGGGAAAGTTCACTACGGGGGTATCTTTGGATAACCTTAGAAGGACTGCTCTATTCGACTGCTCTGTGGTCTGTACATCAAACCTGCGAGCATTAACGCACGTTCAGCACCTGATAGCAAACTTTTTTTTTACGGCGCAGCGGCAAAAGCTCCCTTACTGGCCCTTGCCGCTGCGCGCTGGATTAATCGAGTAACTGTCTTGAAAGCTGCGGATTGGCCTGAATCAGGCGCATTAATTTCAGCTCTGTGGGGGACGGTCTTACCCGTCTCGACTCCCACTCTCTTACCATGGCGACGCTCACGCCCATGGCGTTGGCGAAGTCGTCAATCTTAAGTCCAGTGCCTTTACGCAGCTGTTCAAATTCACTAAACACAGTGGACTTACGGTTTGAGGTAAGTGTCTGATTATCGTACTTAAAAACGATGTGTTCCAGGCTGCTCAGCAGTTCAAACACGGGATCTTTATATTCCATTGAGAACTCCTTTTATCACACAGCGGAAGAGATTTTTCTAAAGCTCTTTAAGAATAGTCAGAAAAAGGCGTAAAGGATGGTAACGTCCGTGATTATTTGCCAGCAGGTTATCGAATCGGCCCCGTCAGCCAAACGGCAACGGGGCCTAAGAGAATGATTACTAACGCGATGGCGTGGCTTCGAAAATTTTTGTAAACGGATAAGAAAAAAGCGGCAAAGCCGGCGCGGGCCGCCGGCTTATCGATCAGGCTTTCTGCAGACCTCTCGCGTCCTCTGTCGCCACGGGCGCTGATTTACTGACCCGGTATTTAATCAGCAGCGCGATGGCTGACAGGAACGCCGGGATGGCCAGCAGAGTGAAAATGGTCTCAAAAGAGAGCTGGGCCTGCATCAGGAAGGCGCCGCTGAACGCACCGAGGATCCCGCCGAAGCGGCCGATACCCAGCATCCAGGCGACGCCGGTGGCGCGCCCTTGCGTCGGGTAGAAGCCTGCCGCCAGCGCCGGCATCGACGACTGCGCGCCGTTCATAATACTGCCGGCGATAAACACCATCACTCCCATCAGCGCCAGGCTGCTGGTGGAGAAGCCGACCAGACAGACGAAAACGCCGGTCAGCAGCCAGCCGACGGCCACTACCTTATTGGGGTTGATCTTGTCCATCAGGGCGCCGAGGATCAGCACGCCAATTCCGCCGCCGAGCGGGAACAGAGCGGTGATAATTGAGGCCTGACTCATCGATGCGCCGGTTTCACGGATCAGCAGCGGCAGCCAGCTGGTCAGGAGATAGAAGATCAGCAGACCCATGAAGTAGGTCAGGCACAGCATCACGGTACCCACTGCGTAGCGCGGGGAGAAAATGACGCCGATAGCCGACTTCTCTTTCACCTGGCCTGCTTCGCGCAGCTCAAATTCCACCGCCTCCGGCAGCGGCGCGATACGCCGCAGGATGGCGGCAATGCGCTGCGCCGGCTGACGCTTCACCACCAGATAGCGGGCGGACTCCGGCAGCAGGAAAATTAAAGCCACCGCCAGCAGGAGAGGCATCACGCCGCCCAGCACCAGCACGCTCTGCCAGCCATAGTGCGGGATCATCCAGGCGGATAAAAAGCCGCCCAGCGACGATCCCATCGGAAAGCCGACGAACATCAGGTTCACCAGCAGCGCCCGACGGCGCTCCGGCGCATATTCGCTCATTAACGTCGCGGCATTGGGCATCGCTGCGCCAAGGCCCAGGCCGGTCAGAAAGCGCAGCAGCGTCAGCTGGTTAAGGCTGGTGGCAAAGGCGGTGAGCAGGCTGAATCCGCCGAACACCACGATCGACATAATCAGCACTTTCTTGCGGCCGATACGATCAGCCAGCGGTCCCGCGGTTAACGCGCCGACGGCCAGGCCCACCAGCGCGGCGCTCATCACCGGGCCGAGGGCGGATTTTTCCACGCCCCACTCCTGGACCAGGTCGGAGGCGATGAATCCGATGATCGCGGTGTCGAACCCGTCCATCGCGACGGTGATGAAGCAGAGCGCGAGGATCATCCACTGGTAGCGGGTGAAGGGGTGCTCGTTGATAAAGGCCTGAATGTCGATGGTTGTCTTAGTCATACGGCTTTCCTGGCAGACTGAGCGAGGGACAGAGGTTTGTTATTATCGTCGCCTTCGCGTCATTGAGTTTGATTTGTGCGATAATCGAACGTATCGCCGTTAATCGCTCATTCATCAAATCATTGAAGCGCTGACCAGGCAATCCGGGCGCGCGCCAAAGCGTGCGATTATCGTCCGCTTCCGGGCGAGGCGCCGGTTGATGGATTTTTTGTTTAAAGAATATCAATAAGTTACGTGATATGCGTCGGCCTGATTTAAAGCGCATATTTGTGATGCGCATAACAGACGCGCCAGGCGGCGATAGCGGCGTATGGAATGGCGTTTTTCCTGCGTAAGATTAGCAGTAAAGGGTATCCTGCGAGGCCGAGCTGGACTATCCTTGTCAGCGTCTGGCACGTGTGTGTCTTTGTGCGCTTTTTTTGGCTGAAAGGAGTAAAAAAATGGCGACAGGAAAGTCCTGCTCTCGCTGGTTTGCGGCTATGGCGGCCTTATTAATGGTGGTTAGCCTGAGTGGGTGTTTTGATAAAGAGGGCGATCAGCGCAAAGCGTTTATCGACTTCCTGCAGAATACGGCGATGCGTAGCGGTGAACGACTGCCGACGCTGACCGCCGATCAGAAAAAACAGTTTGGGCCGTTTGTCTCTGACTATGCGGTGATCTACGGCTACTCGCAGCAGGTGAGCCAGGCGATGGACGCTGGTCTGCGCCCGGTGGTGGATAGCGTCAATGCGATCCGCGTTCCGCAGGACTATATGACCCAGCGCGAGCCGCTGCGTCAGGCGAACGGCGCGCTGGGCGTGCTCAGCCAGCAGCTGCAGAATGCCAAAATGCAGGCTGATGCCGCGCATGGCGCTCTGAAGCAGGCTGACGATCTCAAGCCGGTCTTCGATCAGGTATACGCCAAGGTCGTCACCGCGCCAGCCGACGCGCTGCAGCCGCTGATCCCGGCCGCGCAGATCTTTACCCAGCAGCTGGTTCAGGTGGGGGATTTTGTCGCTCAGCAGGGGACCCAGGTGAGCTTTGTGGCCAACGGCATTCAGTTCCCGACCTCGCAGCAGGCCAGCCAGTATAATGCGCTGATTGGGCCGCTGGCGGCGCAGCATCAGGCGTTTAATCAGGCATGGACGGCGGCGGTGAACGCCACCCGCTAATGCCCCGTCTGGCTGACGTGAGCTGCGGCGAACGGGCTGGATGACGGACAGAATGCAAAAAGAACCCGGGGAGGGCGATGGCCGCCGCTACCCGGGTTTTTTTATGGCTTATTTTACCTGCGGATTGACGCAGTTTTTCTCGACCTTGCCGTTCAGGGCATCGATCAGGTTATCCACCGCGCAGGCCGCCATGTTGTAGCGCGTCTCATGGGTGGCGGAGCCGATATGCGGCAGCGCGACGACGTTCGGCAGGCTCAGCAGCGGCGAATCTTTAGCCAGCGGCTCGTGCTCGAAGACATCAAGGCCGGCAGCGTGTATCTCCCCCGCCTGCAGGGCGGCGATCAGCGCCTGCTCATCGACCACCGGGCCGCGCCCGGCGTTAATAAAGATGGCGGAAGATTTCATTTTGGCGAACTGCGCCTGACCGAACAGATGGTGGGTCTCTTCGCTCAGGGGCAGGATCAGGCAGACAAAATCGGCTTCCTGCAGCAGGGTATCGAGATCGCAATAGCGGGCGTTGAAGCGCTCTTCTGCCTGCGGATGCTGGCGGCGCGCGTTGTACAGGATCGGCATGCCGAACCCGAAGTGGGCGCGCTGCGCCAGCGCCATGCCGATGCGGCCCATGCCGACGATACCTAAGGTTTTATGGTGTACGTCGGTGCCGAACCAGTCTGGCCCAATGCTCTTCGTCCACTCGCCCGCTTTGACGCGCTCCGCCACTTCCACCACCCGGCGGGCGGTGCTCAGCACCAGCGCCATGATCGTATCGGCGACGGTCTCGGTCAGCACGGTCGGGGTATGCATCAGCAGCACCCGGCGGGCGTTCAGCGCCTCGACGTCGAAGTTGTCATAGCCAACGGACACGGTGGAGGTCGCACGCAGCTTCGGCATCTTCTCCAGCAGCGCGGCGTCAACCTTTTCGCTGGAGCCCAGCAGGCCCTCAGCCTGGGCGAAGGCCTCAGCGTGCTGCGAAACGGTCTCCGGCCGCAGGTTTTTCACCTGAGTGACGGAAAAGTGCTCCTCCAGACGCTGTAGCAGGTCGTCGGGAAGCGTTTTATAGAGAATGACAGACGGCTTCATGCGAATCTCCGTAGTGTGAGTCGTTCAGGCGTGATGAGCGCCAAGTGGAAGGTTTTGATTATTAGCAGGCTTAACAATCAAAGTCAGCCATACTGAGGCGAAAAGCGCCACCCCCATAAAAATATAGGAAGCTGCGGGGCTGCCGGTGGCGCCGTTCAGGTAGCCGACAAACCACGAGCCGCAGAAGGAGCCCAGGGCGCCCATGCTGTTGATCAGCGCCATCGCGCCACCGGCGACGTTGCGTGGCAGCATTTCCGGAATAATGGCGAAGAAGGGGCCGTAAGGCGCATACATTGCCGCACCAGCCACCACCAGCAGGGTGTAAGAGACCCAGAAGTGGTTGGCGCCGACCGCCCAGGAGCCGATGAAGGCCAGTCCGCCAATCAGCAGCAGCGGCCAGACGAACAGCTTACGGTTCTGCATTTTATCGGAGGCCCAGGAGACCACGATCATGGCGATAGTCGCCGCCAGGTACGGAACCGAAGAGAGCCAGCCCACTTCCACCATCCCCATATTTTCGCCGCCGCTGCGGATAATCGACGGCAGCCACAGTACAAAGCCGTACACGCCGATGCTCCAGGCAAAGTACTGAGCGCAGAGCAGGATCACGTTGCGGGAGCGGAAGGCCTCGCCATAGTTACGCACCGCTTTGATGCCCTGCTGTTCACGATCCAGTTGTTCCTGCAGCGCGGCTTTTTCACTCTCCGCCAGCCAGGATACCTGCGACGGTTTATCTTTCACCAGCACCCACCAGCAGAAGGCCCAGATCACCGCCGGCACCCCTTCGATGATGAACATTTCCCGCCAGCCGAAGGCCTGAATCAGGTAGCCGGAGACCACCGACATCCACAGGACCGTCACCGGGTTGCCGAGGATCAGGAAGGTGTTGGCCCGCGAGCGCTCGGATTTGGTGAACCAGTTGCTGATATAGATCAGCATCGCCGGCATCACCGCCGCCTCGACGACGCCGAGGATAAAGCGAATGGCCGCCAGCGCCGGGATATTATGCACAATCCCGGTCAGGGAGGCGCAGCCGCCCCACAGGATCAGGCAGATAAAGATCAGTTTGCGAACGCTGCGGCGCTCCGCATAGATAGCGCCGGGGATCTGGAAGAAGAAGTAGCCGAGGAAGAACAGGGCCCCCAGCAGGGAGGAGATCCCCTTGGTGATGCCCAGGTCTTCGGTAATGCCTGCCGCGGAGGCGAAGCTGAAGTTGGCGCGGTCGAGGTACGCCAGGCTATACGTGATAAACACGATAGGCATGATGTACCACCAGCGTTTCGTTGCATTTGTTGAGCTATTCATAGGCTTGCCTCTGTCAATGAGGTGACATACGTCCGTCGAAACGGACGCTGCTGTGCCGCGCTGCAGGTAGGGTACAGGACGGCTGTTATGGTTGCGTATAAATGTTATTCGCCCAGCGCGTCGCGGGTGGGCAGCCCCTCGCTGTCGCCCTGGACCTGAATGGCCAGCGAACCGATTTTATTGCCGCGGTTCACCGCCTGAAGCAGGGTTTTGCCTTCCAGCAGGGCGCTAATCACCCCGACGGCAAAGCCGTCGCCGGCGCCGACGGTATCGACGACGTTTTCGACTTTAATGGCATCAACCGTTCCCTGTTCGCCGCTGGCGCTCTTGAACCAGGCGCCGTCGCAGCCGGTTTTAATGACCACCGCCTTGACGCCGCGCGAGAGATAGAAATCGGCGATCCCCTCCGGGGTCTGCTGGCCGGTGAGGATGACGCCCTCTTTTAAGCCTGGCAAAACCCAGTCAGCCTGGAAGGCGAGACGGTTGAGTTTCTCCACCATCTCGGCTTCGCTTTTCCACAGCACCGGCCGCAGATTGGGGTCGAAAGAGAGGGTTTTGCCCTCGGCTTTCATGACCTTCGCCGCATGCTCCAGCAGCGCATATGAGCTTTCAGAGAGCGCGGCGGCCACACCGCTCAGGTGCAGATGACGGGCGCTGGTGAAGTAGTCGGCGCGAAAATCGTCCGGCGACAGATGGCTGGCGGCAGAACCTTTACGGAAATATTCCACAATGGGATCGGTTCCATTTTCGACTTTCGATTTCATCTGGAAACCGGTAGCGAAGCGGTTGTCGATGGCGACAGCGTGGCTATCGATCCCCTCTTTCGCCAGCGATTGCAGTACGAAGCGGCCAAAGCTGTCGTTGCCGACGCGGCTGACCCAGCCGACCTTCAGACCCAGGCGCGCCAGGCCGGTGGCGACGTTCAGCTCAGCGCCGGCGACACGTTTCATAAAATGCTCCACCTCGGCCAGATCGCCGGTTTCGGTGGCGACAAACATGGCCATAGCTTCGCCGATGGTGATGACATCTAAATTTTCCACGGCTTATTCCTCGCGTAACAGGTTGACGTAGCGGCGGGTCACGGCCGTCAGGTCATGGCCAGTCAGCGGAAACTCGATTCCACGCGGCGCGTCGGCGGGAAGATTATCGAGCAGGGCCAGCCAGCGGTCGGCGGCCTGATCCGGCGGCACAGCGCGGAACTTCTCCTGATGAGGCTCCGCCGCTTTTACATGAATATAGCTGACCGCCGGCGCAAGATGGCGGGCGGCCTCTTCCGGCGAATCGCCGACCCACAGCCAGTTGCCCATATCAAACGTTAAGGTGATCGGCAGCTGATGGACCCGACAGGCGGCTTTGAAGCGCTGCATCGGCGCCAGCTGGCCGCAGTCGGTCTGGTCATTCTCCACCACCAGCGCCATGCCGCTGTCGCTGAGGATATGGCGCAGTTCGTCGAGCTGCTGGTTGTGGCGGAAATGGCCAAGGGAGAGCTTCAGCCACAGGGCGTTAAGAGTCTGCGCTTCCGCGAGCAGCGTCGGGAGATGCGGGTTAAGCTCGCCGTTGTCGGCGAACAGCGCCTGGGGCGCGGAGTAGCAGGCCAGCAGGCCGTGGCGCTCAATGGTGGCCGCCAGCGTCGGCAGGGCGTTGAGCTCTTCGGCGCTGAACAGCTCGCGGCGGATTTCGACGCCGTCCGCGCCGGCGTCGGCGATAAACGGCAGGACGGCGGCCTGGCCGCCTAAGGATTTAACATGGTCATTACCATACGCAGCGGTAACGACAATAATTTTTCTGGCCATCGCGCTCTTACTCCCGGCGTTTGTTGCTTAATCTCCTTATTACGCTAGATGGTATCGGTTCCATAAGAAAGGGCGAGATGTTTAATTTATGATCGGCATCACGAAGGATCGTTAACGGGAAGTTGATCCGCGGACGATAAGCTCGCCGGAGAAGACCCGCTCGCAGATGGGGTCGTTACTGCCAGCAATGCGCCGAATCACCTGTTCCACCGCCGCGTAGCCGATCTGCCACGTCGGCTGTTTGAGGGTGGTGATGCCGACGCCAGCCAGCTCCGCCCACTCCAGTTCGTCGAAGCCCAGCAGGCCGATATCGCTGCCCCAGATCAGGCCGACGCGCTTCAGGGCGCGGGCCACCTGCAGCGTCAGTGCGCCGTTGGCGGAGATCACCGCTTTGCGCATCCCGCGGTGGCGGGCGTGGAACTGGCGCAGGACGTTGTCCATCATCGCGCCGTCGTTGAGCTGCACTTCGGCGTTTTCGGCCACCACGCCGTGGTGGCGTGTGAGCGTGGCGCGGAAGGCGCTCAGGCGCTCGCGGCGGGTATTGACCGACCCCAGCGGTTCGCTAAGAAACAGGATGGCCTCAAAGCCTTTCTCCACCAGGTGTTCGGTGGCGGTGGTGGCGGCCTGGGCGTTATCAAGCCCGACCACATCGCAGGCGAAATCGGGGATTTTACGGTCAATCAGCACCATCGGCAGGGCCGACTGCTGCAGCC
The DNA here is from genome assembly GCF_030128585.1 of Klebsiella sp. K5-204. Classification (NCBI taxonomy): domain Bacteria; kingdom Pseudomonadati; phylum Pseudomonadota; class Gammaproteobacteria; order Enterobacterales; family Enterobacteriaceae; genus Klebsiella; species Klebsiella sp. K5-204. The sequence goes on from NZ_JAKUZS010000004.1 coordinate 260,311, forward strand.
GGTTCAGGCCATCCTCCCGCATGCCGACCGCGTTGACGACGATGCCTTCCACCTGGTAGCTGCGCAGCAGGTCGAGGTAGTGCAGCTCCTGATCCAGCTCGTTATTGGTGTTACACACCAGCAGAGTGAAGCCCTTTTCCCGGCAGGCTGCTTCAATGCCGCTCATGACATTGACCGAATAGGGGTTGGTGATATCGGCGATGATCAGGCCGATGAGGCGGGTTCGGCCGTGCTTGAGGCCGCGGGCCATCAGGCTGGGGCGGTAGTCGAGTTCGGCAATGGCTTGTTCAATACGTGATAACAGATCGTCGGAAAGCAGATGCTTCTCGCCGTTAAGATACCGTGAAATGCTGGTTTTGCCGGTCTTTGCGGCTTTCGCCACATCGCTAATGGTTGCACGCGCCGCTTTCGCCATGGTGGCTTCCTTTGCTGAAAATCTGCCAACACCTTAGCGCGAAAAATAGCGATATCAAGCATTTTGCCCGGCAGAGGCGCGGCCGGGCAACATGAGGATGCGCTTATTGCAGCGGGCTGAGAGTGATTTCCACGCGACGGTTCTGCGCCTTGCCTTCCGCCGTGCTGTTGCTGGCGATGGGGTTCGCCGGGCCCATGCCGGTGGTGCGAATGCGGTTGGCCGCCACGCCCTGGGTGATTAGCGCGCTGGCGACGCTGTCAGCACGCTGCTGCGACAGACGCATATTCAGGTCCTTACTGCCGGTGCTGTCGGTGTAGCCGACGACGTTAACGGCGGTTTTCTCATACTCTTTCAGCACCATGGCCACGCCGGTCAGGGTGTTGGCGCCGGCCGGTTTCAGGTTGGCGCTGTTGCTGTCGAAAGTGACGTTATTCGGCATGTTCAGCACGATGTTGTCACCATTTCGCGTCACGCTGACCCCGGTTCCCTGCATTTTGTCGCGCAGCTTCGCTTCCTGCACGTCCATGTAGTAGCCAATGCCGCCGCCCAGCGCCGCGCCTGCCGCTGCGCCAATCAGCGCGCCTTTGCCGCGGTCGTGTTTGGAGGAGGAAAGCGCGCCGACGCCAGCGCCCACTAAGGAGCCAATACCTGCGCCAATACCGGATTTGCCAGCTTCACGCTCACCGGTATAGGGGTTGGTGGTGCAGCCGGAAACGGCCAGGGTGCCGCTGACCAGAGCCGCAATCATAAGTACGCGTTTTTTCATTTAATGTCCTTAATCCTTTTTATTCTTTGCCACAGCGAACGTGACGGTTGATTATGACGCGCGAATACGTAGAAAATTCCCCGCATACCATCTCATTTTGTAAATAACATTGAACGGTGCCGATTCGCGCCGTCACCACACCTGCCTTCGCTGACCAGGAGCCGCCTTTGCCAACCTCATCTGCAACCAAAACCATTTTAACCGCCGCCCACTGGGGACCGATGCTGGTGGAAACGGACGGGGAAAACGTCCTCTCCTCCCGCGGCGCGCTGGCGACGCCGTTTGCCAATTCGCTGCAAACGGCGGCGCGCGACCAGGTGCACAGCAAAACCCGCGTGCGCTACCCGATGGTGCGCAAAGGCTTTCTCGCCTCTCCGGACAAGCCCCTGGGGGTCCGCGGTCACGATGAATTTGTGCGGGTGAGCTGGGAGCAGGCGCTGGATCTGATCGATGCCCAGCATCGTCGGATCCGCGAAAGCTACGGACCGGCCTCCATTTTTGCCGGCTCCTATGGCTGGCGTTCTAACGGCGTCCTGCATAAGGCGGCCACCCTGCTGCAGCGCTATATGAGCCTGGCGGGCGGCTACACCGGCCATCTCGGGGATTACTCCACCGGCGCGGCGCAGGCGATCATGCCTTACGTCGTGGGGGGCAATGAGGTGTATCAGCAGCAGACCAGCTGGCCGCTGGTGCTGGAGCACAGCGAGGTAGTGGTGCTGTGGAGCGCCAATCCGCTGAACACGCTGAAAATTGCCTGGAACGCCTCCGACGAGCAGGGTATCCCGTGGTTCGACCGGCTGCGCCAGAGCGGCAAGCGCTTGATCTGCATCGATCCGATGCGATCGGAAACGGTCGATTTCTTTGGCGATTCGATGGAGTGGATCGCGCCGCATATGGGCACCGACGTCGCGTTGATGCTGGGTATCGCCCATACGCTGGTGGAGAATGGCTGGCAGGACGACGAGTTTCTTGCCCGCTGCGCCAGCGGCTACGAGATTTTTGCCCGCTATCTGACCGGTGAAAGCGACGGCGTGGCGAAAACCGCCGACTGGGCGGCGGCTATTTGCGGCGTCTCAGCTGATAAGATCCGCGAACTGGCGAAACTTTTCCACGAAAACACCACCATGCTGATGTCTGGCTGGGGCATGCAGCGCCAGCAGTATGGCGAGCAGAAACACTGGATGTTGGTCACCCTGGCCGCGATGCTGGGGCAGATTGGCACCCCGGGGGGCGGGTTTGGACTTTCCTACCATTTCGCCAACGGCGGCAACCCGACCCGTCGCGCGGCGGTGCTGGGCTCGATGCAGGGGAGCGTGGCCGGAGGCGTGGACGCCGTGGAGAAGATCCCGGTCGCGCGGATTGTCGAGGCGCTGGAGCATCCGGGTGCGGAGTATCAGCACAACGGCATGGCGCGGCGCTTCCCCGATATTCGCTTTATCTGGTGGGCCGGCGGCGCCAACTTTACCCATCACCAGGATACCAATCGCCTGATTCAGGCCTGGCAGAAACCAGAGCTTATCGTCATCTCCGAATGCTTCTGGACCGCCGCCGCGCGTCATGCCGATATCGTTCTGCCGGCGACCACCTCGTTTGAGCGCAACGATCTGACGATGACCGGGGACTACAGCAATCAGCATCTGGTGCCGATGAAACAGGTGGTCGCCCCGCGGGGTGAAGCGCGCGATGATTTCGCGGTCTTTGCCGACCTCAGCGAACGTTGGGAGGCGGGCGGCCGCGAGCGCTTTACCGAAGGGAAGAGCGATCTGCAGTGGCTGGAAACCTTTTATCAGATGGCCGCCCGGCGCGGCGCCCAGCAGCAGGTGACGCTGCCGCCGTTTGCCGAATTCTGGCAGGCTAACCAGCTGATTGAGATGCCGGAGGCGCCGGAGAATGCCCGTTTCATCCGCTTCGCCGCCTTCCGCGACGATCCCCTGGCCAACCCGCTGAAAACGGCGAGCGGTAAAATTGAGATCCACTCGCCGACCATCGCCGCCTTTGGCTACGCCGACTGCCCGCCGCACCCGATGTGGCTGGAGCCCGACGAGTGGCATGGCAACGCCGAGGCGGGGCAGCTGCAGCTGCTGTCGGCCCATCCGGCACACCGTCTGCACAGTCAACTGAACTACTCCGCGCTGCGCGAACGCTATGCCGTCGCCGGACGCGAACCGTTGACTATTCATCCGCAGGATGCCCGGGCGCGGGGGATTGCCGATGGCGATCTGGTGCGTGTGTGGAACGCCCGCGGTCAGGTGCTGGCCGGCGCGGTGGTGACGGAGGGGATCCGCCCGGGGGTGATATGCCTGCATGAAGGGGCGTGGCCCGACCTGGATCCGGTGGCGGGCATCTGCAAAAACGGGGCGGTGAACGTCTTAACCAAAGATATCCCGACATCCCGGCTGGGCAACGGCTGTGCCGGGAACACCGCCCTGGCGTGGCTGGAGAAATATACCGGCCCGGCGCTGCCGCTTACAGCATTTGATCCGCCGGCCAGCGCATAATCCAGGTGGGGTGCTGAGTATCGTCCTGCCATGCGCAATCTTCAATGCGGAAGCCTTGCGCATGGTAGAAACTGACCGCTGATTCGTTTTTCTGATAAACCTCAAGGCTAAGCCAGGCGTAGTGCTGCTTGACTTCATCCAGCAGCGCCCGGCCAATGCCCTGGCGGATGGCGTCCGGCGCGACGAACAGCGCGCCGACGAAGCGGGACTCCAGCACGCTGACAAAGCCTTTTAGCTCTCCGTCGCGCTCCCAGACCCAGGTGCTGGCGGCGGGAAGATAGACGTCCCGTACCACCGCGACGCTGTCGCGCCAGTAGCTTTCGCTGATAAAGGGATGGGCATGGATCGTACTATCCAGCCACAGGGCCAGCAGCGGTGTATTATCTTTAGCGACCCACTTGCGGATCATCCTGACCTCCCGGGTGACAGAAGCAGCCGGTGACATGGTCGTTGACCAGCCCGCAGGCCTGCATAAAAGAGTAACAGATTGTCGAACCGACAAACTTAAAGCCGCGTTTTTTCAACGCTTTAGAAAGCGCATCAGAGGCCGGCGTCGTGGTCGGGATCTCCGCCAGCGTCGCCGCGCGGGTGACCTGCGGCGCATTGTCGACGAAAGACCAGACAAAATCAGTGAACGACTCGCCATTTTCCTCCATCGCCAGATACGCCCGGGCGTTGCCGATAATGGCCTGGATTTTTCCCCGATGGCGGATAATCCCGGTATCCTGTAGCAGCCGCTCGACATCATCGTCCCCCATCGCTGCCACGCGCACCGGATCGAACTGGTGAAAAGCCTGGCGATAGTTCTGCCGTTTTTTTAACACCGTGATCCACGACAACCCGGCCTGCTGGCCTTCAAGGCAGATCATTTCAAACAGCCGCTGGGACGCTTTTTGCGCGACACCCCATTCGGTATCGTGATACTCGATATATAACGGATCCTGACTCACCCATCCGCAACGCTGCATAGCTATTTCTCCCTCTGCGCTAAAAAAGTGGACGCCCCGGCTTGACGACTGAAAGATAAAGATAATAGTTAATACAGGGAAATCGTATCCCCAAAAAAACACAGCAATAATGCCGATTCGGCTCTTTTCTGGAGTCGCATTAATGATAATAAAGAAATGCAATGGCCTCCGGGGGTTCTTGTTCCCGGTGTGCGTATCCGTCTGGGTATCGTGTGTCTCTGGAGCGAATGCCTGGCAACAGGAATATATCGCTATCGATACAAAAAGTAATACGTCGGAACGTTATACATGGGATAGCGATCACCAACCACGCTATGAAGATATCCTCGCCGAGCGGATGAAGTCGTCTGAAACGCCGGGCGGACTGGCGTTAAACCAGGGGCTGGCGCCGCCGGACAGCAGCCGTGGGATGAGCGTCGGCTGGAATTATCTGCTGGCAAACGGCATGACCTCCGGGCCGGTGGCCAGCCTGCGCAGCGACTACAGCGCGCCGGCGACGAAAAGCGTTGGCGAGACGGGATATGTCAACACGCTCGGCTGGCGTATGGATTATCAGTCGCTGTGGGGCGTGCACCCCTGGGCTCAGGTGAGCTATAACCAGTCGCTCGCCAGCGATGCCTGGTCGCCGACCACTCGCGCCAGAGAGGGCGGCTGGAGTGATGTCACCCTGGGCGCCGATATGCCGCTGGGATCGCATGTGGCGGCATGGGCCACCCTGTCGCAGGCGGATAATGTCCCGTCGGGGGAAAATACGCTCTATCTGATGGGGGTCAGCGCCAACTTTTGAGCGGGGATTGTTACGCGTTTGAAACGATGCGGTTATTGTTAAATCTCAGTAATGGCGCATTTCTGTGAGATAGCGCACACTAACTTTTTTGCTGATATTCGCGGAATGAATGTCATGCAATGCCATTCATTCCGCCATTAATGCATTTCATTCCCTGCTGATGGCAGTTCATGCCTTTTTCCCCCACTGGATGAGGGGCCTTCGCTATTGTGGCGGCAGTTAATTTATCAGGACAACTGCTATGAACGCTGCAAACCGTCAATCGACCCGCTGGCTTACGCTTATCGGCACCATCATCACCCAATTCGCTCTCGGTTCGGTTTATACCTGGAGCCTGTTTAACAGTTCACTGTCTGACAAACTGGGCGAACCGGTCAGCCAGGTCGCCTTCTCCTTTGGCCTGCTGAGCCTCGGGCTGGCGCTCTCCTCGTCGGTCGCCGGCAAGCTGCAGGAGCGTTTCGGCGTGAAGCGCGTCACCATGGCCTCCGGGATCCTGCTCGGACTGGGCTTCTTCCTGACCGCGCACTCCAACAGCCTGATGATGCTGTGGCTGAGCGCGGGCGTGCTGGTGGGGCTGGCGGACGGCGCCGGTTATCTGCTGACCCTGTCGAACTGCGTGAAGTGGTTCCCGGAACGCAAAGGGCTGATTTCCGCCTTCTCCATCGGTTCCTATGGTCTCGGCAGCCTGGGGTTCAAATTCATTGATACTCATCTGCTGGCCACCGTCGGTCTGGAAAAAACCTTCGTCATCTGGGGCGCTATCGTGCTGGTGATGATCGTCTTTGGCGCGACCCTGATGAAAGATGCGCCAAATCATACGGCGACCACCGCGGCCAACGGCGTCGTGGAAAATGACTTTACTCTCGCCGAATCGATGCGTAAACCGCAGTACTGGATGCTGGCGGTGATGTTCCTGACGGCCTGCATGAGCGGTCTGTATGTGATTGGCGTGGCGAAAGATATCGCGCAGGGGATGGTCCATCTGGATGTCGCCACGGCGGCTAATGCGGTAACGGTTATCTCAATCGCTAACCTTAGCGGTCGCCTGGTGTTAGGTATCCTGTCCGATAAAATCTCCCGCATTCGCGTGATCACCCTCGGTCAGGTGGTGTCGCTGGTGGGGATGGCCGCGCTGCTGTTCGCTCCGCTGAATGCCATGACCTTTTTCGCCGCGATTGCCTGCGTCGCCTTTAACTTCGGCGGAACCATCACTGTCTTCCCGTCGCTGGTCAGTGAATTCTTCGGTCTGAACAACCTGGCGAAAAACTATGGCGTCATTTATCTGGGCTTTGGTATCGGCAGCATCTGCGGTTCCCTCATCGCTTCGCTGTTCGGGGGCTTCTACGTCACCTTCTGCGTGATCTTCGCTCTGCTGATTATTTCGCTGGCGCTTTCCACCACCATTCGTCAGCCGAAAGGCAGTGTCTATAGCGAGGCGCACGCCTGAAACCTGCAGCGTGAAACGTGCCCCTGATTAATACCCTAAGCAAATAGTGCCAATCCAGCCAAATGTTTTGTAAATGTTTGGCTGGATCACATTCCCTCCTGATACTTTTCCCGTTCCCTGTGGTCTACTTATCGCGCTTTGTAGAGGTTTCTGATAACCAACCCTAACGCACCCTATTAGCCTACTGACTCATGCCACAGCGTCAGGCGGTGTTTTATTCTTCTTTTTCCAGGTTTGCTTGCATGAAATATATTAGAACGATGACGCAGCAGAAGCTTAGTTTTTGGCTGGCGCTGTACATCGGCTGGTTTATGAACGTCGCCGTTTTTTTTCGGCGTTTCGATGGTTATGCTCAAGAGTTCACTTTCTGGAAAGGGCTTTCCGGTGTCGTTGAACTGGTGGCCACGGTCTTTGTCACCTTCTTCCTGTTACGTCTTCTGTCGCTGTTCGGCCGCCGTATCTGGCGCATTCTGGCGACGCTGATTGTTCTGTTTTCCGCCGCCGCCAGTTATTACATGACGTTCCTCAACGTGGTGATTGGCTACGGGATTATCGCCTCGGTGATGACCACCGATATCGACCTTTCGAAAGAGGTCATCGGCTGGCATCTGATCCTCTGGCTGGCGGCGGTGAGCGCCCCGCCGCTGCTGTTTATCTGGAGCAACCGTTGCCGTCATACGCTGCTGCGCCAACTGCGTACCCCGGGCCAGCGGGTTAAAAACGTGCTGATCGTGGTGCTGGCCGGCCTCATCGTCTGGGGCCCCATCCGCCTGCTTGAGCTGCGCCAACACGATGTAGAGCGCCATTCTGAAGTGGATATGCCGAGCTACGGCGGGGTGATCGCCAACTCCTACCTGCCATCGAACTGGCTGTCGGCGCTGGGGCTGTACGCCTGGGCGCAGGTGGATGAATCCTCAGACAACAAATCGCTGATTAACCCGGCGAAGAAATTTACCTACGTCGCCCCGGAAGGGCTCGATGACACCTACGTGGTGTTTATCATTGGCGAAACCACCCGCTGGGATCATATGGGCATCCTCGGCTATAGCCGCAACACTACGCCAGAGCTGGCGAAAGAGAAGAATCTGGTCGCCTTCCGCGGCTACTCGTGCGATACCGCCACCAAGCTGTCGTTACGCTGCATGTTTGTGCGTCAGGGCGGGGCAGAGGATAATCCGCAGCGGACCCTCAAAGAGCAGAACGTCTTTGCGGTGCTGCATCAACTGGGCTTCAGCGGCAATCTGTACGCCATGCAGAGTGAGATGTGGTTCTACAGCAACACGATGGCCAACAATATCGCCTATCGCGAGCAGATTGGCGCCGAACCGCGTAACCGCGGCAAGAGCGTTGACGATATGCTGCTGGTGGATGAGATGAAGCGCGGTATGGCGCAGGGCAACGCCTCCGGTAAGCACCTGATCATCCTCCATACTAAAGGCTCGCACTTTAACTATACCCAACGCTATCCGCGCAGCTTCGCCCAGTGGAAGCCGGAGTGTGTCGGCGTCGACAACAAATGTTCTAAAGCGGAGCTGATTAACTCCTACGACAACAGCGTGACCTATGTCGATCACTTTATCGTCAGCGTCCTCGACCAGCTGCGGGATAAGAAAGCGATTGTCTTCTATGCCGCCGACCATGGCGAGTCGATTAACGAGCGCGAACATCTGCACGGTACGCCGCGCAAGATGGCGCCGCCGGAACAGTTCCGTGTGCCGATGATGGTCTGGATGTCGGATAAATATCTGGAGAATCCCGATCATGCCGCCGCGTTCGCCCATCTGCAGCAGCAGGCCGCGATGAAGGTGCCGCGACGCCACGTCGAGCTGTACGACACCATTATGGGCTGCCTCGGCTATACCTCGCCGGATGGCGGGATCAACGAGAACAACAACTGGTGTCGCGTGCCGGCTTCGAAGAAAGCGGCGAAGGAATAGCAATAGTGGCGAGATTCTCGCCGCTTGATTGATTTTTTGCTAATAAGGCATTGACGGGGGTGCATCCCAGCAGTAAGATGCGCCCCGCATTCGGTGATTGGCGCAGCCTGGTAGCGCACTTCGTTCGGGACGAAGGGGTCGGAGGTTCGAATCCTCTATCACCGACCAAATTCAAAAAGCCTGCTCAACGAGCAGGCTTTTTTGCATCTATAGCCTGTGAGGATGAGAACCTCCGGGGGCAGGAGGTTCGACTCGAGCGCAGCGAGAGAACGTTGCGTCAGCAACGGCCCGCAGGGCGAGCCACGTAGTGGCGAGTCATCCTCTATCACCGACCAAATTCAAAAAGCCTGCTCAACGAGCAGGCTTTTTTGCATCTGTAGCCAGTGAGGATGAGAACCTCCGGGGGCAGGAGGTTCGACTCGAGCGGAGCGAGAGAACGTTGCGTCAGCAACGGCCCGCAGGGCGAGCCACGTAGTGGCGAGTCATCCTCTATCACCGACCAAATTCAAAAAGCCTGCTCAACGAGCAGGCTTTTTTGCATCTGTAGCCAGTGAGGATGAGAACCTCCGGGGGCAGGAGGTTCGACTCGAGCGGAGCGAGAGAACGTTGCGTCAGCAACGGCCCGCAGGGCGAGCCACGTAGTGGCGAGTCATCCTCTATCACCGACCAAATTCAAAAAGCCTGCTCAACGAGCAGGCTTTTTTGCATCTGTAGCCTGTGAGGATGAGAACCTCCGGGGGCAGGAGGTTCGACTCGAGCGGAGCGAGAGAACGTTGCGTCAGCAACGGCCCGCAGGGCGAGCCACTAAAGTGGCGAGTCATCCTCTATCACCGACCAAATTCAAAAAGCCTGCTCAATGAGCAGGCTTTTTTGCATCTGCGGCCAGTGAGGATGAGAACCTCCGGGGGGAGGAGGTTCGACTTGTGTTCCGTAGGCCCGCGCAAGCGCAGCGCCGCCGGGCACATCATCAGTGGCTACTGGCCAAAACCCCATCAAAATCACAAAAAACGTCTTTATCCCCATTTCCAGCCAGCTGTTCGCTATTTTGTGACATCTTCCATTGCATTTTTTTATCGATGAACAGATCTTTTTTCGCGAAGCTTATGGCTAAATGCAGCATTTTCCGCTGTGCGTTTTAACGTTCACGCTATTAATCGCTCACATATTGGTCACATAGTAAGAAATTTTTCTCATTTGCTGGCATTGTTTCCCACTGGGTGTCGCACCTTAATAAGGTCTTTATTCTGCATATTCGCCTGTAGCATAAATTTCTCTGCTGAAAATAGCGTCTTGAAGTTTTTTTAATCTTTGCCTGCCGTTTCTCACGCTGGATGTAAAACCCGGCTGGCTGTATTGACGTTTCCCCATTCTGTTGACAGATTGTAGGGCATGAGGGGCATTTCATGGAGAATCCGTACTGCAACTCAGTCGTTTTTGCGAAAGGAATCCCCATCTCTCTCTACGCCTTCGGGCACCACCGACCGGACCGGGTATATTCTAAATAGTTCGCGCTGCGGGAAGGCGGCAAGTTTGCGAATCCCCAGGAACATAGATAACGATGTGACTGGGATAATCGAGCGCAGCCAACGCATCCGTGGTTCGAAATATGACGAATAAAAATAAATAAAGGTCTGGCGGATATATGCAAACAACATCACAGTTTTGGAGCAGAATAATGAGTATTTCCTTGAAGAAATCAGGGATGCTGAAGCTTGGTCTGAGCCTGGTCGCCATGACCGTCGCCGCCAGCGTGCAAGCGAAAACCCTGGTTTATTGTTCAGAAGGCTCGCCGGAAGGCTTTAACCCACAGCTCTTCACCTCTGGCACCACCTATGACGCCAGTTCCGTACCCATCTACAACCGCCTGGTCGAATTCAAAACCGGTACAACGGAAGTTATTCCGGGACTGGCTGAGAAATGGGAAGTTAGTGCGGACGGAAAAACCTATACTTTCCACCTGCGTCAGGGCGTGAAGTGGCAGGATAATAAAGACTTTAAACCAACCCGTGACCTGAACGCCGATGACGTGGTGTTCTCCTTCGATCGACAGAAGAATACCAATAACCCGTACCATAAAGTTTCTGGCGGCAGCTATGAATACTTTGAAGGGATGGGGTTACCAGACCTGATTAGCGAAGTGAAGAAAGTGGACGATAAAACCGTCCAGTTCGTCCTGACCCGCCCGGAAGCGCCGTTCCTCGCTGACCTGGCCATGGACTTCGCTTCCATTCTTTCTAAAGAGTATGCCGACAACATGCTGAAAGCCGGCACGCCGGAAAAAGTAGACCTCAATCCTATCGGTACCGGTCCATTCCAGCTGCTGCAGTACCAGAAAGATTCCCGCATTCTGTATAAAGCCTTCCCGGGCTACTGGGGCACCAAGCCGAAGATCGATCGTCTGGTCTTCTCCATCACCCCGGATGCCTCCGTGCGCTACGCCAAGCTGCAGAAAAATGAGTGCCAGGTGATGCCGTATCCTAACCCGGCGGACATCGCGCGCATGAAGGAAGATAAAAACATTACCCTGCTGGAACAGCCGGGTCTGAACGTCGGTTATCTCTCCTTCAACACCGAGAAGAAACCGCTGGACGATGTGAAAGTTCGTCAGGCGCTGACCTACGCGGTTAACAAAGAAGCGATCATCAAAGCGGTTTACCAGGGCGCAGGCCAGGCGGCGAAGAACCTGATCCCGCCGACCATGTGGGGCTATAACGACGACGTCAAAGACTACACCTACGATCCGGAGAAGGCGAAGCAGCTGCTGAAAGAAGCGGGCCTGGAAAAAGGCTTCACTATCGACCTGTGGGCGATGCCGGTACAGCGTCCGTATAACCCGAACGCCCGCCGTATGGCGGAGATGATCCAGGCCGACTGGGCCAAGATTGGCGTCCAGGCCAAGATCGTCACCTACGAGTGGGGCGAGTATCTGAAACGCGCGAAAGCGGGCGAGCACCAGACCGTCATGATGGGCTGGACCGGCGACAACGGGGATCCGGATAACTTCTTCGCGACCCTGTTCAGCTGCGCCGCGGCGAAAGACGGCTCCAACTACTCGCGCTGGTGCTATAAGCCGTTTGAAGATCTGATTCAGCCGGCCCGCGCCACCGACGACCACAACAAGCGTATTGAACTGTACAAACAGGCTCAGGTAGTGATGCATGACCAGGCTCCGGCGCTGATCATCGCTCACTCCACCGTTTACGAGCCAGTGCGTAAAGAAGTCAAAGGCTATGTGGTGGATCCGCTGGGTAAACACCACTTCGATAACGTCTCTGTCGAATAATAAGCACGATGCCTGACCCCCTCTCCCCGCGTGGGAGAGGTGGGGGGCGTATTCCCGCTATTCCGGGGAATGCTTTTGTGAGCAATACAGACGCCCTGTCGCCAGGCGGGGCGTCACTAGAGAGAATCCGGGTTATGTTGCAGTTTATTCTCCGACGTCTGGGACTTGTCATCCCGACATTTATCGGTATCACCCTTCTCACCTTTGCCTTCGTCCATATGATCCCCGGCGATCCGGTGATGATTATGGCGGGCGAACGTGGTATTTCCCCCGAACGTCACGCGCAGCTGCTGGCCGAAATGGGCCTTGATAAGCCGCTGTGGCAGCAATATGCCCACTATATCTGGGGCGTGCTGCACGGTGATTTAGGCATCTCGCTGAAAAGCCGCATTCCCGTGTGGCAGGAGTTTGTCCCACGCTTTAAAGCCACCCTTGAGCTGGGCGTCTGCGCGATGATCTTCGCCGTCGCCGTCGGCATTCCGGTGGGCGTGCTGGCTGCGGTAAAACGCGGCTCCATCTTTGACCACACCGCGGTGGGCCTGGCGCTGACCGGCTACTCGATGCCTATTTTCTGGTGGGGCATGATGTTGATTATGCTGGTTTCGGTACAGCTGAACCTGACGCCGGTCTCCGGGCGCATCAGCGATACGGTGTTCCTTGACGATACCCTGCCGCTGACCGGCTTTATGCTGATCGACACCGCCATCTGGGGCGAGCAGGGCGACTTTATTGACGCCTTAATGCATATGATCCTGCCCGCCATCGTGCTGGGCACCATTCCGCTGGCGGTGATCGTGCGTATGACCCGGTCGTCGATGCTGGAAGTGCTCGGCGAAGACTACATCCGTACCGCGCGCGCCAAAGGCCTGACCCGGATGCGGGTGATTGTGATCCACGCGCTGCGTAACGCGATGCTGCCGGTGGTCACGGTGATTGGCCTGCAGGTGGGCACGCTGCTGGCGGGCGCCATCCTGACGGAAACCATTTTCTCATGGCCTGGTTTAGGCCGCTGGCTGATCGACGCGCTGCAGCGTCGCGATTATCCGGTGGTGCAGGGCGGGGTGCTGCTGGTGGCGACGATGATTATCCTCGTCAACCTGCTGGTCGACCTGCTGTACGGCGTGGTGAACCCGCGTATCCGGCATAAGAAGTAAGGGGCCATCATGTCACAAGTTACTGAAAATAAAGTTATCGCTGCGCCGGTGCCCATGACCCCGCTGCAGGAGTTCTGGCACTATTTCAAGCGCAATAAAGGGGCGGTGGTCGGTCTGGTGTACGTGGCGGTGATGATCATTATCGCCGTGTTCGCCAACTTCCTCGCCCCGTATAACCCGGCGGATCAGTTCCGTGATTCGCTGCTGGCGCCCCCGTTCTGGCAGGAGGGCGGCAGCCTGGCGCATCTGCTCGGCACTGACGACGTGGGCCGCGATATCCTGTCTCGCCTGATGTATGGCGCGCGCCTGTCGCTGCTGGTGGGCTGCCTGGTGGTGGTCCTGTCGCTGATCCTCGGCGTGGTGCTCGGCCTGGTGGCGGGCTATTTCGGCGGGGTGGTGGACTCGATCATCATGCGCGTCGTCGATATTATGCTGGCGCTGCCGAGTCTGCTGCTGGCGCTGGTGCTGGTGGCTATCTTCGGGCCCTCCATCGTCAACGCCTCGCTGGCGCTCACCTTCGTGGCGCTCCCGCACTATGTGCGTCTGACGCGCGCGGCGGTGCTGGTGGAGGTCAACCGCGACTACGTGACCGCCTCCCGCGTGGCGGGCGCCGGGGCGATGCGCCAGATGTTCGTCAATATTCTGCCTAACTGTCTCGCGCCGCTGATCGTTCAGGCGTCGCTGGGCTTCTCTAACGCCATTCTCGACATGGCCGCGCTGGGGTTCCTCGGCATGGGCGCGCAGCCGCCGACGCCGGAGTGGGGCACCATGCTCTCCGACGTATTGCAGTTCGCACAGAGCGCCTGGTGGGTGGTGACCTTCCCGGGCGTGGCGATCCTGCTGACGGTGCTGGCATTTAACCTGATGGGTGACGGTCTGCGTGACGCGCTCGATCCCAAACTGAAGCAGTAAGAGGTTCGAGATGGCGTTATTGAATGTAGATAAATTATCGGTGCATTTCGGCGATGAAAACGCGCCGTTCCGCGCCGTGGACCGCATCAGCTATAGCGTGAAACAGGGCGAAGTGGTCGGCATCGTCGGGGAGTCTGGATCCGGTAAATCCGTCAGCTCGCTGGCGATTATGGGCCTGATTGATTACCCCGGCCGGGTGATGGCGGACAAACTGGAGTTTAACGGCCGCGATCTGCAGCGCATCTCTGAAAAAGAGCGGCGCCAGCTGGTGGGGGCGGAGGTGGCGATGATCTTCCAGGATCCGATGACCAGCCTCAATCCGTGCTATACCGTCGGCTACCAGATTATGGAAGCGATTAAAGTCCATCAGGGCGGCAATAAGCAAACCCGCCGCCAGCGGGCCATCGACCTGCTGAACCTGGTGGGCATTCCCGATCCGGCGTCGCGGCTGGACGTCTATCCGCATCAGCTTTCCGGCGGGATGAGCCAGCGCGTGATGATCGCGATGGCCATCGCCTGTCGGCCAAAACTGCTGATTGCCGATGAACCGACCACCGCGCTGGACGTGACCATTCAGGCGCAGATCATCGAGCTGCTGCTGGATCTGCAGCAGCAGGAGAATATGGCGCTGGTGCTGATCACCCACGACCTGGCGCTGGTGGCCGAGGCCGCGCATAAAATTATCGTTATGTATGCCGGTCAGGTGGTGGAGACTGGCGATGCGAAGGATATTTTCCGCGCGCCGCGCCATCCATACACCCAGGCGCTGCTGCGCGCGCTGCCGGAGTTCGCCCAGGATAAAGCGCGTCTGGCGTCGCTGCCGGGCGTGGTGCCGGGGAAATATGACCGTCCCAACGGCTGCCTGCTGAACCCGCGCTGCCCCTATGCTACGGATAAATGTCGTAGTGAAGAGCCGGCGCTCGCGGATCTCACTGGCGGCCGCCAGTCTAAATGTCACTACCCACTCGATGATGCCGGGAGGCCTGGATTATGAGTACGCAAAAGGCCGCCACGCCACAACCGCTGTTGCAGGCCATTGATCTGAAAAAACACTACCCGGTGAAGAAGGGGTTATTCGCCCCGGAACGGCTGGTGAAGGCGCTGGACGGCGTCTCCTTTACCCTTGAGCGCGGTAAAACGCTGGCGGTGGTGGGGGAGTCGGGCTGCGGTAAATCGACCCTCGGTCGTCTGCTGACGATGATTGAAATTCCCACCGGCGGCGAGCTCTATTATCAGGGGCAGGATCTGCTTAAGCACGACCCGCAGGCGCAGAAGCTGCGGCGGCAAAAAATCCAGATTGTGTTCCAGAACCCCTACGGTTCTCTGAACCCGCGTAAAAAAGTGGGGCAGATTCTGGAAGAGCCGCTGCTGATTAACAGCAGCCTGAGCAAAGAGCAGCGCCGCGAAAAAGCGCTGGCGATGATGGCGAAAGTGGGCCTGAAAACAGAGCATTACGATCGCTATCCGCATATGTTCTCCGGCGGTCAGCGCCAGCGTATCGCCATTGCCCGCGGGCTGATGCTCGATCCGGACGTGGTGATTGCCGATGAGCCGGTCTCCGCGCTGGACGTTTCGGTACGCGCTCAGGTGCTGAACCTGATGATGGATCTGCAGCAGGATTTAGGACTGTCCTACGTGTTTATCTCCCACGACCTGTCGGTCGTCGAGCATATCGCTGATGAAGTGATGGTGATGTATCTCGGCCGCTGCGTGGAGAAGGGCACCAAGGAGCAGATCTTTAACAATCCGCGTCATCCATACACCCAGGCGCTGTTGTCGGCGACGCCGCGTCTGAACCCGGACGACCGTCGCGAGCGGATTAAGCTGACCGGCGAGCTGCCGAGCCCGCTGAATCCGCCGCCGGGCTGCGCCTTTAACGCGCGCTGCCGCCGGCGCTTCGGCCCTTGCACCCAGCTTCAGCCGCAGCTGAAGGATTACGGCGGCCAGCTGGTGGCCTGCTTTGCCGTCGACCAGGATGAGAATCCGCAAAAGCCCCACGCCTGATGGCACGCTCCCGGTCCGATGACCGGGAGCTTCTCTCCCGCCGGAGATGAAATCCGACGATATCGCCTTTTATCGCAGTGAATGCCACGCTCTCGGAGCATTCTTCGTCGATTATCCGAAAAAATAAGACTTTCAGTCCATTTTTATAGAATTAAAGAGAAATTAAAATGGTTCAGGTTTATTCTTTCGCTTATCTGACGCTATGATTCTATCATCGCGAAATACCTTTATATAAAAACGAATGGGAAGCGCGGTGGTTGCGGGGCTTGAGGATGTACGCATACCTAAAAAATGGGGCTATTCTTCTCAAAGGGAAATGTTAGTGTAGCGATACTTCTGCCGTGGAATCACACCGAAAATCAAAATCTAAACTATTATAACCCTGTCAATCGTGTGTATTGGTACGTCTCCACCGGTGCTTTTTCTGCCATACCAGAGACGTCACGATATTTTAAATATACCCAGAAAATAACAACAAACTTAATATGAAATTTTTAAAATCATGAGGTTATCAATGAACCATTATGATGATCTGCAGCGCTTTCAGGAAAAAACGCGGACGCAAAACCTCAAATTTCAGGATCTTTCATCGCAAGCCGCCACGCGGGAGCATGGAGACTGGGCGATCCTCAATCAGCTGAATCCCGGCGCAGAGAAACCCTCTTCCCTGGCGCTGGGAGGCTCGGTCTCCGCGCCGTTGCCGCAGTCGGTGCCTGCGGATCTGTTCCGCCAGGTAGAGGCGGCCGTAGCAGCGGCGCCAGCCTCTGATCCTGTAGCGTCTGCCGCGCCGGCCGCGCCAGCGGCCCCGCAGCCGGTCGTGGAGAGCGCCGCAGCCGCGCCGGAGCCGGTCAGGCAGGAGCCTGCGGTGGCCCCTGCGCCTCCCATCCCGGCGCCTGAACCGGCAATGGCTCCGCCGCCGAGAATAGCCCCCCGACCCGCGCCCGCCGCCGAGAACTATGCCCACCTGTTCGCGGCGAAAAGCGCAGAGCCGGTGACGAAAAATAAAGACCAGCCTTTGAAATCACTTCTGGAAAGGATCGCAACATGCCGTTGATTTGCGTCTGTTCACCGAAAGGTGGCGTAGGGAAAACGACCCTGGCGGCCAATTTAGCCTATGCGCTGGCGCGGACCGGCAGCAAAGTTCTGGCGCTGGATTTTGACGTCCAGAACGCCCTGCGTTTGCATTTTGGCGTGCCGCTGAACGATGAGCGCGGCTACGTGGCGAAGGCGCTGGAAATGCACGACTGGAGCCAGTGCGTGCTGAGCGCCGGCAGCAATATTTTCGTCCTGCCGTATGGCGAAGTGAGCGAAGCGCAGCGTCAGGCGTTTGATGAGCAACTGACTCACAACGACCATTTTCTCCAGCGCGGTCTCTCCGCGCTGCTGAATTATCCCGGGCTGATCACCATCGCCGATATGCCGCCAGGGCCTTCGCCGGCGCTAAAGGCGCTGACGGGTCTGGCGGACCTGCATCTGATCCCGCTGCTGGCGGATACCGCCTCGATGTCGACCCTGGCGCACGTGGAAAAACAGCGCCTGACCGGCGCGGCGCTGAATGACAAGCATGGGCACTATTTCGTCATTAACCAAAGCGATAGCCGTCGCCAGGTCAGCCGGGACGTCACCAGCCTGATGGAAGAAAAACTGGGCGAACGACTGCTTGGCATTGTCCATCGTGATGAAAGCGTGGTGGAGGCCAATGCGTCGCAGAAGTCGATTCTGGACTTTAACGCCTCCTCGGCAGCGGCCTTCGATATTGAAATTATTGCTAAAAAAATATCTTCGCTGTTGGGTATCCATATTGGCGATGGCACGGTGCACAGCCAGCCACGCATGTCAGGGCTTTAACTTATTGCAGGGCTGCTGAATGAAAAAATCTCTTTTTTGGTTGCTGGCGCTGGTGCTCTCTCCGGTCGCCGTGCTGGTAGTGATCACGCCGATGGACAGCCAGAAGCAGTACATCTTTGGTCTGCTGAGCATTGGTATTCTGTTTCTGATGGGTTTCAGCAAACGGCGCAGCATCTCGGTGATTATGGTCGTCACTTCGCTGCTGATGTCCACCCGTTACATGTATTTTCGCCTCACGCAGACCCTGCACTTCAACTCAGCCATTGAAACCATTCTCGGCATGGGGCTCTTTCTGGCGGAAGTCTATATCTGGGTGATGCTGCTGCTTAACTATCTGCAGACGGTCTGGCCGCTGAAGCGCGGCATTGTTCCGCTGCCGGATGATATGAGCAAGTGGCCGACGGTCGATATCTATATTCCGAGCTATAACGAACCGCTGGAGGTGGTGCGTGACACCGTCCTCGCGGCACAATGCATTGATTATCCAAAAGATAAAATGAAAATCTATCTTCTGGATGACGGTAAGCGCAGCGAGTTTGCCGTGTTCGCCGCCGACGTCGGGGTGGGCTATATTACCCGCAACGACAACAAGCACGCCAAAGCGGGGAACCTCAACCACGCGCTGACCCTGACCCAGGGAGAGCTTATCTGCGTCTTCGACTGCGACCACGTCGCCACGCGCGTGTTTCTGCAGGCCACCGTCGGCGGCTTTCTGAAAGATCCGATGCTGGCGCTGGTGCAGACGCCGCACTACTTCTATTCCCCGGATCCGTTCGAGCGCAACCTCTCCGTCGGGCGCAATATTCCGAACGAAGGGATGCTGTTCTATGGCCCGATTCAGCAGGGCAATGATAACTGGAACGCCACCTTTTTCTGCGGCTCCTGCGCGGTGATCCGCCGCGAGGCGCTGGCGCAGATCGGCGGTTTCGCCGTCGAAACGGTCACCGAGGACGCCCATACGGCGCTCAAGTTCCAGCGCCTTGGGTGGAAATCGGCCTTTCTCGATATTCCGCTGGCGGCTGGCCTCGCCACCGAGCGCCTGGTGGTGCACGTTATCCAGCGTACCCGCTGGGCGCGCGGAATGACGCAGATTTTTCGCGTTGATAACCCGCTGTTTGGCCGTGGGCTGACCTTCCAGCAGCGCTTGTGCTATCTCAGCGCCATGCTCTACTACCAGTTCGCGCTACCGAGGGTGGTGTTTGTCACCGCCCCGCTGGCTTACCTGCTGTTTAACCTCAATATTATTTACTCATCAGCGAGCCTGATCGTCTCTTATGCGCTGCCGCACCTGTTTCTCGCCATCTACGTCGGTTCGCGAATGAACGGCCGCTATCGCTACAGCTTCTGGGGGGAAATCTACGACATTGTGCTGGCTTTCCACCTGGTGCTGCCGACCCTGGTGACGATGATTTTCCCCAAGCGCGGCAAATTCAACGTCACCGATAAGGGCGGCCTGCTGGACGTCGGCTACTTCGATTTCACCGTAGTGCGCCCGCATCTGGTGGTGGCCTGCCTGCTGGCGCTGGGGGTGATCGTCGGCATCGTCCGGGCGATTGGCCATGACTACTTTGGCTCGGACCCCAACGTTATCGCCCTCAACGTCGGATGGGGGATCTACAGTCTGATCTTCCTGCTGGCGGCGATTGCCGTAGCGCGCGAAACGCGGCAGGTGCGCAAAACCATTCGTATCGATGTCGATATTCCGGTGGTGATCCATTACGCCAGCGGCATCGTTTCCCGCAGCCATACCGAGGATCTGTCGATGGGCGGCTGCCGCGTGGTGGCGCCGGATACGCGCCATCTGGAGGATGATATCGAAGAGATTGAGCTGATCCTGCAGTCCGGGGCTATTTCGATCCCGGCGCAGCTGGTCACCTCTGACGAGCGCTTCCTGCGCCTCAAGTTTGATGAAGATATTCCGCTTTCGCGCCGCCGTGAACTGGTGCGCGTTGTGCTGGCCCGCGCGGATGCCTGGATTAATCCGCCGCGCCCGCAGGATAACCCGTTCCGCTCCTTCTTCACCATTTTACGCTGCGTGTTCGAACTGTTCTGGCTGACGTGGAAAACCCGTCGCAGCCAGCGCAATCGGGCAACAGTGGCGAAAACGGCGCAGGAGGATGGCACGTTATGAAGCGATTAACGACGCTGGCGCTGCTGGCAGGGATGCTCTCTGCGCCTGCGCTGCACAGTGAAGAACCGGGCGCCGCCGCCCCGCTGAGCTTCCCGCAGCTCAACGGCGCGGCGGACAGCGAGCCAGGCGACGAACCCCCGGCTGCCTCGCCGGAGGAGGGCGCCTCTCCGGCAGCCCCCGCCACCGCCGGCGATGCTGCGGCGACGGCCCCTGCGCCGGAGATGCCGGACTTACCCCCGCCGGTGAGCGCTACGGCCGCGCCGGAGGTCATTCCTGTCGCCCCGGTCTGGGAAGGCGACCTGAATCTGGCGCAGATGGGGATGCCGGACGGCATTATCCTCAGCGGCGGTCAGCGGCAGGGGGGCGTCAGCTTTACCCTGCCTTCCGATCAGGTGGTGATCCATTCGCAGCTCAGCCTTGCCGTTCGCGTATCGCCGGAAATGGCGAGCCGCAACGCCACCCTACAGCTGATGCTCAACGGTCAACCGCTCGGCACCCTGCCGCTGGGCGCCGATGGCGAGGATGTCTCCCATTATCAGCTGGATATCCCGCCCGCGCTGATGGTCTCCAGCAATAACCTGAGCGTGAAGATCAACGATGGCGATACCCTGCAGTGCCAGCGTGACATTCATGATTCGTCGCGGGTCACGGTGCTGCCCACGTCGCATTTCAGCTGGGAAAGCCAGCAATTGAACATCAGCGACGATCTGAGCCACTTCCCGCGTCCCTTCTTCGACAGCATGCAGATGACGCCGGCGGACATCGCCGTTTCCTATGGAGCGAAGCCGTCGGCCGACGTCTTCAGCGCCGCGGCGCTGGTCTCCTCCTGGCTGGGTATCCAGGCGGACTATCGCGGCATCGCCTTCAGCGCGCTGCGCGACCGCCTGCCGGAACGCCACGGCATCGTGATTGGCCATCCGGGCGAGCAGGTGGGCGGTATGATGCTGCCGGAAACCGATAAGCCGCTGCTGCGCATCATCGCCAATCCCGCCAATCCGGCCTATAAGCTGCTGTTGATCGTCGGCAAAAACGATACCGCGCTGCGCATGGCTGCCTGGCGGTTAACCCGCGGTAACTTTGCGCCGCAAACCGCGACGCTGGATGTCGAGCCGCAGACCATCCCGGTTGGCAAAGCGTATGATGCCCCGCGCTGGATCCCCACCGATCGTCCGGTCAGGCTCAGCGAACTGCTGCGTAAGGATCAAAGCCCGACCGTCAGCGGCGTCTGGCATGAACCTTTACGTATCGCCTTCCGCGCCGCCCCGGACCTCTATCTGTGGGATGGCGAGACGATCCCGCTGCAGGTTGGCTACCGCTTCCCGTCGGAAAACTGGATCAATGAGGATAAGTCCCTGCTGAGCGTCACGCTCAATGGCACCTTCCTCAACAACCTGCCGATGAACAAGCAGGGGCCGCTGGAGAAAGTCTGGCGCCACCTCGGCGGCGATGCGCGCCAGGAGCGCTTTACCATCCCGCTGGCCCCCTATCTGATCTACGGCGATAACCAGCTGTCGATGTACTTCAATGTGGTGCCGAAGGACGATGTTCCGTGCCAGGTGCTGCTGAATAACAATATCAAGAGCCGCATCACTGACGACTCCTGGATTGATTTGAGCAAGACGCGACACTTCTCGCTGCTGCCAAACCTCTCCTATTTCGTCGGCGCCTCGTTCCCCTTCTCGCGGCTGGCTGACTATTCGCAAACGACGCTCCTGCTGCCGGCGGAACCGTCTGAGACCCAGGTGGCGACCCTGCTGAATCTGGCCGCGCGCTCCGGGAACGCGACCGGCACCGCGCTGGCGAATAACCGCGTCGTTCTCGGGATGCCCACCGGCGGCGGGGATTTGCAGTCGCTGCGCGAACGTGACGTGCTGGCGGTCACCGCTCTCGATCAGCAGGCCTTCAACCAGAGCCTGCTGGCCGATTCACCCTACCGCCCGGTGGATAATGTGCTGAGCGTCCGCGAGCCCGATCTGTGGCAAAAAGCGCAGCGCCGGCTCACCGGCGACTGGACCTCCGCCAGCCTCGACGCCGATCGCTACTTCTCGTCCAGCAGCGCCTGGCGCGGGTTTATCAGCTATCGTTCGCCGTGGAACCCCGCCCGCCTGGTGGTGGTGGCGATGGCCAGCAATGATGACCAGCTGGCGCGACTGAAAAACGATCTGGACTCGCCGCGCATCAACGCCGGGATCCGTGGCGATACCGCGGTGATCACCAGCGATAACGGGGTGCGCAGTTTCCAGGTGAGTACGCCGTTCCCCAGCGGTCAGATGCCGTGGTACATGATGGCGGTCTGGTATGCCAGCCAGCACTCCGGTTTCCTCGCCCTGCTGGGGCTGATTGCCACCTCGATAATGGGACTGGCGCTGACCGCGATGTTTAAACGTCACGCCCGTAAGCGTCTGGGTTCGGGGGATAACCAATGAAAAGAAAGATAACGATAACGATGAAAAGCTCCCGGCGGCTCACCACATTCTGCCTCACCGGCGCCCTGGCTCTCGGCGCCTCTGGCGGCGCGCTGGCGGCGGGTAACGACGCGGCGCTGCAGGCGCTGTTCGCCCAGGCCAACTATTGGCATGAGAAATCCCATGACGAGCTGGCGATGGAGTCCCTGCAGAAGGTGCTCTCGGTGGATGCCAACAACACCCAGGCGCTGTATCTGATGGCGCTCTGGTCGCAGCAGGGCGGCGATATGCAGGCGGCGGCGCAGTGGCGCGCGCGGCTGGCGAAAGCGGCGCCGGATAGCCCGGGCCTGCAGGATCTGGACAACGCCAAAAAGATGTCGCAGGTGCCGCAGGGCCAGCTCAGCCTGGCCCGCCAGCAGGCGCGCGGCGGCAATATCCCCGGGGCGCTGGCGACCTGGCGCAGCATGTTCAATGGCAATACGCCGCCTGCTGGGCTGGCGGCGGAATATTACCTGACCATGGCCAGCGACAAATCGCTTTATCCGCAGGCCATCAGCGAACTGCGGCAGTACGTGGCGCAGCATCCGCAGGAGAACGCCCCGCGGGTGGCGCTGGGCAAAGCGTTAACCTGGCGGGAAGAGACCCGTCGGGAAGGGATCGCCCTGCTCGAACCGATGGCCAGCGGCAATAAAGAGGCGGACAGCGGCTTGCGTCAGGCCTTGCTCTGGCTGGGCCCGCAGGCCGGGGATGAACAGTATTACGATACCTGGATGCAGCGGCATCCGCAGGATAGCGAAGTTCAGAATTACTTTCGTGAACGGCGCAGCGGTCAGGCGCGCGGCCAGGGCTACGCCAATCTCAACAGCGGCAATACCGCTGCCGCGAAACAGCAGTTTGAAGAGGTATTGCAGACCAACCCGCAGGATGCCGATGCGCTGGCGGGCATGGGCTATATCGCCCAGCGCAGCGGCGACTACCAGGCCGCGTCACAATATCTGAGCCGGGCGGCGGATCTCGGCGGCGACGCCTCGGCGACCCGCCGTCAGCAGGCGGCCGATGCCCTGTTCTACGGCCAGCTGGCGCAGGCCCAGCAGGCCTATAAGCAGGGCAATATCAGCCAGGCGCTGGCGCTCTCCGCGCCGCTGGCGCAGCAGAGCGGGGCGCGGGGCGCCTCGGCGAAGCTGTTTCGCGCCGATGTGCTGCGGCATAACAAAGATTTACCCCAGGCCGAGCAAACGCTGCGCTCACTGTTAAACGACGATCCGCAGAATGCGGCGGCGCGGGAAAACCTCTACTACGTGCTGCGCGAGCAGAATAAATCCGCCGAGGCGCAGGCGATGCTGCAGACGCTGCCGCAGAGTCTGCAGCAAAAACTGCAGCCGCGAGTGGTGGCCGGCGTCCCGGGCGACGCCCTGCGCCGCCAGGCCCAGGCGCAGGTCAGCAGCGGTAACCCAGCCGGTGCCATTGCCACCCTGCGCCAGGGCGTCGCCCGCTATCCGGACGATCCCTGGCTGCGTCTCGATCTGGCCCGACTGCTGCAAAAATCGGGTAACGCCAGCGAGGCCTCTTCGCTGATGTCGGCGGCCTATCGCCCCGGCGCCAGCAACAGCGCGCTGTATGCCGCCGCGCTGTTCGCCAGCGAAAACGGCGCCTGGCAGCAGGCGCAGACGCTGCTGTCGCGCATTCCCGGCGGCAGCCAGACCAGCGACATGCGCGATTTACGTCAGCGGGTGAACTACAACCTGCAGCTGGTGACGGCCGAAAACTACCTGGCGCAGGGCAATACCATCGCCGCCAGCAATACCCTGCGGGCGATGGCCTCTACGCCGCCGAAAGCCCCGGCGGACGCCGGCAAGCTGGCGCGGCTGCTGGCCGAGAGCGGCGACCTGACCACTGCGGTATCGCTGGTGCGCAACAATATCAGCGGCGGGGTGTCCGGCAACGCCGGCGATTACGCCGATCAGATCGCCGTCCTGAACCAGGCCGGGCTGACCGGCGAGGCGCAGAACCTGATCAGCAATCCGCAGCTGCAGGCCAGCAGTACGCCGACGCAGCTGGCGAGCATTCGCAATGGCTATGTGATCAACGAGGCCGATCGCCTGCGCGAGCAGGGCAATTACGCCGCGGCGTATGACAAGCTGATCCGCGCCATGCAAAGCGATCCGCAAAACACCGATCTGATGTTCGCCATGGCGCGGCTGTACCAGAGCGGCAAAATGAACAAAGAGGCCGGGGTGGTCTATGACTACCTGATGACGCGCGATACGCCGAACCAGGATGCGCGCGCCGGGGCCATCGACGTGGCGCTGTCGGCGGGGAACAACGATCGCGCTGAACAGCTGGCCGGCGGCTTGCGTCAGGATAACTCCCCGGATCGCCTGCTGCTGCTGGCGAGAGTGGCGGAGGCCCAGGGTCATCATCAGCAGGCGATGACCTACCTGCGCAGCGCCCGGGGCAAACTGCTGGGCATGCAAAGCACCAACAGCAGCGAAACGCCGACCGTCGGCGGGGTGCTGGCGGCGGATAACCCCTTTATCGGCGTGTCGCAAACGTCGGCGCCGACGCGGACGGCCTCCGCCTACGGCCAGTATATGCCGTGGCAGGTCGCCCAGTCGGCCGTCGCGCCCGGCTCCTCGCTGCCGGGGATCCAGCGCACCGACCTGCCGGTGGACACCGCCCAGACGCGGATGCTGCGTCAGGTGGACACCATGATGGAGTCGCTGCAGGAGAAAACCGGCAGCTGGCTGCAGGGGGGAATGGACGTGCGCGGACGCGACGGCGAATCGGGCACCAGCAAGCTGACGGAGCTCAGAACGCCGCTGACCTGGTCCTCCTCGCCGTTTGGCGACTCGCGCTTTGACTTTACCGTCACCCCGGTGTCGTTAAACGCCGGGACCGCCAGCGGCGACGCCTGGCGTCGCTACGGCGCAAACCCGCTGGCCAATGCGGTCTCCAATATGGTGAGTACCGCCACCAGCGAGCAGGCGGCGATCGCCGCGATGACCGAGGCGGAGCGGACGGCCTATTTTGCCAGCAATCCGGGCGCTGAGGCGTTAAGCGGCCTCGGCACCCTGAACGCGGCGGATTTCAATCCGACCACCAGCAGCGGGATGGAAAACCTGGCCAAGCTCGGGAGCTATGATTCGGGGCAGGTGGCCAGCTATCTCTCCTCGTCCAGCCGCAAGCCGAACGTTGACCAGACCAGCGGCTCGACCGATTCGCAGAAGGCCAACGGCGTCGAACTGGCGCTGGCGCTAAGCGGCGACGATTACCGGGTCGATATCGGCAGCACGCCGCTGGGCCAGGATCTTAATACCGTTGTCGGCGGGGTGAAATGGTCGCCCAAGCTGACCAACTATCTGTCGCTGATCCTCACCGGCGAACGCCGCTCGCTGACCGACAGCCTGCTTTCTTATGTCGGTCTGAAGGATGCCTATTCCGGGAAAAACTGGGGGCAGGTGACGAAAAACGGCGGCACCCTGCAGCTGAGCTATGACGACGGCGATGCGGGCTTCTACGTTGGCGGCGGCGGATACAGCTATCTCGGACAGAACGTCGCCAGCAACACCAGCATCAATGCCAATGCCGGGGTCTATCTGCGGCCCTATCATGACGAATACCGCCAGCTGCAGGCCGGGTTGAGCATGAGCTATATGGATTACTCCAAAAACCTCAGCTACTTCACCTATGGCCAGGGGGGCTACTTTAGTCCGCAAAATTACGTCAGCGTGTCGCTGCCGGTCAGTCTGACGGAGAAATATGATAACTGGACCATGAAGCTCGGCGGCTCGGTGGGCTACCAGTCTTACAGCCAGGATAAGAGCGCCTATTTCCCGACCAATTCGGAGTGGCAGCAAACCCTGGAGACGGCGGTAAGCAACGGGTTTGCCAAGGAAGCCTACTATTCCGCGACCTCGAAGAGCGGCATCGGCTATACCCTGCGCGCCGGGGCGGATTACAAGGTCAACAAACAGATGACGCTGGGGGGCCAGATTGGCTATGACACCTTCGGGGATTATAACGAAAGCACCGCCGGGCTCTATATTCGCTATATGTTAGGAGATCATTGATGATGACGGAGAACAATAACCCGGTGGTGATGACCTGGTTTCAGCAGCAGCAGACGCCTGCCGGATGGTTCGATCTGTTGATTATTATGGTCGAAGGTATGCTCAATAATGCCGGCGAGCTGGAGAGCCAGCCTTTCCTGCGTCAGATGGGCGCTTCGCTGGCGGAGACCCATCCGCTGCCGGCGTCGGAGACCGTGGGGGAGCTGGAGGCGAATATCAACCGGCTGCTGACCCATTTCCACTGGGGGGTGGTGACCATCGACGTCGGCGAGGACGGCCTGCGCCTGCGCCATCAGGCGTTGCCGGTCAGCCGCGACGACGCAGGGCGCGTGCGCTGGTGCAACGCGTTCTGTGCCATACTCGAGGGGTTATATTCTCGCTGGCTGCAGAGTCAGGGAGGCAGTGCTCACGTGATATTGCAGCGTGAGCGGGTGTTCTCCGTCTCTGACGTTCAGTTTCTTTACTACCATCCATAAAGAGTGAATTTATGCCCCTGCGTGCTTTAGTGGCGGTGATAGTGACAACGGCAGTGATGCTGGTGCCCCGGGCGTGGGCGGATACGGCATGGGAGCGCTATAAGGCCCGTTTTATGATGCCGGACGGTCGTATCATTGATACCGCCAATGGCAATGTGTCGCATACGGAAGGCCAGGGCTTCGCCATGCTCCTGGCGGTGGCGAATAACGATCGCCCGGCGTTCGACAAACTGTGGCAGTGGACGGACAGCACCCTGCGCGACAAGTCTAACGGGCTGTTTTACTGGCGCTATAACCCGGTGGCGCCGGACCCGATCGCCGATAAAAACAACGCCACCGATGGCGATACCCTGATCGCCTGGGCGCTGCTGCGCGCGCAAAAGCAGTGGCAGGACAAGCGCTACGCGACGGCCTCCGATGCCATCACCGCCTCCCTGCTGAAATATACGGTGGTGACTTTCGCCGGTCGCCAGGTGATGCTCCCGGGGGTGAAGGGGTTCAACCGCAACGACCACCTGAACCTTAACCCCTCCTATTTCATCTTTCCGGCCTGGCGCGCCTTTGCGGAGCGGACGCACCTGACCGCCTGGCGGACATTGCAGAGTGACGGGCAGGCGCTGCTGGGGCAGATGGGCTGGGGGAAATCGCACCTGCCCAGCGACTGGGTGGCGCTGCGGGCGGATGGCAAGATGCTGCCGGCCAAAGAGTGGCCGCCGCGGATGAGTTTCGATGCGATCCGTATTCCGCTGTATATCTCGTGGGTCGATCCGCATAGCGCCTTGCTCGCGCCGTGGAAAGCCTGGATGCAGAGTTACCCGCGTCTGCAAACCCCGGCGTGGATCAACGTTAGCACTAACGAGGTCGCCCCGTGGAATATGGCCGGCGGCCTGTTGGCGGTGCGTGATTTAACGCTTGGCGAACCGCAGGAAGCGCCGCAGATTGACGACAAGGATGATTATTACTCCGCCAGCCTCAAGCTGCTGGTCTGGCTGGCGAAACAGGATCAGCGCTAGCGCGGTGATGGCTTTGCAGGCCTCTCAGCCCGTATGCCTGCGGGCTGAGAGGGAAGAGCAGGAACGTCTCACGATGTCAGGCCGCCAGCATGGGCGGCCTTGTCGCTTATTGCGGATAAGGCACCCAGCTTCCGCCATTCAGCTGGACATACGGCTTGCCCTGATACTGGATAACGATGGCGTTGGCGTTTTCGGACACCGCCGCGCTCTGCGGCAGGTTGGCGACATACTGCTGCCAGTTGACGCTCTCTTCGCTGAACATTTTGCCGTCGAGGGCGCGCACCACCAGCTCCGACACCGCCAGGTAGCTGCTGGGCTGATCGATGATAATCGGCGCGCCTTCATGCGGCGCCTTCATGCCGAAGAATTTCACCGCCGTCGGGACGTTAGTGATCGACGGGCTCGGGATATCACGCAGGCCAGACACCTGCATCTTATCGCCCTTCAGCGCGCCGCCGTGTTCCGGCACCACCACCACCATCACCTTCCGCCCCGATTTTTCCAGCTCGGTGAAGAAGTTATCCAGGTCGTCAAACAGCTTTTGCGCGCGCACTTTGTAGTCCGCGGTTTTGCTTTGTCCCGGGAAGTGGTTGCCGTCATGCAGCGGCAGGGTGTTATAGAAGGTGGCGCTCCGCGGATTGCTGCTGGCCTCTTCGGTCTTCAGCCAGCGGTTGAGGACCGCCAGATCCTCGTACACCGGCGAGCCGTCAAACGCCTGCAGGCTGACCGGCAGACCGCTCTGGTCCATCAGCGGGCTCTGCATGCCGCCCAGCGAACGCAGCTCTTTCAGGAAGTCGCCGAACAGGCCGTTGTGGCCGAGCATCAGCTGCTGGTTGAAGCCGAGTTTCGCCAGGTTTTCAAACAGGTAGCAATCGGCGCCGGACGGCTGATACAGGTTGGTATGCGACAGCTGGCCGCAGCTGGCGCGCAGCAGGCGCACCGCCGCCGGTCCGCTGTAGGAGGTTGCGGAGTTAAAGTTTTTGAAGACGATATCGAAATGCTTCCACAGCGGGTGGTCCATCAGCCCGGCGGCTTCAATATCCGACCAGGAGAGCGAGCAGATATTGATCACCAGCAGGTCAAACGGCTGCGCATCCGCCGGCAGCTGGTCCGGGAACGGCGTCTTGCGCTTCTGCTCGGCGGCATAGAAACCGTTCAGCCAGTTGGTGAGGTTGGCCGAGGTCGGCGGCTCGGTCTGCGGCGGAATATCGCTGCTGGCCGGGCTGGACGCGGCGCCAGCGGCGGCGTTGGTCCCGACGTTGGCCGGCGCGGTGGCGGCGGCGGTGGTGGGCTGACCGGCAGGCCAAATGGTAAAGGCCGGCAGCAACGGGCTGACCGCCTGCCAGACGACCATCGCGGAGACAAACACGGTAACGCGCAGCCACTGGCTGATAAACAGCCATAGCACCAGTAAAACAAAGAAGGCGCCGACCATGCTCCAGTTGATAAAGCGGACAATCAGATCCCAGATATAGCTGGCGCTGAAGCCGGCGATTTGCGAGCCCTGGCTAAGCAGCGTCTCCGGCCCGGGCAGCCAGGTATCATGCCAGAACAGCGCGAAGCCGAGCGGAATGGCGATCCAGTGGCGGATGCGGTGCAGCTTTTCACGCGGGATCGGCACCAGCAGAAAGGCGAGAAACACCAGGTTCAGCATCGGGTGGAAATTGAGATACCCGGCCCACAGCAGGGCAAACTTGACCAGAAAGTATAAGTTCCAGCCGCCAAGGCCGCGCCAGTACTGCCAGAGCGGAAGCGGTGCCGCGGTCGTTTTTTTATTTGTCATTTATTCGCTTTGCCTTGCTTAACCGTTGTTCCCCGGCGTAATACCCCTGCCGGTTTCACGTAACGGGGTTTAAAGAACATCAATCTTAATGTCGTGCGGATCCGGCGCTGATAGTGGCGCGTCAGGTAGCCCAGCGGAAAAAACAGCAGGGCGCAGAGCACCACCAGTTGCAGAATATCGGCGATAGACATCATCAGGCTTGCTCCTCACGGGTGGTTAACCGGTGTGGTTCGGGATAGCGTCGCCAGTGGCGTCCATCATGGGTGGCGTTGATGGTTTCGTTTTTACCGACCGAGAGGGGCAGCGGCGTGTTCCAGCGCGCCGGCTCGACGCCGCGCATGATCACGATTTCCGAGAGGATCTGTTTGTCTTCAAACCACACCATACGGTTAGAAAAAATATCGCCGGTCGGCAGCGGGAAAATATGATTTAGCGCGGTGTCGAGGTCATTGATTCGGCAAAATGACAAGAACAGCACCAGCCGGTTATTGCCGATGGTCATGATGTCGCCCATCCGGTTGGGTTTGCATAACGTCAGCGCCTGCTCGACGCGCAGCCCCGGCGCCGGGCGCAGGGCCACCATCACGCCTTTGCTGTCGGCCGGCAGCAGGGTATTGGTCATCACGTTGTGCACCGCTTCGCAAAAGGCGTCCCATTTCTGATAGCCCCGCAGCTTTAACGGCTGGCTCCAGGTGAGCAGGGTGGCAAAATCTTCCGGGATACGCCGGGAGAACTTTTGGTTCTGTACGCTTTCAATCAGCGTCAGGCAGCGGGAAAGCGACGCGCTGTTGGGGATCACCAGGCTGGCGCCGCTGCTGAGCAGCAGCCGCTCATCGGTCGCGCGCAGGCTGGGGGTTTGTTCGCGGACAATAATTTTCAGCGCGGTGCCGCGCTGACGACGCAGGGTATGAATATAGCGCCCCAGCTGTTCAATTTGCGTATTCTGGGTAATGGAGAAGAGGATCGTCGCCGCCTGCGCAGTGCGCCCGGCGTTGAAGACCTCGTCATTGGTATCGAACAGGGTCCAGTATTCCGAGAGCGGCGGGGCGCCTTCGAGGACGCGCACATGGCTGAGGATCGCTTTTTCGTCGCTACGCGGCTGCACGCTGGTTTCAGCATCCTGCGCTAATCGCCAGCCGGCGTCGTCGTGTTGCACCATCAGCTGCTGCTGGGCGCTGATGCCTTTATCGCTTCCCCACCAGGCAATATCAAAAAGATGGCGGTCGCCCTGGTAGCGAATACTTGCCAGACCGGAAAGGGATCGGTACGCGCGTAATAACGGGGTGAGCTGCCGATCGATATCCTGGGCGGGATTGAT
The DNA here is from genome assembly GCF_030128585.1 of Klebsiella sp. K5-204. Classification (NCBI taxonomy): domain Bacteria; kingdom Pseudomonadati; phylum Pseudomonadota; class Gammaproteobacteria; order Enterobacterales; family Enterobacteriaceae; genus Klebsiella; species Klebsiella sp. K5-204. Next base: position 291,526 of record NZ_JAKUZS010000004.1, read on the forward strand.
CGCTAAGAACGTGCAGCGATGATATTGCGCCCAGCGACTGGTTTTTTCCACCCAGGCGCATAACTTTTCATTATTTATATTTTGCCAGGCATTTTCAGCGCATAGCAGAATAAACAAATAATTGCCAGGCTCGAGGGAGCAGACTAAATCACGATGTATTTCTTCCAGCGCCTCCGGGCGATTCGGCAGGGTAAACAGCGCGATATTATTCGGGCCATGAATGCTATCTAATGAAATGATATCATCAGGTTTATCACCCATGACCAGCGCGGCAACTTTGCTGTTTTTCGCCTGCGCGGCCAGCGTCTGATTAACCAGACTGACGGCATCGGCATAACGGTCAACGTTGAGCCACCATACCCCGCCGACCGGCATATGGCACACTTCATCCCATAATGATGAAATACCCAAAGTAAATACACTATCCACGGCATCCCTCGTGCGCCCTGATTCACACTGGATAAGTTTACTAGCGAAACTGACAGAGTAAACCTAACATTGAAATTAAAGGTCATCAGTTTTAGCATGTACACCTGCTTTTTAAGGAAGCGCTGTATACGTCCTCTGGTTTAATAATAAATTTCGAACGGACAGAGATATGCCAGCAAAAGATCCTGTCGTACCCACGGACGCCACGCTGGGGTACACCTTTCAAAATGATTTTTTGGCGCTAAGCCGGGCATTTTCCCTGCCGGATATTGATTATCATGATATTTCGAGGCGTGAACAGCTGAACGCAGCGCTGAAGCGCTGGCCGCTGCTGGCAGAGTTTGCAGAGAAAAAATAAGGAAGCCGGAGATGGCTATTCTGGGGTTACAGGGCGTGCGCGGGGGAACTGGCGTCACGTCCATTACGGCTGCACTCGCCTGGGCGCTGCAATTGCTCGGTGAAAGCGTGCTGGCGATCGACGCCAGCCCGGATAATATGCTGCGCTTTTTTTTCAACACCGATATCCATCATCAGGACGGCTGGGCCCGGTCGCTGCTTGACGGCCGTGACTGGCGCGACGCGGGTCTGCGCTATACGCAACATATCGATCTGCTGCCGTTTGGCCAGCTCAGCGCGGGCGAAAGAGAAAACGTCGACCAGCTGCTGCCCACCCTGGGAGCGATGACGGAAGCGGTACAGCAGCTGCAGGGCCAGTACCGCTGGCTGCTGCTGGATCTGCCGGCGGGCTATTCGCCGTTGACCCGCGAGCTGCTGACGCTCTGCGACCGCTCGCTGGTGGTGGTCCATCCCGACGCCAACAGCCATATCCGTTTGCACCAGCAGCCCTTTCCGGCCAACAGCGATATTCTGATTAACGATCTGCGGGTCGGCAGCCAGCTGCAGGAAGATCTCTACCAGCTGTGGCTCGAGAGCCAGCCGCGGATCCTGCCGGTGACCATTCACCGCGACGAGGCGATGGCCGAGTGCCTGGCGGCGAAACAGCCCCTTGGGGAGTATCGCCAGGACTCTCTGGCGGCGGAAGAGGTGCTGACCCTGGCGAACTGGTGCCTGATCCACTATGCCGGCGGGAGGGCGGTATGATCCGCCTCAGCACGCTGCTGTTGGCCCCGCCGGTGGGGGAACGGCTGCGCGCGCGCTATGACGACTACCGGCAGCATGGCGCCTCCTGGCTGTCGGCGTCGCTTGGCTGCCTGTGGGCATCGCTGGTCTGGGCGCTCATGCCGCTGGAGACGCCGCGCTGGCAGGCGATTCTGGCGCACCATGACACCTATTTCCCCCATATTAATCCGCACCGGCCACGGCTCCTGGATCCGCTGCGCTATCTGTTGCAATCCCTGTGGCTGCTGGCGACCCGCGTGCCGGAGCCGGAGAAAAAGGTCAACTGGCGTTCGCTGGCGGCGCTGGAAGGGGTGCATGGTCGCTACGCGCAATGGATGGAGAAACTGCCTGAGCAGGTTAACGCCCGCACCCGCCATCTGGATAAACAGAAAGAGCTGGCGCACCTCAATCCTAAACTGCGCCGGGCAATCCTCGGAGTGGTGACCTGCTGCTCGCTGGTGCTGGCGCTGATGTGTATTACGCAGCCCTTTAACCCGCTGTCGCAATTTATCTTCCTGATGCTGCTGTGGGGCGTGGCGCTGCTGGTGCGGCGCATCCCCGGCCGCTTCTCGGCGCTGATGCTGATCGTGCTGTCGCTGACGGTCTCGTGCCGCTATATCTGGTGGCGCTACACCTCGACGCTGAACTGGAACGACCCGGTAAGCCTGGTGTGCGGGATTATTTTGCTGTTCGCCGAAACCTACGCCTGGGTGGTGCTGGTGCTGGGCTACTTCCAGGTGGTCTGGCCGTTGAACCGCCAACCGGTGCCGCTGCCGGAGGACATGGATCTGTGGCCGACGGTGGATATCTTCGTCCCCACCTACAACGAAGATCTCAACGTGGTGAAAAACACCATCTATGCCTCGCAGGGCATCGACTGGCCGAAGGACAAGCTCAACATCTGGATCCTCGACGACGGCGGACGGGAAGCGTTTCGCCAGTTTGCCAAAGATGTCGGGGTGCACTACATCGCCCGTACCAGCCATGAGCACGCCAAGGCCGGTAACATCAACAATGCGCTGAAATACGCCAAAGGGGAGTTTGTCTCGATCTTTGACTGCGACCACGTGCCGACGCGCTCGTTTCTGCAGATGACCATGGGCTGGTTCATGAAAGAGAAAGAGCTGGCGATGATGCAGACCCCGCACCATTTCTTCTCCCCAGACCCCTTTGAGCGCAACCTTGGCCGTTTTCGCAAAACGCCGAACGAAGGCACCCTGTTCTACGGCCTGGTACAGGACGGGAACGATATGTGGGACGCCACCTTCTTCTGCGGCTCCTGCGCCGTGATCCGCCGCGGCCCGCTGGATGAGATTGGCGGCATTGCCGTCGAAACGGTGACCGAAGATGCCCACACCTCGCTGCGCCTGCACCGGCGCGGCTACACCTCCGCCTATATGCGTATTCCGCAGGCGGCGGGGCTGGCGACGGAGAGTTTGTCGGCGCACATTGGCCAGCGCATCCGCTGGGCGCGCGGCATGGTGCAGATTTTCCGTCTCGATAACCCGCTGTTTGGCAAGGGGCTGAAGCTGGCGCAGCGCGTCTGCTACGCCAACGCCATGCTCCACTTCCTCTCCGGTATTCCGCGCCTCATCTTCCTCACGGCGCCGCTGGCCTTTTTGCTGCTCCATGCCTATATCATTTATGCGCCGGCGCTGATGATCGCGCTGTTCGTGCTGCCGCATATGATCCACGCCAGCCTGACCAACTCGAAGATTCAGGGCAAATACCGCCATTCGTTCTGGAGTGAAATCTACGAGACGGTGCTCGCCTGGTATATCGCGCCGCCCACCTTTGTGGCGTTGATTAACCCGCATAAAGGCAAATTCAACGTCACCGCGAAGGGTGGGCTGGTGGAAGAGGAGTATGTCGACTGGGTGATCTCCCGGCCCTATATCTACCTCGTGCTGCTCAACCTGGTCGGCGTCGCGGTGGGGATCTGGCGCTTTATGTACGGCCCGGAAAACGAAATTCTCACCGTCTGGGTGAGTATTGTCTGGGTGTTCTACAACCTGATTATTCTTGGCGGCGCGGTGGCGGTCTCGGTTGAAAGCAAGCAGGTCCGCCGGTCGCATCGTGTCGAAATGAGCATGCCGGCGGCCATCGCCCGCGATGACGGCCATCTGTTCTCCTGCACCGTTCACGACTATTCCGACGGCGGCCTGGGGATCAAAATTCACAGCGACGCGCAGGTGCTGGAGGGGCAGAACGCCAGGCTGCTGCTCAAACGGGGACAGCAGGAGTATGTCTTCCCGGTGCGGGTCGCGCGGGTAAACGGCAACGAAGTGGGATTGCAGCTGCTGCCGTTGACCAACCAGCAGCATATCGATTTTGTGCAGTGTACGTTTGCCCGCGCCGATACGTGGGCGCTTTGGCAGGATAGCTTCCCGGAAGATAAGCCGATGGAAAGCCTGCTGGATATCCTCAAGCTGGGATTCCGTGGTTACCGTCACCTGGCGGAGTTTTCGCCGCCGTCGGTGAAGGTCATTTTCCGCGCGCTCACCTCGCTGGTGGCATGGATAGTGTCGTTTGTACCCCGACGCCCTGAACGCGCCGCGCCGACGCTCTCCGCAGACCCGGCAATGGCTCAACAATGATGATAATGCGATGAAAAGAAAACTTTCCTGGATGTGTGCAGTAGCGGTGGGCATGTGCAGCTGGTATCCGCTGGCCTCTTACGCGGCGCCGGCCGCCGTGGTGAACCCGGCTCCTGGCGTTCAGCCGCAGGCGGCCACCCCGCCCGCGCCGGTGACGATTGGCGAGCCGACGGCGACCCTCGCCGAACCGACCGCTCCGGCGGTGGTCGCCGAGAATATCCCGCAGCGGGAGGTGAAGCTGACCTTTGCCTCCATCGCGCCGCCTCCGGGCAGCATTGTGCTGCGCGGCTCACGGCCTGACGCCTCGGTCGAATTCGGCATGCGCAGCGATGAGCTGGTCGCCAACGCGCTGCTCAATCTGGAATATACCCCGTCGCCCTCACTGCTGCCCGTGCAGTCGCAGCTGAAAGTCTATCTCAACGATGAGCTGATGGGCGTTCTGCCCGTCACCAAAGAGCAGCTGGGGAAAAAGATCCGTGCGCAGCTGCCGATTGACCCGCTGTATATCACCGACTTCAACCGCATACGGCTGGAGTTTGTCGGCCACTATCGCGATGTCTGCGAAAACCCGGCCAGCAGCACGCTGTGGCTGGACGTCGGGCGCGAAAGCTATCTGGATCTCACCTACCAGTCGCTGAAGGTGCATAACGATCTGTCGCACTTCCCGGTGCCGTTCTACGATCCGCGCGACAACCGCCCGCTGACGCTGCCGATGATTTTCCCGGGTTCGCCGGCGGTGGCCCAGCAGCAGGCGGCGGCGATTATCGCCTCATGGTTCGGCAGCAAGGCCGGCTGGCGCGGCCAGCAGTTCCCGGTCTATTTCAACGAACTGCCGGATCGTAACGCCATTGTCTTCGCCACCAACGACAAGCGTCCGGATTTCCTGCGCGATCATCCGCCGGTCAACGCGCCGACCATCGAAATGATCGACAACCCGAACGATCCTTACGTCAAGCTGCTGGTGATTTTCGGCCGCGATGATAAAGACCTGCTGCTGGCGGCGAAGGGGATTGCCCAGGGCAATATTCTGTTCCGCGGCAGCAGCGTCACCGTGGACGGCATCAAAACCCTGCAGCCGCGGCAGCCATACGATGCGCCAAACTGGGTGCGCACCGACCGCTCGGTCACCTTTGCTGAGCTGAAAACCTATGAGCAACAGCTGCAGTCCAGCGGGCTGGTGCCGGATGCCATCACCGTGGCGCTTAACCTGCCGCCGGATCTCTATCTGCTGCGGGCCAACGGCATCGATATGGATCTGAAATATCGCTACACCATGCCGCCGGTGAAGGACAGTTCGCGGATGGATATCAGCCTCAACGACCAGTTCCTGCAGTCGTTCAGCCTTAACAGCTCCCAGGACGTGAACAAACTGATCCTGCGCCTGCCGGTGCTGCAGGGGCTGCTGGACGGCAAATCGGAGGTCACCATCCCCGCGCTGCGTCTTGGGGCGGTGAACCAGCTGCGCTTTGACTTCCAGTACATGAACCCGATGCCCGGCGGCTCCATCGACAACTGTATTACCTTCCAGCCGGTGCAGAACCATGTGGTGATCGGCGACGATTCGACCATCGACTTCTCGAAGTATTATCACTTTATTGCGCTGCCGGACCTGCGCGTCTTCGCCAATGCGGGCTTCCCTTACAGCCGAATGGCTGACCTCGCTGACACCCTGGTGGTGGTGCCGAAGGCGCCGACCCAGGGCCAGGTGGCGACGCTGCTGCAGGCGCTGGGCGGCATCGGTTCGCAGACCGGCCTGGCGGCGATTAATCTGCAAATGACCGACGATGGCAACCAGATCAAGAATAAAGACGCGGATCTGCTGCTGATCGGCGCGATCCCTTCGTCTCTCAAGGACGATACCAAAATCAACCTGCTGGTCGAGGCGACCAAAAGCTGGGTGAAAATGCCGATGCGCCACTATGACCTGGCGAGCATTTATCCCGATGACGAGGCCCGCACGCCCAACACCCGCACCGACATCACCTCTTCCGGACCGATGGCGGCGGTGATTGGCTTCCAGTCGCCCTACAACGATCAGCGTAGCGTGGTGGCCCTGCTGGCCGACAGCCCGCGCGGTAATGAATTGCTGACCAACGCCCTCAACGACAGCGGTAAGCGGGCGGCGATGTTTGGCTCGGTGGCGGTGATCCGCGAATCCGGCGTCAACAGCCTGCGGGTGGGCGATGTTTACTATGTCGGCCATCTGCCCTGGTTCGAGCGCATCTGGTTCGCGCTCTCTAACCACCCGATACTGCTGGCGATCTTCGCCGCGGTCAGTATCGTGCTGCTGGCGTGGGTGCTGTGGCGCATGCTGCGCATTATCAGCCGCCGCCGCCTTAGCCTGGATGATGAATAAACGATGATGAAAGTACTTTGCGGCGCGGTGCTCTCCGCGCTGGTACTGGCGGCGGGCCAGGCGAGCGCCGCTTGCCAGTGGCCCGCCTGGGAGCAGTTTAAGAAAGCGTACGTCAGCCCCGAGGGGCGGGTGATCGACCCCAGCGATGCGCGCAAAATTTCCACTTCCGAAGGACAGAGCTATGGCCTGTTCTTTGCCCTGGCGGCCAACGATCGCGCGGGGTTCGACAAGCTGCTGACCTGGACGCAGAACAATCTGGCGGAGGGCGACCTGCGGCAGCATCTGCCGGGCTGGCTGTGGGGGAAAAAGGACGACGAACAGTGGACGCTGCTGGACAGCAATTCGGCATCCGACTCGGATCTGTGGATAGCCTGGGCGCTGCTGGAGGCGGGGCGCCTGTGGCAGCAGCCGCAGTACACCGAGACCGGGAAAGCGCTGCTGGCGCGGATTGTTGACGAAGAGACGGTGGCGGTGCCGGGCCTTGGCACGATGCTGCTGCCGGGAAAAGTCGGTTTTGCCGACGACAGCGGCTGGCGGTTTAATCCCAGCTATCTTCCGCCGCAGCTGGCCACCTATTTTGTGCGTTTTGGCGCGCCGTGGCCCACCCTGCGCGACACGAACCTGCGTCTGCTGCTGGAGACCGCGCCGAAAGGCTTTACCCCGGACTGGGTGCGCTATGAGAAAGGGAAAGGCTGGCAGCTGAAAACGGAGAAGCCGCTGATCGGCAGCTATGACGCGATTCGCGTCTACCTGTGGGTGGGCATGCTTCATGATGGCGATAAGCAAAAAGCGCGTCTGCTGGCCCGCTTTGCGCCGATGGCGGCACAGACCACGGAACAGGGGGTACCGCCGGAGAAAGTGAATATCGCCACCGGTAAAACCAGCGGCCAGGGGCCGGTGGGCTTCTCCGCGGTGATGCTGCCGTTTTTACAGAACGACGAGGCCCGGTCGGTGCAACGACAGCGCGTCGCCGATAACTATCCCGGCGCGGATGCCTACTACAGCGCGGTCCTGACGCTGTTCGGTCAGGGTTGGGATCAACACCGTTTTCGTTTCACTGCGGGTGGCGAATTACAACCTGACTGGAACCAGGAATGCGCAAGCTCTCACTAAGTTTACTCACGCTGTCCCTCGGCGTTGCGCTGCTGCCGTTAGCGCAGGCGGCGACGACGCCCGCCCAGGAACATCTGCTGGAGCAGGTGCGCCTCGGCGAGGCCAGCAATCGTGAAGACCTGGTGCGCCAGTCGCTATACCGTCTGGAGCTGATCGACCCCAACAACCCGGACCTGATTGCCGCGCGGATGCGCTATCTGCTGCGCCAGGGGGATACCGCCGGGGCGCAAAAAGAGCTGGAGCGACTGACGAAGCTGGCGCCGGATTCCCCTGAGCTGAAGGCGTCGCGCAATGAGATGAAAAGCAACACCGGCGAGGGCCGTCAGGCGCTGCAGCAGGCGCGACTGCTGGGCGTGGCCGGGAAGGTCGATGAAGCCATCGCCGCCTATGAAAAACTGTTCGGCGGCGTGCCGGATGATGTTGATGCCGCTATTGAATACTGGACGCTGGTGGCGCGCCTGCCGGCCCGTCATAGCGAAGGCGTCAGCCAGCTGAAAAAACTGAACGCCAGCGCGCCGGGCAACGTCAGCCTGCTGACGGCGCTGGCGAAGCAGATGTTTGCCGATAACAAACCGCAGGAAGGGTTCGCCTATCTGGCGGAAATGGCCCGCTCAGCCTCAGGACGCGGTATCGCCGCCGATATGTGGTTCAGCGAAGTGAAAAGCATGCCGGTGAGCAAGGCCAGCGTGCAGGCGTTGCAGCAATTCCTGCTGCAGTTTCCTACCGGCTCGGTGGCGGCGAACGCCCGCGTCCTGCTTGACCAGCAGCAGGCGCAGCTGCAGGATCCGACGTTCCGCGCCCGCTCGGAAGGGCTGGCGGCGGTCAAATCCGGAAATACCTCGCATGCGGTGGCGGATCTGCAGAAAGCCGTTCAGGCCGACAGCCGCGACAGCGATGCGGTGGGCGCCCTCGGCCAGGCCTATTCCCAGCGCGGCGACCGAGCGCGCGCGGTGGCCCAGCTCAATAAAGCGATTGCCATGGATCCCGACAGCCCGAATCGCGGCAAATGGGACAGCCTGCTGCAAACCAACCGCTACTGGCTGCTGATCAAGCAGGGGGATAACGCCCTGAAGGCCGGTCAGCTTTCACAGGCGCAGAATTATTATGCCCAGGCGCAGCGGGTCGATCGGACCGACAGCTATGCCGTGCTGGGGCTGGGCGACGTCGCGGCGGCGCGCAAAGAGGCGGCGGCGGCGGAGCGCTATTACCAGCAGGCGTTGCGCCTGGATCGCGGCAATAACCTGGCGGTGCGCGGCCTGGCCAACCTCTATCGCGCCGAATCGCCGGAGAAAGCCAGCGCCTGGATCGCTGGTCTTCCTGCCGCCCAGCGGCGCAGCATCGATGATATCGAGCGCAGCCTGACCAACGACCGGCTGGAGAAACAAGCGCAGGCCCTGGAGAGCCAGGGCAACTGGGCGCAGGCGGCGGAAGTTCAGCGTCGGCGCCTGGCGCTCGAGCCGGACAGCGTGTGGATAACCTACCGTCTGGCGCGGGATCTGGTCAGCGCCGGTGAGCGCCAGGAGGCCGACGCACTGATGCGGACGATGGTCAACCGCCAGCCGCAGGATGCCGAACGGGTCTACGCCTCGGGGCTCTACCTGTCGGGGAACGACCAGGACGATCTGGCGCTGGCGCAAATCGCCGCTCTGCCGCGCAGCGCGTGGACGGATAACATTCGTGAACTTGAGGCGCGTTTGCAAAGCGACCGAGTGCTGCGCCAGGCGAACCAGCTGCGCGACAGCGGCGAGGAAGCGCAGGCGATCGCCCTCATCAAACAGCAGCCGGCCTCGGTGCGCTATGACCTGACGCTGGCCGACTGGGCCCAGCAGCGCGGGGACAACCAGACGGCGATTGCCGACTATCAGCGGGTGCTGCGTCAGGAAGCCGACAACGGCGATGCGCGCCTCGGCCTTGCGGAAGTCTATCTGGCCGAGGGCGATAAACAGGCCGCCCGGGCGCAGGTCATGCAGCTGAAAGGCGCAGAGGCCGAATCCATGAATATGCAGCGGCGGGTCGCCCTGGCGCGAGCTGGCCTTGGCGATACCGCGGACGCCCAACAGATTTTTAACCAGATTGTGCCGCAGGCGAAGGCGCAGCCGCCCTCGATGGAGAGCGCGCTGGCGCTGCGCGATGCCGCGCGCTTTGCCACCCGGAACGGGGAGCCGCAGCAGGCGCTGACCCACTACCGGGAGGCGATGGTGGCCTCCGGCATCACCCCCGCGCAGCCGCAGGATAACGATACCTTTACCCGGCTGACGCGCAACGACAGCCGGGATGACTGGCTGAAGCGCGGGATCCGCAGCGATGCCGCCGACCTTTATCGCCAGCAGGATCTGAACGTCACCCTGGAACACGACTTTTGGGGATCCAGCGGCACCGGCGGCTATTCCGACCTCAAGGCGCATACCACCATGCTGCAGGTGGATGCCCCGCTGGCGGATGGCCGGATGTTCTTCCGCACCGACCTGGTCAATATGGATGCCGGCAGCTTTTCCACCCACAGCGACGGGAGCTACTCGCCCAGCTGGGGCACCTGCGGGGAGATCGCCTGTACCAGCGGCAGTAAAAATCAGACCGACAGCGGGGCCAGCGTAGCGGTCGGCTGGAAGAATGACACCTGGAGCGGCGATATCGGCACCACGCCGATGGGCTTCAATGTCGTCGATGTGGTCGGCGGCCTGAGCTACAGTAGCGACGTCGGGCCGGTGGGGTACACGGTCAACGTGCACCGGCGGCCCATCTCCAGCTCGCTGCTCTCCTTTGGCGGGCAGAAAGACAGCAACAGCCATACTGGCACCACCTGGGGCGGCGTTCGCGCCGACGGCGGCGGTGTGAGCCTCAGCTATGACCGGGGCGAAGCGCACGGTATCTGGTCCTCGCTGGGGGCCGACTCGCTGACCGGTAAAAACGTGGCGGATAACTGGCGCGTGCGCTGGATGACCGGCTACTACTATAAGGTGATTAACGAGAATAATCGTCGCGTCACCGTCGGCCTCAACAATATGATCTGGCACTACGACAAAGATCTCAGCGGTTACACCCTCGGCCAGGGCGGCTATTACAGCCCGCAGGAGTATCTCTCGTTCGCTGTGCCGGTGACCTGGCGTCAGCGCACGGAGAACTGGTCCTGGGAACTCGGCGGATCGGTCTCATGGTCCCATTCGCGTACCCAGACGCAAGCCCGCTATCCGCTGCTGAACCTGATCCCGTCCGACTACCGGCAGCGCGCCAGCGAACTGACGGAGGAGGGCGGCAGCAGCCAGGGATTCGGTTACACCGCCAGAGCGCTGGTGGAGCGGCGGGTGACCAGCAACTGGTTCGTTGGCGCCGCGGTCGATATTCAGCAGGCGAAGGACTACACCCCGAGCCATGCGCTGCTTTACGTGCGTTATTCGGCGGCCGGCTGGCAGGGGGATCTGGATATGCCGCCCCAGCCGCTGGTGCCTTACGCCGACTGGTAGCAGAATAGGCTGAATTACGTCACAGAGCACCACTCCACGGCGCGCTTCGCGTATACTCGTGAGGCGTTGCCCACCGTCGGCCGCCGGGGAGGTCTCTCCGGCGTCTGCGCCACCGCGCGGAGCTATCCCGTCACTTCATCCCTCGCGGGCGTGGGCGAAGGATTTAAGTATATAATCAGCCTGAAACGACCGGGATTGATGGATTAATGCCGGGTATGCATTCAGTATCAGTGGAGAACACCGTTGCGCGTCAGCCGTTCACTTACAATCAAACAGATGGCGATGGTCGCGAGCGTGTCCATGGCCTTTGTATTGGTTTTTTGCACTATTTTGCTGTTTCACTTTGTGCAACAGAGTCGCTTTACCACGGCCACGCAGTTAGAAAGTATCGCGCGATCCGTTCGCGAACCGCTGTCTGCGGCTATTCTGAAAGCCGATATTCCGGAAGCGGAAGCCATTTTAAGCCGTATCCAGCCTGCTGGCATCGTCAGCCGGGCGGATGTCGTCTTGCCCAACCAGTTCCAGGCGCTGCGGATGCGGTTTATCCCTGAGCGGTCGGTGCCGGTGACCATCACCCGGCTGTTTGAGCTGCCGGTGCAGATTTCGCTGCCCATTTATTCGCTGGAGCGGCCGGCCAACCCGCAACCGCTGGCCTATCTGGTGCTGCAGGCCGACTCCTATCGCATGTATAAATTCGTCATGAGCGCCCTTGCTACGTTAGTAACTGCTTACTTACTTCTGGTGCTAATGCTGACGGTGGCGCTCACCTGGTGCATCAACCGGCTGATGGTTCGCCCCCTGCGGCGTATCGCCCGCGAGCTGAACGATCTCTCCCAGCAGGAGCGTCTTGGCCATCAGCTGACCCTCCCGCGCCTGCACCATGACGACGAGATCGGCATGCTGGTGCGCAGCTATAACCGCAACCAGCAGAGCCTGGTGCGCCAGCATGATGAGCTGTCCATCCAGTCGACCCGCTTCCCTGTCTCCGAGCTGCCGAATAAAGCCTTTTTGCTGGCGATGCTGGAGCAGACGGTGGCCCGCCCGCAGAGCGCCGCGCTGATCGTCGTCGCCTGTGAAACCCTGCAGGACGCCGCCGGCGTGCTCAAGGAGAGCCAGCGCGAAATGCTGCTCCTGACGCTGGTGGAGAAGCTGCGCGCCGCGATCCCGCCGCAGATGGTGCTGGCCCAGGTAAGCGGCTATGACTTCGCCATTCTCGCCGATGGCCTCGCCGAATCCTGGCAGGCGGTGACGATAAGTAAGCAAGTGCTCACTATTATTAATGAACGTTTACCGCTGCATGGTCTGCAGCTGCGGCCCTACGCCAGCGTCGGGATCGCCATGTTCCACCCCGGTCTCAGCGCCGAACAGTTTTACCGGCGCGCGGTCTCGGCCGCGGTCACCGCAAGACGCAAAGGTAAAAATCAGATTGAGTTCTTCGATCCCGAGCAGATGGAAAAGGCTCAGCGCCGCCTGATGGAAGAGCACGAAATTATGACCGCCCTCGACAACCAGCAGTTCGCGATCTGGCTGCAGCCGCAGGTGGCCTGCGCCAGCGGCGAGCTCTGCGGCGCCGAGGTGCTGCTGCGCCAGCGGCAGGCGGATGGCAGCTGGTCCCTACCGCCGGCGCTGATTGAGCGCATTGAGTCCTGCGGGCTGATTATCCCGGTCGGCTACTGGGTGATGGAAGAGGCCTGCCGCCAGCTGGCCGCCTGGCAAAGCCAGGGCATTATGCTGCCGCTGTCGGTCAATGTTTCCCTGCTCCAGCTGCTGGAGCACGACCGTGGCGAGGAGATGCTGAAGCTGATCGCCCGCTACCGCATTGCGCCGGGCACCCTCATCCTTGAGGTGACGGAGAGCTGCCGGATGGACGATCCGCAGGATGTGATGGCGCGGTTGCGGCCTCTGCGCGAGGCCGGCGTGCGGATTGCGCTGGATGATTTTGGCATGGGTTATGCCGGGTTGCACCAGCTGCAGCAGATGAAGGCTCTGCCGGTGGATATTCTGAAAATTGATAAGGTATTCATCGATATGCTGCCGGAGGATGTCAGCATGGTGCCGGCGATAATCCAGCTCGCGCGCGGCCTGTCGCTGCGCATTGTGGCGGAAGGGGTGGAAACGGAAGACCAGTCTCGCTGGTTGCAAGCCGCCGGCGTCGAGGTGCTCCAGGGCCACCTGTTCGGTTGCGCTTTACCGCAGGAGGCGTTCAGCGCCCGCTATTTATCCCCGGTCCGGGAAGATGCAAATTTGTAAATGTTTTGTTGACTTGTGCGAGTCAGCTCAAAGATTTTAACAATCGCGTTGCACTTTCGACGTTAGTTATTTCTGAAATGTTTCCAGGGTGTTATTTTTAAGCCACAGACGCCAAATATCCCTTCTTGCTCTGTGGTTATTCCCAAAGGACACCCTATGAAAACCTCTATCTTTAAAAGCCTCTATGTCCAGGTTCTGACGGCCATAGCGATCGGTATTCTGCTGGGCCATTTTTACCCGGAACTGGGCGCGCAAATGAAACCCTTCGGCGACGCCTTCGTTAAGCTGATTAAAATGGTGATTGCTCCGGTTATCTTCTGTACCGTCGTGACGGGGATCGCCGGAATGGAGAGCATGAAAGCCGTTGGCCGTACCGGGGCGGTGGCGTTGCTCTATTTCGAAGTGGTCAGCACCATCGCGCTGATTATCGGTCTGGTTATTGTCAACGTGGTGCAGCCGGGGGCCGGGATGAACGTCGACCCGTCGACGCTCGATGCGAAAGCGGTGGCGGTGTACGCTGAGCAGGCGAAAGACCAGGGGGTGGTGGCCTTTTTACTGGATGTGATCCCGGGCAGCGTCATTGGCGCCTTCGCCAGCGGCAACATCCTTCAGGTTCTGCTGTTCGCCGTTCTGTTTGGCTTTGCCCTGCATCGTCTGGGCAGCAAGGGCCAGCTGATTTTCAACGTCATTGAAAGTTTCTCGCAGGTCATCTTTGGCATCATCAATATGATCATGCGCCTGGCGCCGATCGGCGCCTTCGGGGCCATGGCCTTCACCATCGGTAAATATGGCGTCGGCACCCTGGTGCAGCTGGGCCAGCTGATCATCTGCTTCTATATCACCTGTATCCTGTTCGTGGTGGTGGTGCTGGGGTCAATCGCCAAAGCCACCGGCTTCAGCATCTTTAAATTTATCCGCTATATCCGCGAAGAGCTGCTGATCGTGCTGGGGACCTCTTCATCCGAATCGGCGCTGCCGCGCATGCTCGACAAGATGGAGAAGCTCGGCTGTCGTAAATCGGTGGTGGGCCTGGTGATCCCGACCGGCTATTCGTTCAACCTCGACGGCACCTCTATCTATCTGACGATGGCGGCGGTCTTTATCGCCCAGGCGACCAACAGCCATATGGATATTTTCCATCAAATCACCCTGCTGGTGGTGCTGCTGCTCTCTTCGAAAGGGGCGGCGGGAGTGACCGGCAGCGGCTTCATCGTGCTGGCGGCGACCATCTCGGCCGTCGGGCATTTGCCGGTGGCTGGCCTGGCGCTGATCCTCGGTATTGACCGCTTTATGTCCGAAGCCCGTGCGCTGACTAACCTGGTGGGTAACGGCGTCGCCACGGTGGTGGTCGCGAAATGGGTTAAAGAACTCGATGCCAAACAGATGGATGATGTGCTGAATAACCGTGTTCCCGCGAACAAAACGCACGAATTATCCTCTTAAATCCTCCTCTTAGGCCCGTACTCCCTTGCTGGAGTACGGGCTCCTGCGCATAATTAGAGGTCATTTCCGCCCGGCGGGAATGACACGAAATGATTATTTTACGTTGTCATGCGACATTTTCGTCTCCGTGTGGTCTAACCGACGTATTTCACTCTCACTTTTTTCGGCAGCCCGTCAGTGGGATGCTGTTGTAACCAGGAATGTTCATCAGGGGTTCACATGCAGGGCACAACAATTAAACTCTTAACGGGCGGTTTGCTGATGGTAGCGGCGGCCGGTTATGTGCAGGCAGAAGCGCTCCAGCCTGATCCGGCCTGGCAACAAGGGACCTTAGCGAATGGGTTGTCGTGGCAGGTGCTGGCCACGCCGCAGCGTCCCAGCGACCGTATCGAAGTCCGTCTGTCCGTGAATATTGGCTCGCTGAGCGAAAGCACTCAGCAGAGCGGCTTCAGCCGTTTTATTCCCCGTCTGGCGTTGACGCAAAGCGGCAGCCTGCCGACGATGCAGGCGCGCTCGCTGTGGCAGCAGAGTATTGACCCGAAGCGTCCTCTGCCGCCGGCCATCGTCTCCTACGATTACACGATGTTTAATCTCAGCCTGCCGAATAACCGCAACGATCTGCTGAAAGAGGCGCTGAGCTGGCTGGCGGACGCCAGCGGTAAACTGACCATTACGCCTGAATCGATCAATCACGCGCTGCAAGGCAACGACATGGTGGCGACCTGGCCGCTGGATACCAAAGAGGGCTGGTGGCGCTATCGCCTCAAGGGCTCCACCATGCTGGGCCACGATCCGGCCGCGCCGCTGAAGCAGCCGATCGACGTGGCGCATCTGAAAGACTTTTATCAAAAATGGTACACCCCCGACGCCATGACGCTGATCGTGGTGGGTAACGTCGACAGCCGCAGCGTCGCTGAGCAAATCAGCAAAACCTTTGGCGATCTGAAGGGCAAGCGGGAAACGCCCGCGGCGGTGCCGACCTTATCGCCGCTGCCCACCGTGCCGGTCAGCATCATGACCAGCGCCGTGCGCCAGGACAAACTGTCCATCATGTGGGACGCCCCCTGGCAGCCGATCCGCGACTCCGCGGCGCTGCAGCGCTACTGGCGCGACGACCTCGCCCGCGAAGCGCTGTTCTGGCACGTGCAGCAGAGCCTGAGTAAAAATAACGTCAAGGATATTGGTCTTGGTTTTGACTGCCGGGTGCTCTATCAGCGCGCGCAGTGCGCCATCAACATCGAATCGCCGGGCGAGCGCCTGAATAACAACCTGAGCGTGGTCTCGCGCGAGCTGGCGAAAGTGCGCGACAACGGCCTGCCGCAGGAGGAGTTTGACGCGCTTATCGCTCAGAAAAGCCTCGAGCTGCAGAAGCTGTTTGCCACCTATGCGCGCACCGATACCGACATTCTGATGAGCCAGCGCATGCGCTCCCTGCAAAATCAGGTGGTGGATATCGCGCCGGAGCAGTACCAGAAGCTGCGTCAGGAGTTCCTCAACTCCCTGACGGTGGACATGCTGAACCAGTACCTGCGTCAGCAACTGTCTCAGGATATGGCGCTGGTGTTGCAGCAGCCGAAAGGCGAACCGGAATACAACATGAAGGAGCTGCAGGCCACGTGGGAAAAACTGATGGTGCCGAGTCCGGCGACCGCAGCGACCAGCGGCAGCGCCGATACGGTTGACGCCCACAGCGAGGCCAGCGACATCCCGTCGGGGCAGTAACCTGACGCCTCTCCGGCGCGCCAGCGGCGGCCGGAGAGCGCTTACAGGTGAGGATTATTGCGGCATTGCTTCCCGGGGGATGATCGCCCCGCGATACTGGATCACCGTACTGGCGGTCAGATGTCCGCGTCTGGCGGCGGATTCAGCATCGCCGCCGGTCAGGCGCACGGCCAGATAGCCGGCGCTGAAGGAGTCGCCGGCGGCAGTGGTATCCACCACTTTCTCTTTGGCCAGCTTGACGGCCGGCACTTCCCGCAGCGGTTGCCCGCTCACCGAGACCAGGCAGGCATCCGCTCCGCGCTTCACCACCACCTCTTCCACGCCGGCGGCGTGGGTGCGGGCGATCACCTCGGCGACCGGTTTTTCCCCCCACAGCGCGTCTTCATCATCGAGGGTCAGAAACGCGATATCGGTGCAGGCGAGCATCTCCTGATAGACCTGCTGCGTCTCCGCCTGGCTGGCCCACAGGCGCGGGCGATAGTTGTTGTCGAAGATCACCTTGCCGCCGTTGCCGCGGCACTCACGCAGCAGCGTGAACAGCCTGGCACGACTGGCCGGGCTGAGAATGGCGAGGCTGATGCCGCTCAGGTAGAGATAGTCGAACGTGGCCAGCTCTTCGCAAATCGCCGCCGCGCGATCGCTCTCCAGCCAGAATTTTGCCGCCGCCTCGTTGCGCCAGTAGTAGAAGGTGCGCTCGCCGGCGTCATCGGTTTCAATGTAATACAGCCCCGGCAGGCGGTCGGCCATCCGCTGGATCAGGCTGGTGTTGACGTTTTCCTGCTGCCAACTGTCGAGCATCTGCTGGCTGAACGCATCGGTTCCCAGCGCGGTGACGTAGTGGACGCTCAGCGCGCTGGCATCCGTCTGCCGCGCGATATAGACCGAGGTGTTTAAGGTATCGCCGCCAAAGCCGCGGTTAACGGCCCCGTTCTTCTCTGACAGCTCAATCATGCATTCGCCAATGACGGCAATTTTTTTAGACATAGCCAGAACCTGCAATGGAATCGATATAAGCGCTAGTGTGCGCTGCGCTGTTTTGCTGGTCAATCATATTAAAACATCGTTCCATTATTTTTTTGACCTGACGCGCGTAATGTGACGAAAAGCGCATTTCCAGGAGAAACGCCGCTTTTTGACTATATTCAGGACTGACGTGATGCAAAAGGAGCGGAGTAGGGATGAGCAGAACCCGTAAAACGTTGGTTATCATCACAGGAACGATACTGTTGCTGATCGTTCTCTTTTTTATCGTGTTGGCCACCTTCGACTGGAACCGGCTGAAGCCGACGATTAATCAGAAAGTGTCTGCCGAGCTGAACCGCCCGTTCGCCATCCGCGGCGATCTCGGCGTGGTCTGGGAGCGGCAGCCGGAGGAGCGCGGCTGGCGCAGCTGGATCCCGTGGCCCCATGTGCACGCGGAGGATATCGTGCTGGGCAACCCGCCGGCCATTCCCCAGGTGACCATGATCCACCTGCCGCGGGTGGAGGCGACCCTCGCCCCGCTGGCGCTGCTGAGCAAAACGGTGTATCTGCCGTGGATCAAGCTGGAACAGCCCGACGTGCGGCTGATCCGCCTGGCGGAAGACAACAATAACTGGACCTTTCAGCTGGCTGGCGATCAGCGTGCCGCGGGGGACAGCGCCCCCTCCAGCTGGTCTTTCCGCCTCGATAACATTCTCTTCGATCGCGGGACTATCGCCATTGATGACAAGATCACCCGCAGCGATATCACCATTCTCGTCGATCCCCTCGGCAAACCGCTGCCGTTCAGCGAAGTCACTGGCACGAAGGATCGGCATAGCGCGGCGAAACCAGGCGACTACGTCTTTGGCCTGTCGCTGAAGGGCCGCTATAAGGACCAGCCGGTCACCGGCAACGGTAAAATCGGCGGCATGCTGGCTCTGCGCAGCGCAAGCACGCCTTTCCCGCTGCAGGGCGACTTCCGCTCCGGCAATACGCGGGTGGCGTTCAGCGGCACGGTCAGCGATCCGCTCAACGTCGGCGGCATTGACCTGCGGCTGAAATTCGCCGGCGATTCGCTGCGCGATCTCTACGACCTGACCGGCGTGCTGCTGCCGGAGACGCCGTCGTTCTCCACCGACGGCCGTCTGCGCGCCGACTTTAAGCAGAAAAACAGCATGCGCTTTGACTATCAGAATTTTAACGGCCGGATCGGCGATAGCGACATTCATGGTTCCCTGACCTATACCACTGGCAAACCGCGGCCGAAGCTCAGCGGCGACATGGAGTCGAAGCAGCTGCGGCTGGCGGATCTCGGGCCGTTAATCGGCGTCGACTCCGGCAAAGGGACGAAGAAAAGCGCTGCGCGCCAGGCGGGCGATCGGCCGCAGCCGGCGGGTAAAGTGCTGCCGGCGGACCGCTTTGAAACCGATAAATGGCAGGTGATGGATGCCGATGTACGCTTTAAGGGCCGGAGAATTGAGCACGGCGGTACGCTGCCGATCAGCGATCTGGCGACCCACGTGATCCTGGAGGATGGCGACCTGCGCCTGCAGCCGGTGCGCTTTGGCCTGGCCAACGGGTCGATTGCCGGCAGCGTGCACCTGCAGGGCGATAAAAAGCCGCTGCAGGGTGAGGCCAATCTGCAGGCGCGGCGCCTGAAGCTGAAGGCGCTGATGCCGAACGTCGAGATGATGCAGAAAACCCTCGGCGAGATGAATGGCGACGTTCAGCTGCGCGGCAGCGGCAACTCGGTGGCGGCCCTGCTCGGCAACAGCAACGGCAACCTGAAGCTGCTGATGAATGACGGCCTGATCAGTCGCAACCTGATGGAAATTCTCGGCCTTAACGTCGGCAACTACCTGATCGGCCAGATTTTTGGCGATGAGGAGGTTCGGGTGAACTGCGCGGCGGCCAATATCGACGTGACCAACGGCGTCGCCCGGCCGCAGATTTTTGCCTTCGATACGGAAAACGCGCTGATCAATGTGACCGGGACCGCCAGCTTCGCCTCCGAGCAGCTGGACCTGACCATCGATCCGGAAAGCAAAGGCTTTCGGGTGATCACTCTGCGTTCCCCGCTGTATGTTCGCGGCACCTTTAAATCGCCGCAGGCGGGGGTGAAGGCCGGGCCGCTGATTGTCCGCGGCGCGGTAGCGGCGGCCCTGGCAACCCTGGTGACGCCGGCTGCCGCGCTGCTGGCGCTGATCTCCCCGGCGGAGGGCGATAGCAACCAGTGCCGGACCATATTGTCGCAGATGAAAAAGTAGGGGAGAGCCCTGACGCCAGCGGCGTCAGGGCGAAGGATCACAACGACTGGTGGCGGGTCTCGTGGGTCAGCAGCAGGGCGATCAGCGTCAGCGCCGCCATCGCCGCCAGATAGGTGCCGACCGCCGCGAGGCCATAGTTGCCCTGCAGCCAGGCGGCAATGTACGGCGCGACCGAGGCGCCGAGGATCGACGACACGTTATAGGAGAACGACGCCCCGGTGTAGCGCACTTCCGTCGGGAACAGCTCCGGCAGCAGCGCGCCCATCGGGCCAAAGGTCAGTCCCATCAGGCTTAAGCCCAACAGCAGGAAGGCAAAGACCAGCAGCGGGTTACCGGAACCCAGCAGCGGTTTAAAGGCGAACAGGGCGAACAAAATAATCATCGTGGTGATGATAATCATGCTCTTACGACGACCAAAGGCGTCCGCCAGCAGGCCGGCGATCGGCACCATCACGCCAAAGCCAATCACCGCCATCATCAGCATCCACAGTACTTCGTTACGCGGCAGGCCCAGGCCATTCGGCGCCGCGCCGGTGCTGAAGGTCATCGAGTAGACGGTCATGATGTAGAACAGGGTATAGGTTGCCAGCATGATGAAGGTGCCCAGCACCGTCACGCGGACGTGTTTGGTCAACAGGGTACCCAGCGGGATTTTGACCTGTTTTTTCGCCGCCGCCACTTTGGCGAAGACCGGGGTCTCATGCAGCGAAACGCGAACATACAGACCGATGATCACCAGCACCGCGGAGAAGATAAACGGCACGCGCCAGCCCCACTCCATAAACTGCTGATCGGTTAACAGCCAGGAGAGCAGCAGGAAGGTGCCGTTGGCGAAGAAGAAGCCGATCGGCGCGCCCAGCTGCGGGAAGGAGCCATACAGGGCGCGCTTGCGCGCCGGGGCGTTTTCCGTTGCCAGCAGCGCTGCGCCGCCCCACTCCCCTCCGAGGCCAAGTCCCTGACCGAAGCGCGCCAGCGCCAGCAGCATCGGCGCGACAATGCCAATGCTTTCATAGCCGGGCAGCAGGCCGATCACCACAGTGGAGATCCCCATGGTTAACAGCGAGGCCACCAGGGTGACCTTCCGGCCGACGCGATCGCCGAAGTGGCCAAACAGCGCGGAGCCGATTGGCCGGGCGACGAAGGCGATGGCGAAGGTGGCCAGCGACTGCAGGGTGGCCGCGGCGGCATCGCCCTGCGGGAAGAAGATATGCGGGAAGACGATGACCGCGGCAGTGGCATAGATGTAGAAGTCGAAAAACTCAATGGCGGTGCCAATGAGCGAGGCGACAACGACTTTATTGCGTGAGTTGACCGGGGCGGTTTCCTGCGTGTTTTCGAGTGTGGTGGCTGTGGCTTGCATAGATCTTTCTTATTTTTGCGCGAACGAAAAGCCATATAGCCACAGCCACCGGGACATTTCAATCTGTAACAAACGCGGAAAATGAGCAAAAAAGAGGCAAAAAGCGGATAATTTTTACGCCAGAAAAAATAGTTCTATGAAATGCTTCACACAATTAAAAAGATAGAGAATAAAACCAGTTTTTCGTTAAATAAAAGTTACGTCCTGGATTTATCTGCTGAAATCAAGCGCGAGGATGAATTTTGCCTCTTTTATTCATCCTCGCAATACCTCAGCGGTGGGTTTTGCCCGGCATCCGCCGGTCGTCTTTATACTCCGCGGTGGCGATCCACGCGGCGCAGAACAGCGTCAGGCGGGCAAAGAAATAGAAAAAGGCCATCAGCCCCAGCACCGATCCGAACGCTGCCCCGGAAGGGGATTTCACCAGCGCCGGCAGCGTCCAGGTCATGACGATTTTGATGATTTCAAAGCCAATCGCCGCGATAAGCGTGCCGCGAAACAGGGCTTTGCGCCGCGGACGGTGGCGCGGCAGCCGCCAGAAGATCCAGAAAAAGAGCAGATAGTTGGCAAAAATCGAGATGGCGAGACCGATCAGCCGCCAGGCGGGTTTCAGCCATTCAATATTGTCCAGATACAGCGCGGAGATAATCAACTGCTGGGCGGAACCGGCGACAGAGGTGATCGACAGCGTAATAATCAGCGCCACCAGCAGACCGATCAGCGAGATAAGATCGCGGAAGTATTTTATCCAGATTTTCTCCTCGTCCTGCGGCCGGCGCTCCCAGACGTCGCGCGACTGAGCGCGGATCGCTTCGCGCAGGTTGCCCATCCAGTTAATACCGGAATAGAGCGCCACCAGCAGGCCGACGAGGCCGACGGCGGTGCGCTGCTGCACCGCGGTGTTGATGGTGTTTTTCAGCGTCGCCGCCAGCGTCGGGTCGCTGACGTTTTGCAGAATTTTGTCGAAAATGTCCTGCAGCAGGGTCGGATGCCAGGCCAGCACGAAGCCGGCGGCGGCAAACGAGACCATCAGGATCGGGATCATCGACAGGAACGAGAAGTAGGTGATGGCCGCGCCGAACTGATTGCCCAGCCGGTCGTTGAAGCGCTCTGCGGCGCGTATCAGGTGGGCGATCACCGGGTTGCGCTGCACTTTGGCCGCCGTTCCGGTGACGGTCTTCAGCGCCTGGCTGGCTTTTTGCCCGACGGCCGTGTCATTGAGAGCGTCGAGGGGGCTTTTGTTTTTCTCCGGCTGCGTGTCCGGTTCCTGTGGGGGGCGTCGATCGTCGTTTTCCGGCGTCATACGTGATTTCTTCCTTTTTTACCGCGAGATTCAGCAAAAAGTATACCTTAAATGCCGTATCCTGCAGGAACGCATCTGCCCGCCCCCCGTTCACCCTCCGCGCGGATCAATCGACGTAATCTTTCATCAGCCCGCCCAGCCACTCCATAAACAGATGCACGCGGCGGGAGAGATTGCGCCGGTGCGGGTAGATAAGCGAGACCGGCAGCGGCTCAGCGCGGTACTGGGGCAGGATCTCAATCAGTTCGCCGGCGCGTAACGCCTCGCGCACGCCGGTGCGTGGCACCTGAATAATTCCCAGCCCGGCGATACAGGCCGCCTGATAGGTTTCCGTGCTGTTGACCGTCAATATGCCGCCGCTTTTTACCCAGCGCACGGCGCCGTCGATCACCACCTCGAAGCCGGAAGGACGGACCCCGAGGGTGCTGGCGTAGTGGATCAGGGCATGATCCGCCAGATCCTCCAGGGATTGCGGGTAGCCAAAACGGGTCAGGTAGTCCGGGCTGGCGCAGTTAATTTGCGTCAGCTTGCCCAGCGGGCGGGCGATAAGCCCGGAGTCTTTGAGCGCGCCGACGCGCACCACGCAGTCAAACCCCTCGCGGATCACGTCCACCAGCCGGTCGCTGCTGCTCAGCTCCAGTTCGATGCCCGGATACTGCTGCAAAAAAGCCGGCAGGTGCGGGATCACCAGCTTTTTGGCAAAACCGACCGGCATATCCACCCGCAGCCGGCCGCTGATGCTCGCCGGATCGTGCTGGAACATACCGTCCAGTTCGTCGAGGTTGCTCAGCAGATCCTTCGCCCGCTCGTAGTAGACCATTCCATCCTGGGTGAGCTGAACCCGGCGGGTGGTGCGGTGCAGGAGCCGCACGCCAAGATGGCTTTCCAGAGCCTGAATCTGCCGCGAGACGCTGCCTTTCGGCAGCGCCAGGGTCTCGGCGGCGCGGGAGAAACTCTCCAGATCCGCTACGCGAATGAATAACTGCATTGCATGAATTTTATCCATGCCGATGGCCTATTGTTGTTGTGAATGAA
Organism: Klebsiella sp. K5-204; assembly: GCF_030128585.1. Classification (NCBI taxonomy): domain Bacteria; kingdom Pseudomonadati; phylum Pseudomonadota; class Gammaproteobacteria; order Enterobacterales; family Enterobacteriaceae; genus Klebsiella; species Klebsiella sp. K5-204. The sequence goes on from NZ_JAKUZS010000004.1 coordinate 314,944, forward strand.
ACAGTAAAACGTAATGTAGCGTATTTATTGTTTCACTGGCAGTTAATAAGCTGGAACACAATCACAACGCAACCTGAAAGGGGTCTTCTGATGACACAACGTATCGCTTTAGTGACCGGCGGCAGCCGCGGTCTGGGTAAAAACGCCGCGTTGAAGCTGGCGGCGAAGGGAACCGACATTCTTCTGACCTATCACAGCAACCGCCAGGCGGCGCTCGAGGTGGTGGCAGAGATTGAGCAAAAAGGGGTGAAGGCGGCAGCATTGGCGCTGAACGTCGGCGATCCTTCAACATTCGACGCTTTCGCCAGCGAGGTGGCGCAGGTGCTGGCGCAGAAGTGGGGACGCACCACCTTTGATTATTTACTGAACAACGCCGGGATCGGCCTCAACGTCCCCTTCGCCGAGACCAGCGAAGCGCAGTTTGACGAGCTGATGAACATCCAGTTCAAAGGCCCGTTTTTCCTGACCCAGCGGCTGCTGCCCCTCCTGCAGGACGGGGGGCGCATCCTCAACGTTTCCAGCGGCCTGGCGCGCTTTGCCCTGCCGGGCTATGCGGCCTACGCCGCGATGAAGGGGGCGATGGAGGTTCTGACCCGCTATCAGGCGAAAGAGCTGGGCGGACGGGGGATATCGGTGAACATCATCGCGCCGGGGGCCATTGAGACCGACTTTGGCGGCGGGGTGGTGCGCGATAACGCCGAGGTGAATCGGCATATCGCCGCCCAGACCGCGCTGGGGCGCGTCGGGCTACCGGATGATATCGGCGACGCCATCGCCGCCCTGCTCAGCGATGAGCTGGCGTGGATGAACGCGCAGCGCGTGGAAGTCTCGGGAGGGATGTTCCTCTGAACCCCGCTGTCGTCAGACCGTGAGCGGCGGTGCGCTAGGGCGCATCGCCCTCCGCGCGCAGCCGACCAAACAGCCAGTCGTTGTGCCAGCGCCCGTTGAGCCAGTAGTTCTCACGCAGCTCCCCCTCCAGCCGGAAGCCGGCTTTGAGCAGTAACTGCTTGGACGCCTCGTTGCCGGCGGTGACGCTGGCGGTCAGGCGGCGGACGCCGCCGGTGGTGAAGGCGTAGTCGCACAGCGCGCGCAGCGATTCGTAGCCGTAGCCACGACCCTGCGCCGCCGGAGCGAAGAGAAAGCCGACCTCGGCAATGTCGCGCTGATGATGTTGGTAACCGGTGAGGCCGAGCGGGGTATGGGTCAGCCTGTCGCGCACCACCAGGCACAGCCAGTGTTCATCCCCGGGCGTCCACGGCGGCAGCCGCGAATCGAACGCCTCGCGGATGGCCGCCTGCGGCCTGGGGTCGGCCACGTAAAGCATGACCTGCGGATCCTGCTGCAGGGAAAGAAAAAACGACCAGTCGTCCAGCTGCAGCGGTGAGCAGCGCAGGCGCGGCGTCAGAAGTTCAGGCATAAGCGTCATTCCGGGCAGGGCGAATCCTCTGAACATAGCAGGAGAAGGCCGCCGGGAACAGCCCGACTAGGTTGGCTCGCCGTAGAGGCCAATCAGCCGGCGCACGACGCCGTTGGTCCAGCCGAAGCCATCCTGCAGGGGATACTCCCCGCCGCCGCCCTCATGCGGAACGCCGGTGGCGATGTGGTATTTCTCAATCAGCTTGTGGTGCTGCTTGTAGAAGTGGTTGACCGTCTGCAGCCAGCTCCAGGCGATCTCATCGCCCAGCGGATCCTGGCCGTAGCGTTTAAATCCCTGCACCGCCATCCACTGCAGCGGCGCCCAGCCGTTGGGTTTATCCCACTGCTCGCCGCTCTCGTATTCGGTGGCCATGATCCCGCCGGGGGTGAGCAGGCGGGCCCGCACCGCATCGGCAAGGCGTTCCGCCTGTTCGTGGGTCGCCAGGCCGACGTAAAGGGTGACAATGCTGGCGGCGGAAAACAGCGCCAGCTGTTCGCGGCGCCAGTCATAATCGCGAAAACAGCCGTTCTCATCGTCCCACAGATAGCGGTTAACCGCCGCCCGCCGATCCTGAGCCTTCTGGCGGAAGGCTGCTTCCGTCTCGCGATCGCCCTTCAGGCCGGAGAGGTTGGCGATGGTCGTCTCCAGCTTGAACAGGAAGGCGTTCAGGTCGATGGGGATAAACTGCGTGGTGCGGATACTGGCCAGTCGCGTGATATCCCGCAGCCAGCGGCTGGAGTAGTCCCAGCCGGACGCGGCGCCCGCCCGCAGGTCGCGGTAGACTTCATTGGCCGGCCGTCCGGAGTGTCGGGCGGTCTCCACGTCCTCGCGCCACGATTCATCCCGCGGCGTGTCCCGGTCGTCCCAGTAGCGATTGAGCAGGGAGCCATCCGGCATGCGCACCACGTGCCGATACGCCTGATGCGGGATCAGCGACTCGGCGCCGTCCATCCAGAAGGCATGCTCCATCTTCAGATGATCCAGATAGCGCTTCGCGCCGCGCACGCCGTCCTCTTCAAAGAGTTCGACCATCAGGGCGAACACCGGGGGCTGCGAGCGGCTGAGGTAGTAGGTGCGGTTGCCGTTCGGAATGTGACCGTAGGTTTCAATCAGCCAGGCGAAGTTATCGGCCATGCATTTCAGCAGATCTTCCCGGCCGCTCTCCGCCAGCCCCAGCATGGTGAAATAAGAGTCCCAGTAATAGGTTTCGCTAAAGCGACCGCCGGGCACGATATAGGCCTGCGGCAGCGCCAGCAGCGATGACCAGGGGATATGATCCTGAGGCTCGCGGGTCAACACCGGCCATAGTTTATCGATATGCTCTTTCAGCGTCAGGCTGGGGTCGGAGGTGTAGACGTCGGTATGGCTCTCCGGCAGCCAGAAATTATCCTCAACGAACTGCCGCAGGTCGAAATCGGGCTGGCGTTTGACCTTCCGGTAGTTCCGCAGGATGTCCAGCGGGTCGTGTTTCGGCGCGCAGTCGGGAAAAGTTTTGCTGTCGGCAAAAATGCGTGATTTCTGCACGTTGGTAAACAGCTCAAGATAGCGATCCGCCGGGGTGAGGGCATCGGAGGCCGGAAGCCCCTCGATCACCTCAGGCTCCGGTTCAGCGTCAATCATCTCATCCAGCTTTAATTCGTACGGATCGGCTTCGTAGCAGGGATCGATGTCGATCCTTAACTCGTCGTCTTCAACGTGGCGTAATTTCTGGCTGAACATAGCGATACGGACCTCCGGATAGCGTGAGTTCGCGGCCGGGCGTACCCGGCCTTGTCTTTTAAGCGTAGACAGTCGCTTCGGTGAGTGTGAAGTAAACTGTGCGTTAGATCACGCTTTTCCGCCGGCAGGGGACGCGGTGATTTCTAATTAACACCTTGATAAATAATAAATAAATCCGCGATTAGGTGAAGATAAAATTCGGAGCATTCATTATGCAACAAAATTTTATCCCGGCGCGCTCACTCCCACGCCGCCTCCAGCATCTCCAGCAGCTGTTGGCTGCTCAGGCTGACCGGATTGGCCTTCATCGACGAGGAGGTGCTGGCGGCCAGCGCCGCCGGCTCCAGGGCGTCGCGCGCCACGCCGAGGTCGCGCAGGGTGCCGAGACCGGCGCGATGGCTCCATTCCCGCAGGCTGTCCCAGACCCGATCCGCCGGGACCTCCAGCCCCTCGGCCAGCCAGCGGCGAACGTCGTTGAAGCGCTGGCGCAGGGCGGGGTCGTTTATCTGCGACTCATTCAGCGCCAGCCCAAACGGCAGCAGGCTGCCGCATAAGGCGCCGTGCGAGGCGCGGCTCAGGCCGCCCAGCGGGCCGGCGAGGCCGTGGATCACCCCCAGCCCGGCGTTCGCCAGCGCCACTCCGCCGCACAGGCTGACCCAGGCCATCTCGTCGCGGCTGGCCGGGCACTCTTTTTCCATCAGAACCTTCAGCGCGCGGATGCCGCGCGGGATCGCCTGCTGACAGAGGGCGTCGGTGAAAGGGGTGGCCCGGCTGCAGAGCCAGGGCTCGATCACCTGGGTCAGGGCGTCGAGGCCGGAGCTCAGGGTGATGCTGCGCGGCGCGTTGTCGGTTAGCGCCGGGTCGACAATGGCCAGGTCAGGCAGCATCCGGTCGTCGCGCAGGCTCACTTTCCGCTGCTGTTCCACGACGTTGAGCACCGCATTTTTAGTGACTTCCGCGCCTGTGCCCGCGGTGGTGGGGATCGCCACGAACGGCAGCGGGCTGGCTTCCAGCTGACGGCCCGTTCCCACGACTTCCAGATAGTCGATCAGCGGGCCGGTGGCGGGCGCCAGCGCCGCAATCGCCTTACCGGCGTCAATCACCGCGCCGCCGCCGAGGCTAACCACCGCCCTGATCCCTTTCTCGCGCGCCAGCTGGACGCCCTGCTCAATATCGATAAGCCAGGGTTCGCGGCTTATCGCCAGCGTCGTGACCGCCAGCTGCAGCGCCTCCAGCTGATGGCGGAGAAACGCCGCCCGCTGCGGGCTGGCGCCATGCACCAGCAGAACAGGACCGCCCTGCTGCGCCAGCCAGGGGGCGGCGCTCTGGGCCTGACCGCGGCCAAAACGAATATTTTCAGGCATCAAAACGGTAAAAGGGGTCAACATGTCGGGTTCCTTTTCGGCAAACAGGCTGGAATCAACTATACACATTATCCAGCGCTCTGCCTTGTTGCTGGCTGGCAATAGAGTAGAGTGAATGAACTCTCTTTTATGGCTGAGGAATCGCTGACGATGCTAACAATTCTGGGCAAACGCTCTTCAATCAATGTACGGAAAGTGCTGTGGACCTGCGAGGAGATCGGGCTGGCGTACCAGCAGGAGGATTACGGCAGCGGGTTTAAGCCCCTGGACACCCCCGAATTTCAACGCCTGAATCCTAACAGCCTGGTGCCGGTGCTGCTGGACGATGACTTTGTGCTCTGGGAGTCGAACAGTATCTGCCGCTATCTGGCGCGAAAAGCGGAGCGCTGGGATCTGCTGCCCGCCGAGCCGCAGCCCGCCGCCGAGGTGGAGCACTGGATGGACTGGCAGGCGACCGAGTTCAATAATGCCTGGCGCCATGCTTTTATGGGGCTGGTGCGTAAAGATCCCCGCTTTCAGGATCCGGCGGCGATTAAAGAGAGCATTGCCGCCTGGACCCACTGCGTGCGCATTGTCGAAGCGCAGCTGCAGCGGACCGGGGCGTGGGTCGCCGGCGAGCGCTTCACCCTGGCTGATATTGTGCTGGGCCTGTCGGTGCATCGCTGGAAGATGACGCCCTTTGCCCATCCGGAAATGCCGGCCGTGGAGCGCTGGTATATGGCGCTCAATCAGCGCCCGGCGTTTATGCGCCATGGAAATAACGGCGTGGCGTAGCGAACGGGCCAGGGCCTTATCGATTTTTCAGCGTATTCGCTTTGCACTGGCGGGGTAATGCCGCTACGATCCCGCGTCTATTTTTTATCCCATCCCAAATAACGTGTGGCAGGCAGGTGCAGTTTGAAAAAACGGTTAGGCCTTGTGCTACTGGCATTACTGTTGATTTCAGGCTGTTCCGGCACGCTGTCGCAAATGAGCCCGCCCAGCAATGAAACCAGTCTGACAGGGCGCAACGGTCAGCGGCTTTCCGTCGATGATTATGTCAGGCATTACATGCGCGAGAAGCAGGTCAGCGGCATGGTGGTGGCAATTATTCATCATAACGGCCCGGCGGAGTTTCACTGCTTCGGCGTGACCGATGACCAACATCGCTACCCGATAACCCCGCATACGCTGTTTGCCCTCGGCTCGCTGAGCAAAGGGGTTACCGCCGAAGTGGTCACGATGCTGGTGAACGAAGGCCGTTTCCACTGGCACGACACGCTGCAGATCCTGCTGCCGCCGGGTACCGCGCTGAGTGAGGATGCCCGTAAGATAACCTTGCTGCAGCTGGTGACGCATACCTCAGGGCTGCCGCGGCAACCGATGAATATGCTGTCGCTTGAGCACCTGCTGGCCTATCTCAACGATGGCGAGAACTTCTACCATGAGCTCGATGCCGATGGCGTACTGAGTTATCTGCAGAATTTCCAGGCCCCGGCGGAACCGGCGCCGAGTTACTCCAACCTCGGCTACGCGATCCTCGGCTATCTTCTCCAGTACCAGACTGGCGAATCGATTGAGACGCTGGCCTCGCGGATGATCTTCCGCCCGCTGGCGATGGGGAACACCAGCTTCCTGCCGCAAACGCTGCGTGATTATCCGTGGCGGGCGCTGGGCCATGCTGGCGATCAGCCGAAGTTTAAACCCCGCGGCGCGCTGACGCCGGACTGGCAGTTCCGTCATAACATGGTCGGCGCGGCGAGTTTGTACAGCGACGCCGGGGATCTGATTCACTATGCCCGCGCCCACTTCGCGCCCACCGGTCAGGCGGCGCTGGACCAGGCGTTCCGCGACGTTAGCGTCGACTATTATCCGCGACGGATTGAAGCGGCGAATATCGCCTGGGTAACAGACACGTTCGGCGAGCAGCAATTAACCTATCAGGTGGGGTACATCGGCGGCTATTCGAGCTATATCGGTTTTGATAAAGCGAATCAGAATGCGGTGGTGGTGCTGCAAAACAGTTTTAACTGGAGCAACTATATCGGCCACCAGATCCTGCTTCACCTGGCGGCGCAATAAAAAAGCCCCGTCCGGAGACGGGGCTGCGCGCCTTAGCGCATGGTGACAAACTCTTCTGCCGCCGTTGGGTGAATAGCGACGGTGTTGTCGAAGTCTTTTTTGGTGGCGCCCATCTTCAACGCCACCGCAAAGCCCTGCAGCATCTCATCCATTCCGAAGCCGATGCCATGGATACCGACAATCTTCTCTTCCGGGCCGACGCACACCAGCTTCATGCGGCACGGCTGGCGGTGCGAGGTGACGGCGGTGTACATCGCGGTGAAGGAGGATTTGTAGACCTTCACGGCGTCGTCGCCATACTGCTCGCGCGCCTGCGGCTCGGTTAAGCCGACGGTGCCGATAGGCGGGTGGCTGAAGACCACGGTCGGAATGTTGCTGTAGTCCAGATGCTCTTCCGGTTTGTTGTTAAACAGGCGTTCGGAGAGACGACGGCCTGCGGCCACGGCCACCGGGGTCAGCTCAACGGCGCCGGTGTTATCGCCCACGGCGTAGATGCCCGGCACGCTGGTGTTCTGGAACTTATCGACGACGATGTAGCCTTTATCGTCAGTTTTCACGCCGGTAGCCGCCAGGTTGAAGTTATCGGTCGCCGGTTCGCGGCCAATCGCCCAGATCAGGCAGTCAACGGTCTGGCTGCGGCCATCTTCCAGCTCAAGGGTCAGGCTGCCGTCGGCATGCTTCACCACCGCTTTCGGGATGGCGTTGGTATGCAGCTGCGGACCTTCGGCGTTCATCACTTCCACCAGCGTTTCGACGATCAGCGGATCGAAGCTGCGCAGCGGCGCGTGCTTGCGCACGAACAGGTGGGTTTCAGCGCCGAGGCCGTTAATCACCCCCGCCAGCTCAACGGCGATGTAGCCCGCGCCGACCACCGCCACGCGCTTCGGCAGCGCCGGCAGTTCGAAGAAACCGTCGGAATCAATACCGTATTCCACGCCCGGAATGTTCGGGTGGCTCGGACGGCCGCCGGTGGCGATCAGGATATGATCGGCCGTAATGGTTTCGCCGTTCACTTCCACGGTGTGGGCATCGACAAAGCGCGCAAAGCCTTTGATCACGTCGACGTTGTTCTTACCCAGCACGTTGTCGTAGGAGGTATGAATGCGGTCGATATAGGCGCTGCGGCTGGCGACCAGCTTCTCCCAGTCGAAATGGTTGATGGTGGTATCGAAACCGTAGTCCGGGCCGTAAAGATGAATCGCTTCGCGGATCTGCGCCGCATGCCACATCACTTTTTTCGGCACGCAGCCGACGTTGACGCAGGTGCCGCCCAGCGCTTTGGCTTCAATCAGCGCGCACTTCTGGCCGTACATGGCCGCACGGTTAATCGAGGCGATACCGCCGCTACCGCCGCCGATGGCGAGGTAATCATAATGTTTGCTCATGACCATATGTCCTTAATCGTTGATTGCCGCGATTGTAACGCGAGGCGTAAAAGGTTCCACCGATGGTTGCGATTACTCCGGCACGATCCAGCTGACGGTCGTGTGACCGGTACCGGCCGGCACCAGCTTGCTGTGCAGCCACGGCAGCACATTGTTCATCTGCTGCTCCAGCTTCCACGGCGGGTTGATGACGATCATCCCGGAGGCGGTCATGCCGCGCTGGTCGCTGTCAGGACGTACCGCCAGCTCAATCTGCAGAATCTTGCGAATGCCAGTGGCTTCTAAGTCTTTGATCATGCGTTTGATCTGCGCGCGCAGCACCACCGGGTACCACAGCGCGTAGGTGCCGGTGGCGAAGCGTTTGTAGCCTTCGTTAATTCCGGTCACCACCGCCTGATAGTCGGTTTTAATTTCGTACGGCGGGTCGATCAGAATCAGACCGCGGCGCGAGACCGGCGGCAGTTTGGCTTTCAGCTGCTGGTAGCCATCGGCTTTATCGACGCGCGCGCGGCTGTCTTTCTGAAACTCGGCGCGCAGCAGCGGGAAGTCGCTCGGGTGCAGCTCGGTCATCTGCAGGCTGTCCTGCTCGCGCAGCAGCTGGCGGGCGATCAGCGGAGAACCCGGGTAGTAGCGCAGCTGGCCGTTACGGTTGAAGTGTTCGACCACCGAAATATAGGGCTCAAGCTCTGCCGGCAGGTCGTCCTGCTGCCAGATGCGGGCGATGCCTTCGAGATACTCGCCGGTACGCTCGGCGTGCTCGCCGCTCAGCTGATAGCGGCCCGCGCCGGCGTGGGTGTCCAGGTAGAGAAACGGTTTTTCTTTCTCTTTCAGCGCTTCAATGATCAGGCTCTGAACGGTGTGTTTGAGGACGTCGGCGTGGTTGCCTGCGTGAAAGCTGTGGCGATAACTGAGCATGGATGCAGAGATTCCGGGAAATAAACAAGTTAACCGATAGTTTACCGCAGATCGGCCGAGATTACCGCTGCGCCGCCGCGCTGTTTCATTTCTGCCAAAAGCGTTGCAAAACATAACACTGTCATAAAAGCGTCAAACGGCCGCGCTAGCGTCGGAGACAGGCAAGGTAATTGTTTGAATAAAAGGAAAAATAATGAAAAAGCAACTCTCGCTGCTGGCCGTCGCGCTGCTGCTGGCGCAACCGGTTCTGGCTAAAGACATCCCGCTGAACAGGGCGGCGGCCGTCGCCAATAGCGTGACGCCGGCTGCCTCCAGCCAGGCGTATGACGATCTTGAGCAACAGGCGCTGGCGCAGTTGCGCCACGCGCTGCAAGGGGATGCCGCGACGCTGACCCGCGATCGGCTGGCGCACACGAAACAAAACAAAACCCAGGCCGATACCGCCTGGCTGAAGGCCAGCGGCTACGACTTCCAGACACGGGCAAACCAGCAGGCTGATATTGCGCTATTGTCGGCGTTCAGCAGTCTGCCGGAGACCGTCGTGAAGCAGAACCTGGCGACGGTGACCGCCATCAACCGCGACGCCGTGCAGACCACCCGCCGTCAGGCGCTGGCCGATGCGCAAGGGATTAGCTACCTCTATTTCCTCAGCGACGCGCTGGGGCCTCGTCTGGGCAACGCGTTTCTGACCGCCTATGACCAGGGCGCGCTGGGGAAAGCGGCGGCGCTGATCAAAGCCTCGGAAGTCAGCACCGGCGAGGCGAAAAAGCACTTCCACAATCCGCGGCCGTTCCTGGTCCAGGGCAACACCATTCACCTGGTGCCGGACGACGTGGTGGTGAAGGATAACCAGCCCTATACCGCCGACGGCGGCTCGTTCCCCAGCGGCCACACCAACACTGGCTATACCGATGCGCTGCTGCTGGCGGCGATGATCCCGGAGCGCTACGACGCGCTGGTGGCGCGCGGCGCCCGCTATGGCTACTCGCGCATTGTGCTGGGCGTCCACTATCCGCTAGACGTGATCGGCTCGCGGATGGTGGCCGAGCGCAACGTGGCCCATTATCTTAACGATCCGCGCTACCGGGTATTATTTAACGAAGCCCGCGATCAGCTGCGCGCCGCGCTGGCGAAAGCCTGCGGTACGTCGCTTGCCGAGTGCGCGAAGAGCAGCGTGAAAGACGATCCATGGCGCGATCCGGCGATGCATGATTTCACTCGTTTCGCCATGACCTACGACCTGCCGCGGCAGAAGGGGCCGCAGCCGCGCCTGCAGGCGCCGGAGGGGGCGGAAGTGCTGCTGGAGGCTGCTCTGCCGCAGCTGTCAGCGGCCCAGCGTCGGGCGCTGATGGTCAACACCGCGCTGCCGGCGGGCTACCCGCTGTCCGGCGCCACCCCCGAACAGCAGTTCTGGCAGCGGCTGAATTTGTCGGCGGCCTGGGAGATGGCGCAAAAAAGGCATTAATGCGGTTTCCGGCACGCTGCGCCGCGTGTCGCGCTTTTCCGGCAACGGGCGGACTTATCGCAGCAATACCCAGGCTGACGCACCGCCCGTCATTGAAATTCCCCCAACTATCCCCCATTCTAGATCTCATGCATAAGCGCCGGACGCGCGCTTCACTCACCCTTTTCAACAGGACAGCGCATATGACCAATCCATTACTGACGCCTTTTTCCCTGCCGCCTTTTTCTGCGATCAAACCAGAGCACGTGGTCCCAGCGGTCACCAAAGCGCTGGAGGATTGCCGGGCCGCGGTGGAAAGCGCAGTGGCGCACGGCGCGCCGTATAGCTGGGAAAATCTTTGCCAGCCGCTGGCGGAAGTGGACGATGTGCTGGGACGCATCTTCTCGCCTGTCAGCCATCTCAATTCGGTAAAAAACAGCCCGGAACTGCGTGAGGCCTACGAACAGACGCTGCCGCTGCTCTCCGAGTACAGCACCTGGGTCGGCCAGCATGAAGGCCTGTATAAAGCCTACCGCGATCTGCGCGATGGCGATAACTACGCCACGCTGAATACCGCGCAGAAAAAAGCGGTGGATAACGCGCTGCGCGATTTCGAATTATCCGGTATTGGCCTGCCGCCGGAGGCGCAGAAACGCTACGGTGAAATCGCCGCGCGCCTCTCTGAGCTGGGCAACCAGTACAGCAACAACGTCCTTGACGCCACCATGGGCTGGAACAAGCTGGTGACCGACGTCGCCGATCTGGCCGGTATGCCGGAAAGCGCGCTGGCCGCCGCTCAGGCGCAGGCCCAGGCCAAAGAGCAGGAAGGGTATCTGCTGACCCTGGATATCCCGAGCTACCTGCCGGTGATGACCTACTGCGACAACCAGGCGCTGCGCGAAGAGATGTACCGCGCCTACTCCACGCGCGCCTCCGACCAGGGGCCAAACGCCGGTAAATGGGATAACAGCCCGGTGATGGCGGAGATCCTCGCCCTGCGCCACGAGCTGGCGCAGCTGCTGGGCTTTGACAGCTACGCTTTTAAATCCCTCGCCACCAAAATGGCGGAGGATCCGCAGCAGGTGCTCGACTTCCTCACCGACCTGGCAAAACGCGCCCGTCCGCAGGGCGAAAAAGAGCTGGCCCAGCTGCGCGCTTTCGCTAAAGCCGAGTTCGGCGTCGAAGAGCTGCAGCCGTGGGACATCGCTTACTACAGCGAAAAACAGAAACAGCATCTCTACAGCATCAGCGATGAGCAGCTGCGCCCCTATTTCCCGGAAAACAAAGCCGTTAACGGTCTGTTCGAAGTGGTGAAGCGCATTTACGGCATTACCGCCAAAGAGCGTACCGATGTCGACGTGTGGCATCCGGAAGTGCGCTTCTTCGAGCTGTATGACGAACACAACGAGCTGCGCGGCAGCTTCTATCTCGACCTGTATGCCCGCGAGCACAAGCGCGGCGGGGCGTGGATGGACGACTGCGTCGGCCAGATGCGTAAGCTGGATGGTTCCCTGCAGAAGCCGGTCGCCTACCTGACCTGTAACTTCAACCGTCCGGTCAACGGCAAACCGGCGCTGTTCACCCACGACGAAGTGATCACTCTGTTCCACGAGTTCGGCCACGGTCTGCACCACATGCTGACCCGCATCGATACCGCCGGGGTTTCCGGCATCAGCGGAGTGCCGTGGGATGCGGTCGAGCTGCCGAGCCAGTTTATGGAAAACTGGTGCTGGGAGCCGGAAGCGCTGGCCTTTATCTCCGGTCATTATGAAACCGGTGAACCGCTGCCGCAGGCGCTGCTGGAGAAAATGCTGGCGGCGAAAAACTACCAGGCGGCGATGTTTATTCTGCGCCAGCTGGAGTTCGGCCTGTTCGATTTCCGCCTGCACGCGGAGTACAAGCCGGAGCAGGGGGCGAAAATCCTTGAGACCCTCGCGGAGATTAAAAAGCAGGTCGCCGTGGTGCCGGGCCCAACCTGGGGCCGCTTCCCGCACGCCTTCAGCCATATCTTCGCCGGCGGTTACGCGGCGGGTTACTACAGCTACCTGTGGGCTGACGTGCTGGCGGCAGACGCCTTCTCACGCTTCGAAGAAGAGGGGATCTTCAACCGTGAAACCGGTCAGTCGTTCCTCGATAACATCCTGAGCCGCGGCGGTTCTGAAGAGCCGATGGTGCTGTTCAAACGCTTCCGCGGGCGCGAGCCGCAGCTGGATGCGATGCTGGAGCATTACGGGATCAAGGGTTAAGTCTGCGGTGAAGATCTGCTTAATTGATGAAACGGGCGCCGGAGACGGCGCCTTATCTGTTTTAGCCGCCCGCTGGGGGCTGGAGCAGGATGACGATAATCTGATGGCGCTGGTGCTGACCGCTGAGCATCTGGAGCTGCGTAAGCGCGATGAGCCCAAACTCGGCGGTATCTTCGTCGATTTCGTCGGCGGGGCGATGGCCCACCGGCGCAAGTTTGGCGGCGGCCGCGGTGAAGCGGTGGCCAAAGCGGTCGGTATTAAAGGCGATTATCTGCCGGATGTCGTCGATGCCACTGCCGGATTGGGGCGTGACGCCTTTGTGCTGGCGTCGGTCGGCTGTCGCGTGCGGATGCTGGAGCGTAATCCAGTGGTCGCCGCGCTGCTCGATGATGGCCTGGCCCGCGGCTATGCCGATGCGGAAATCGGCGGCTGGCTGCAGGAGCGGCTGCAGCTGATCCACGCCTCCAGCCTGACGGCGCTGACCGATATTACCCCGCGTCCGCAGGTGGTCTACCTCGACCCGATGTTCCCGCATAAGCAGAAAAGCGCGCTGGTGAAGAAAGAGATGCGCGTCTTTCAGTCGCTGGTGGGGCCCGATTTAGACGCCGATGGCCTGCTGGCCCCGGCGCGCCAGCTGGCGACCAAACGGGTGGTGGTGAAGCGCCCGGATTACGCGCCGCCGCTGGCGGAAGTCGCCACGCCGAACGCGGTGGTGACCAAAGGGCATCGGTTTGATATTTACGCCGGCACGCCGGCGTAATATTACGCCGTGGTGGTATCTCCCGGATAGCGGCGCAACGCGCCTTATCCGGGCTACCGCATTGTAGCCCGGCTCAGCGTAGCGCAAGCCGGGAACCGTAATATTTGAACAAACGGCGCCAGTGCGGATCGGCCATCTTAAACGGTTACTCGGCGCTGGCCGGGGTATTAATCATCCGGTTCAGCCACGGCACCATCAGCGCCATCACTACCGTGACCCCCAGGGTCACCAGGCCAATTTTACTGAACACGCTGGTGTAAACGGGCAGCGTCTGCAGCGGGTCGGTGATATTTTCCGGCACCGCGGTGAAGGTAGCCACATAGCCGCCGAGCAGGAACGCGGCGGCCTGGGTCAGGAACCACATCCCCAGAATAAAGCCCATCAGATGCTGCGGCACCAGCGCGGCGACCATCGCCAGCCCCAGGGCGCTGATCAGCAACTCGCCCAGGCTCTGGAACAGATAAACCAGCACAATAAACCACGGCGAGGTTAATCCCTGGGCGTCGGCGAACCACATCCCGGCGGCCGCGGCGGTAAGGAAGCCCAGCGCGCAGAGGAACATCCCGAGGGTAAATTTCACCGGCATGGTCAGGTCTTTACCCTTGTGGCCGAGATGGGTGTAGATCGCCGCCAGCACCGGGCTGGCCACCACCACCCAGAAGGGGTTCAGGGCCTGGAAACTGACCGGGTTGATGGTAAAACCCAGGATCTGATGATGGACGTTATTGATGGCGAAGAAGTTCAGCGAGGTCGGCATCTGGGCGTAGAGAATGTAAAACAGCACCGCCTCGATCATCAGGATAAAGGCGACGAACATTTTGTTGCGCCCGGTTTTATCAAGGCGAAACGCCTCGCGGAAAAAGAACGCAATGACCACGACCGACAGGACAATCAGCACCAGGTTGGCGATCATCACGTTATGCATCAGCCAGGCGCAGAGAAAAATCATCACCACCGTACCGGCCAGCACCAGCGCCAGATTGCGCAGGCAGAGGGGGCGATGATCGGGCTCGGAACCAATCTCTTTCACCATCCCGCGGCAGGCGAGGTAGACCAGCAGCGCGATAATCAGCCCCGCGCCGCACAGGTTATAGGTCACCGCGTAGCCAAACTTTTCCGCGATCACCGGCGCCAGCGACAGCGACAGCAGCGAACCGATGTTTATCGACATATAAAACAGGGTAAACGCCCCGTCGAGACGGGCATCCTTCGGCGGATAGCATTTTGACAGCAGGCTCGCCGGGTTGGCTTTAAACAAACCGTTGCCGACGGCGATGGTGCCGAGGGCGATAAAGATCAGCTGCGGTTTCAGCAGCGACATCCCGGTCATAAAGTAGCCGATGGCCAGCACAATCGCGCCGAGCACCAGCGTGCGTTTGGTCCCCAGCAGATGGTCGCCCACGTAGCCGCCGATGGAGATCAGCCCGTAAACCAGCGCCGCGAAGGCGCCGAAGGTGATAAAGGCCTGTTCCTGAGAGAAGCCCAACTGTTTAACAAAGAAGACCGCCAGGATCCCCTGAACGCCGTAATAGCCAAAACGTTCCCAGAGCTCCACAAAGAAGATCATAAAGAACGGACGAGGTTGCTGCAGCAAGCCCGTAGGTGCAGTTGTATTCATATTCCTTCGCCTTGTATTACTTTCCCAAAAAGTATGAACGCGTATGCCAGAACGCGCCGAAAATGTCTGATAACTCGCCATGCTGCGGTTATTGGCTTATTGAATAGATTATTATATAGATGTTTTAGTGAATAACTGGTTGATCACACTAATTGAATGGCTTTTTTATGGAGTTAAGCTCTATTGTCTGGCGAGGCGGAAGCGAAAATAAAAACGCCCGCAGCGGCGGGCGTCTGGCATGACACAACGGGACGGTTATTCGTCTTCTTCGTCGCGTAGCGGGACAATCAGCATGTCGACATGGACGGTGTTGATCAGCTGACGGGCAGAGGACATCAGCTTGCTCCAGAAGTCCTGATGGTGGCCGCAGACCACCAGGTCCATATCATATTTTTTAATCGCATCGACCAGCACCTGGCCCAGGTCGCCGCTGCCGCTCAGGGTCTCGGTGATCGGGTAGCCGGCGTTGGTCGAGAGCTCGGTCAGCGCGTGATGGGTCTCTTCGGAGATGCGTTTTTGCATGTCGCCGAGGTTCACGTCAATCAGCCCGGTGTAGAGGTTGGAGTAATTCACATCCACGTGGATCAGGGAGACTTTCGCGTTATACGGGCGGGCCATAGAAACGGCTTTTTCAACCAGTACTTTACTCTCCGGGGACAGGTCTACTGCAATCAGAATATGTTTGTAAGCCATAGTGTTACTCCTTCCATAAGTTTGTCGATGACCATTGGACCTGACAGCTGGCGCTGCCGTTTCGCCCGCGTCCTGCGTGCTACATTCGCGGGAGGGTAGCCTTTAAGGACTTCATTGTAGAAGATATTTCTTACCTTATAGCGCCCCCCGCACTCCGTCAATGCACTGGGTTCACCTAAAAGTTAAACAAATTTATCCGTCTTACGTATTGATAACGAATAACCTTGTGGTAAAAAAATTAATGGATCTCCTACACTATTTAATGAGCCGGTCGGAAAAATAAATGTGATCGGAATCGCACTCTTTACGGTATTGTCGTCGGTTATTTGGGGAGCGGTAGCCGCGGAGGGTTTCTCCGTGGGCGGGTCGCCGGGGAGGAGGTATGATCAGCACTATTGCGCTGTTTTGGGCCCTGTGTGTCGTTTGTGTGGTGAATATGGCACGCTACTTCTCATCGTTGCGTGCATTATTGGTTGTGCTACGTGGTTGCGATCCCTTGCTCTATCAGTACGTCGATGGCGGCGGCTTTTTTACCTCGCACGGGCAGCCCAGCAAACAGATGCGCCTGGTGTGGTATATCTATGCCCAGCGCTACCGTGACCATCATGACGATGAATTTATTCGTCGCTGCGAACGTGTTCGTCGCCAGTTTATTCTGACCAGCGCCCTGTGCGGCCTGGTGGTGGTGAGCTTGATTGCGTTGATGATCTGGCACTGACGGCATCTTCGGGATAAAAAAACGGGCCAGCAAGCTGGCCCGTTTTGAACGAATAGCGCTTAAATCAGCTTCAGGGAGAGCCAGTAAAGGACGCCTGAAAGGATAATCGCTGCCGGCAGGGTCAGTACCCAGGCCATCAGAATGCTCGTCACCGTCTTTTTCTGCAGACCACCGCCATCCACCAGCATCGTCCCCGCTACCGAGGAGGAGAGTACGTGGGTGGTGGAGACCGGCATCCCGGTGTAGCTCGCCAGACCGATAGACACCGCCGCGGTCATCTGCGCCGACATCCCCTGGGCGTAGGTCATGCCCTTCTTACCAATCTTCTCACCGATAGTGGTCGCCACGCGGCGCCAGCCGATCATGGTGCCAATACCCAGCGCCAGCGCGACCGCCATGATAATCCAGATTGGCGCGTACTCGATGGTGCTCAGCATATCGGTTTTCAGTTTCTTCAGCAGACGCTGGTCGTCAGCGCTCACGTCCGGCAGTTTCGCCACTTTGTCGGTAGTGTCGGAGATGCAGAGCATGATGCGACGCAGCTGGCCGCGCTGTTCCGGTTTTAGCGACTCGTAGTTCTCAACGCCGGTCAGCATGGTCTTCACGCGGTCAAGGGCGTTGATGGTGTTCGCCGGATGACAATGAAACTCGCCGTTGGCCGCGGTATTGGTGTCCGGAGAGGGAACCAGCTGGTCAACGCCGGTGGCTTTCTTCAGCAGGTCAGGGCGCTGCTGGAAGAAGGTTTCCACGTTGTTGACCGCATCGCGGGTACGGGTGATTTCGTAACCGGAGGCGTTCATATTCACCACGAAGCCCGCCGGGGCGACGCCGATCAGGACCAGCATCACCAGACCAATGCCTTTCTGTCCATCGTTAGCGCCGTGAGAGAACGACACGCCGATAGCGGACAGGATCAGGGCGATACGGGTCCAGAACGGCGGCTTTTTCTTGCCGTCTTTCTTTTCACGCTCCGCTGGGGTCAGGTGGATACGCGCCCGTTTCTTGGTGCCGCTCCAGTAGCGACGCAGCAGGAAAATCAGGCCGCCCGCGATCACCAGGCCGACGATAGGCGAGATAATCAGCGATCCAAAAATGCCGATGACTTTCGGGATATTCAGCGCGTCAACGACCGACGTACCGGTCATTAAGGCATTGGTGAGACCGATCCCGATGATAGCGCCGATCAGCGTATGGGAACTGGATGCCGGCAGGCCGAAGTACCAGGTACCGAGGTTCCAGATGATCGCCGCCAGCAGCATAGAGAACACCATGGCGAGGCCATGTGCGGAACCCATGTTAAGCAGCAGATCGGTCGGCAGCATATGCACGATGGCATAGGCTACGCTGAGACCCCCCAGCAGAACGCCGAAGAAGTTGAAGAGCGCCGCCATCGCCACAGCGAGCTGTGAGCGCATAGCGCGAGTGTAGATAACCGTAGCCACCGCGTTTGCGGTATCATGGAAACCGTTAATCGCTTCGTAAAACAGTACAAAAGCTAAAGCAAGCAATAATAATAGTCCGGTATGTAAATCCAGACCGGCAAATAAATGTAGCATAGGACGTTACGCCATTTTGAGGACATGAACGCGGCGCATTATCAGTGACTTTAGCGGCGCGGGCAAAGTGAAATATAGACTTTTTTTGATTTTCTTCCTGTTTAGGTTTTACCCTGTTGGGAGTAATCCTATATCTTTCAATGATGTATCTAATGCGGGATTTTTCCCGCTGGTGTGACCAGAGTGAAATATTTACAAAACCCGACAATTGGGGAACGAGGAATGCGCTGTGGAAAGGTTTGATGCCATTGTCGTTGGCGCCGGAGCGGCGGGAATGTTTTGCGCAGCGCAGGCGGGGCAGCTCGGCTGTCGCGTTCTGCTGCTCGACAACGGCAAAAAGCCGGGGCGAAAAATTCTGATGTCCGGCGGCGGTCGCTGCAACTTTACCAATATGTATGTTGAGCCGGCGGCCTATTTGAGCCAAAACCCGCATTTTTGCAAATCTGCCCTGGCGCGCTACACCCAGTGGGACTTTATCGAGCTGGTCGGCAAATATGGCATCGCCTGGCATGAGAAAACCCTCGGTCAGCTGTTTTGCGATGATTCGGCGGAACAGATCGTCAATCTGTTGCTGGCGGAATGCGAAAAGGGCGGCGTGCAGATCCGCCTGCGCAGCGAAATCCTCAGCGTCGAGCGCGACGAGCAAGGTTACCGGCTCCAGGTGAACGGCGAAACGCTGGCGACCAAAAAGCTGGTGATCGCCTCCGGCGGCTTGTCGATGCCGGGCCTTGGCGCCTCGCCGTTCGGCTATAAAATCGCCGAACAGTTCGGCCTGAAGGTGCTGCCGACCCGTGCGGGTCTGGTGCCGTTTACCCTGCACAAGCCGCTGCTTGAGCAGCTGCAGGTTCTCTCCGGCGTCTCGGTGCCGTCGACCATCACCGCCGAGAACGGCACCCTGTTCCGCGAAAATCTGCTGTTCACCCATCGCGGCCTTTCCGGACCGGCGGTGCTACAAATTTCCAGCTACTGGCAGCCCGGCGAGTTCGTCACCGTGAATCTGCTGCCGGACTGCAATCTTGAAGACTTCCTTAACGAGCAGCGCGGCGCGCATCCCAACCAGAGCCTGAAAAACACCCTCGCGATGCAGTTGCCGAAGCGGCTGGTGGAGTGCCTGCAGCAGCTGGGGCAAATTCCTGATGTCACGCTGAAGCAGCTGAACGTTCGCGACCAGCAGGCGCTGGTGGAGACGCTGACCGCCTGGCGCGTGCAGCCGAACGGCACCGAAGGCTACCGGACGGCGGAGGTGACCCTCGGCGGCGTGGACACCAATGAGCTCTCGTCGCGTACTATGGAGGCGCGCAAGGCGCCGGGCCTCTACTTTATCGGCGAAGTGATGGACGTCACCGGCTGGCTCGGCGGGTATAACTTCCAGTGGGCGTGGTCAAGCGCCTGGGCCTGCGCGCAGGCGCTGGTGGACGCTTAAACTAAGGGCCCGGGCATTCGGCGCCCGGGCGTGTAGGTTAGTTCAACCCAAGAAAATACTGGGCGATTTTGAAATAGATGATCAGTCCGGTGCCATCGATCAGCGTGGCGATAAACGGCGCGGAAACCACCGCCGGGTCGATGCCGATCCGTTTAAGCACCATCGGGATGACCGACGAGACAATCGCGCTCCACAGGGTAATGCATACCAGCGTCAGGCTGACGATCAGCGTGATTTCCATGCCGATGCCCATCATCCAGGCGCGCAGGCAGCCCGCCAGCCCCAGCGTTAAGGCAATCAGAAACGAGGTCGATACCTCTTTGCGGATCACCCGCCCCATATCTCGCAGCCGTACTTCTCCCAGCGCCATCGAGCGCACCAGCGTCGAGGTGATCTGCGTTCCGCTGTTGCCGCCGGTACCGATGAGCAGCGGAATAAAGAAGGCCAGCGCGATGGCCGATTCCAGCGCCTCTTCAAAATGCTGCAGCACGCTGCTGGTGTAGGCTTCGGCCACGAACAGCAGCAGCAGCCACACCGAGCGTTTCTTCCACAGCGTCCAGGGGCTGATGTCCAGATACGGTTTTTCCAGCGGCAGGGTCGCCCCCTGCAGCTGGGCGTCCTCGGTGACGTCATCCTCCAGCAGATGGGCGATCTCCTTTTCCATCAGGCAGCCGACCAGCTCGCCTTTATCGACGACGGGAACCAGGTCGAGGCCGCGCTCGTTGAGCTCGGCTATCACCTGCGGGCGTTCATCGTCAGGTTTGACGCGGAACAGGCAGCTGTCCATCAGGTAGCGGATAGACTGCCCGACATCCCCTTCCTGCAGTAGCTTTTTGACCGACAGGCTGCCGCGCAGCTTCTTGCCGGCGACCACAAACACCTGGCCGGGAATATCATCGCTGGTGAGCTGTGAGATAAAGTGCTCCCGCGCCTCATGGACGCTGAGATGTTCCTGCAGCGTAATAAAGTCGGTACGCATGTACTGGGCGATGGCATCGCCGTCGAAGCCAGAGGTCGCCTGATGGGCGGCGCAGAGTTGAATGGAAGACATGATTAAAATCCCTATAAAAAATCACTCATAGGGGCGAACAAGACAGGGTTAGCGCAGGCAGATCCCTACGTCCTGGTTTTAGCACTGCATAACGTATCTGTACGGTCATGACCGACAGAAGTTACCTTGGCAACACCTTGATTCGATGGAAGCCTGTATTTCCCTGAGTGGTCTCTCTCGATACCAACAGGGCGGTAACTTGTATTTATGCAGGAGCCTCGCCATAACGAGATCGTTAAATGAGGCGCCATTATTGGCGAAGAGGGATAATTCACAAAGCGTATAGTTTAGGTGGTTTATCAACTGTTGATAAACCACCCACTCATTTTCAAATAGTTAATCATCCGCTAAACACTGCAAATGCCCATGGCGCACACCGCGCTGGGCAATCACGTCGTCGGCAAAATGCTGCACCTCGGCCATGTCTCCCTTCAGCACCGCAATCTCCAGGCAGTCGTCATGGCTGATATGCACATGCAGCGTGGCGACGGAGAGATCGTGATGATGATGCTGGGTGGCCACCAGCCGGCTCGCCAGTTCGCGTTTTTCATGCTCGTAGACATATGACAGGACGGCATAACCGCGCCGCGGCTCCGACGGCGCGGGATCCTGGTTGAGGGCGTCGCGCAGAATATCGCGTACCGCCTCCGAACGGTTGTGGTAGCCGCGGCGGGCGCTGAGCGCATCGAGAGCGGCCAGCAGGTCATCATCAAGGGTCAGGGTTACGCGCTGCATGGCATGGCCTCGTTGAGCAGAGTGGCAGGAAAAGGTGGCAGCACCGCCTGCTGGAGCGTCTGTCCGGCAGGGGAGCGCAGGCGCAGCGGTAGACTGACCGTTGCGGTTTCGACGATGCGTCCGTGCTCCATCACCAGCACCCGCTGGCAAAAGCGCTCCACCAGCCGCAGGTCGTGGGTAATGAACAGGCAGGCGGTGCCAAACCGGGCCTGCAGGCGCTTCAGCAGGGCGATAATCTCCGCCTGCAGCAGCAGATCGAGATTCGAGACCGCTTCATCCAGGATCAACAGCTGCGGCCGCACCGCCAGGGCGCGAGCCAGGCAGACGCGCTGCAGCTGTCCGCCGCTGAGCTGTGCCGGGCGTTTATCGAGCAGCGTCGTGGAAAGGTCGACCGCGTGCAGCATCTCTTCCACCCGCCATGCGCGTTCCTCGCGCGACAAGCGGAACAGATGGCGCAGCGGCTCGCTGACGATCTCGCGCACCGTTTTGCGCGGATTCACCGCGCTGAAGGCGTCCTGAAACACCAGCTGAATATCACGGCGGAAGGCGCCGACGGCCTCGCCCTTCAGGGCGGTCAGCGGTGTGCCGCGCCAGACAATATCGCCGTGCTGCGGCGTTTCCAGGCCCACCAGCATCCGCGCCAGGGTGCTCTTGCCGCAGCCGCTGCGCCCGAGCAGGGCCACCGTTTCGCCGGGGGCGATGGCGAGTTGGATCTCGTGCAGGACCCTGCCGTGGTGGGGGTAATTGTGGCTCACCCCGTTGACGCTGAGTAAATTCATGCTGTTTTCTCCAGTCCGTACAGCGCCAGATGCGCCGCCAGCAGGCGCTGGCTCAGCGGGTGCTGTGGGGCGCTGAACAGCGTGTTTACATCGCACTGTTCAACGAGGCGACCGTTCTCCATGACCATCACGTCATCCGCCAGCCGCGCCACAACGCCCATGTCATGCGTTACCAGCAGCAGCCCCAGACCGCGGCTGGCGACGATATCCGCCAGCAGATCGAGGATCCGCGCCTGGGCGATGGCATCGAGGTCGGTGGTCGGCTCGTCGGCGATGATAAAGGGCGCGCGGCTGAGCAGGGCGAGGGCGATCATCATCCGCTGCAGCATGCCGCCGCTCATCTCGAAGGGATAGCGGCTGAGCAGCGAGCGCGGATTATCCAGACCCACCTCTTCCATCACCGCCAGCAGGGCGGCGTCATTCGCTTCGCGGCCCGCCGCCCGGCAAGTTTCCCGAGCGTGGGCGGCCATGGTATGCAGCGGATTAAAGGCGCTGCGTGGGTTCTGCATGATGGTGGCGATAGTCGCGCCGCGCAGCTGTTCGCCGTGCACCGGCATGCCGTCAAGCAACACCCGGCCGGCGGTCTGGCTGACGCCGGGCGGCAGCAGGCCCAGCGCGGCGGCGCAGGTAAGCGATTTCCCGCTGCCGCTGCTGCCGAGCAGCGCCAGCACCTTGCCGCGGCGCAGGGTAAGAGAGACGTCGCTGACCAGCGGGCGGTCGGCGGCAAGGGCGATCTGTTGCAGTTGGATCTTTTGCGGCATCAGTGGCTATGCTCCGCGATCAGGTGAGGATCGAGGCGATCGCGCAGCGCGTCGCCCAGCAGGTTAAAGGCCATCACGCTGATGAACAGCGCCAGCCCCGGCCAGACCATCTGCAGCGGCTGGGTCCAGATATACTGCCGGGCGTCGTTGATCATCACCCCCCATTCCGCCGTCGGCGCGCTGACGCCGAGGCCAAGGAACGACATACCGGCCACGTGAAGCATCATATGGCCGATATCCAGTGAGGCGAGCACCAGCAGCGAGGGGATCACCGCCCCTGCCAGATGGTCGCTGAACAGCCGCCACTGGCTGGCGCCGCTCAGGCGGGCGGCGAGGATAAATTCGCGCTGGCGCAGGGAGACCACCAGATTACGCACCATTCTGGCGTACCAGGCCCAGTGCGATAGCGCAATGGCGAGGATCACGTTGGTCAGCCCGGTGCCGAGCACCCCCACCATAAAGAACGACAGGATCGAGGTTGGAAAGGTCATAAACAGTTCGGCGAGGCGCATCAGGCCGCGGTCAGCGCGGCCGCCCAGCAGCCCGGCGCTGCCGCCAACCGCCAGACCGATCAGCAGCACCAGCAGCAGGCAGGCCATTACCGCCCCCAGCGAGACGCGGGTGGCGGCCAGCAGGCGCGAGAAAATATCCCGTCCTAGATGATCGGTCCCCAGCCAGTGCGCTGCCCCTGGCGGCAGCAGTCGCTGCTGCAGGTTAATCGCCGCCGGATCCGAGGGGAGCCACCAGCCGCTGCCGATGGCGATGACCGCCAGCAGCGCAATAACCAGCAGGGCCAGTTTCACCGGCCAGCGGAAGTTTCGCAGCCATCTCATACGCTCACCTCCTCATGGCGGCGCAGGCGCGGGTCGAGCGCCGCGTTGAGCACATCCACCGCCAGGTTAGCCAGCACGAACACCGTGACCATCATCAGCGTAAAGCACTGAATCACCGGGTAATCGCGATTGAAGATCGCGGAAACCGCGTAGCGGCCGACCCCCGGCCAGGCAAAGATATTTTCAATAATCATGGTGCCGCCGATCAGCTCGCCAATGTGCATGCCCATGGCGGTCACCACCGGCAGGGTGGCGTTGCGCAGGATATGCCGCCGCTCCACCTGGCGCGCGCTCAAGCCGCGCAGCCGCGCCCACACCACGTGACGCTGGCTGGAGACCTCCAGCATGCTGGCGCGCAGCAGACGGGCGTTGATCGCCAGCGACATAAAGGCGATGGAGACGGCGGGCAATATCAGGTGCTGCCAGTCGCCGTACCCCATCGCCGGAAGCCACTGCAGATGCACGGAAAAAAGCATCACCAGCAGAAAGGCCAGCCAGAAGTTCGGCATCGACACGCCGAGGAAGGCAATCAGCCGCACAGCAAAGTCCGGCAGGCGATCGCGATGGCGCGCCGCCCAGATCCCCAGCGGCAGCGAGGTGACGAGGATCAGCGCCAGCGCCGCGCCGGTGAGCAGCAGGGTGGCCGGCAGGAAGTGCAGCAGGTCATCCAGCACCGGGCGCCGGGTGGCATAGGAGAGGCCAAAGTCCAGGTGCAGCGCCCGCCACAGCCAGTGCAGATACTGCATCGCCAGCGGCTGGTTGAGCCCCAGCAGTTCGCGGGTCGAGGCGACCATCTCTTCAGTGGGCGGCAGGTTTGACAGGCGTAAATAATCCAGCGCCGGGTCGCCGGTGCCGAGCCGCAGCAGCAGAAAGATGATGGCGGAGGCGGCGAGCAGCAGCGGGATCAGCAGCAGCAGGCGGCGTAAAATATAGCGTAGCATTATGGCGTTACCGGTTTAATCTGGTCGAAAGGGATCTCGGTGCTCACCGGCGCGAACGGGATCTCCCCGACTTCCCGGCGCGCAACCGACATCAGCGAGACATAGCTGATGGGCAGGTACACCGCGTCCTGATGCAGGCGGCTCAGCACATCGTGGTACAGCCGTTTCCGCTGCGCCTCGTCGCTGGTGGTCAGCACCTCGCTAATCTCTTTATCAATCAGCGCCTTGTCGGGCAGGCCGCGCTGGGCCTGATAATCGGCATGGGAGGGCACGCGCATCGAGCTTAAAAAGGCATGCGGATCGTAGGGCGCGCCCCAGGTGCGATTGAAGATCATGCCGAACCGCCCTTCGCGCTGGCGCGCATAGATGCTGCTCTCCTCCTCGCCCACCAGGGTGACGCGGACGCCGACCTCCCGCAGATTGGCCTGAATAATTTCGGCCATCGATTTAGCCAGCGCGTCGGTGCCGATAAACGCCAGCTCAATCGCCAGCGGTTGCCCGGCCTTTTGTCGCCAGGGCTGGCCTTCCGGTTGCTGCCAGCCGGCCTGCGCCAGCAGGGCGCGGGCTTTTGCCGGGTCGTAACGGCGCGGCGTCAGATCCTGCGGGGCGTAGGGGACCGAGGGCGCAAACAGGGTGTCGGCAACCTGCTGGGTGCCGTAGAGCACGCTATCGACGAGGGTCTGCTTGTCGACGGCGTAGTTGAGCGCCTCGCGCACCGCCTGCTCGCGGGTCGGGCCCTGGCTGGCGTTCAGCGCCAGCATCACCGTCTCCGCCGGGGCGGAGAGACGAGCCGCGTAGCCGGGGTGATGACGAAAGCGTTCGAAGGTATCCAGCGGCAGCAGCCCCTCGTCGCCGTAGAGCATGTCGATTTCCCCGGTTTCGAACGCCACCGCGCGGCTGGTGGCGTCGGGGATCACTTTGATGGTGATTTGCTGTAGCGCGGGTTTATTACCCCAGTAGCGTTCGTTGCGTACCAGCACGTCGCGCTGATTGAGCTGCGAACTCGCCAGTCGCCACGGCCCGGTGCCGATCGGGGCTTTGATGCCGTTGGCGGTGCCGTCATCGATAAACTGCGAGGGGGCGATAAAGCGGAACGGGCGCGGCAGGGCCAGCTCTTGGAGTAAGGGGGCGTAGGCGCTTTTCAGAGTGAGCTGCAGCTCGCTGGCGCTGAGCGCCCGCACGTCGGTTATCTGATTGGCGAGCTCAAGCCAGGCGTGGCGTTGGCGGTTGGCGAGCACCGCCTGGAAATTAGCCGCCGCGGCCTGGGCGTTAAAGGGTTCGCCGTTGGAGAAGGTCACATCCTCGCGCAGGGTAAACCACCAGGTTTTACCATCGGCGGAGTGGCGCCAGCGGGTCGCCAGCCAGGGCTGCACGCTGCCGTCAGCCTGATACTTCACCAGCGGTTCATAGACCATGCTTTGGGCAAACATCTGGTTGGGCGTATAGAGATGCGGATTCAGCGGGCCGACGTTCACCGGCCAGGCGGTAGTAAGCGAGTGCTGCGCGGCCTGAGCCAGCAGAGGGGCGCAGGCGACCAGCGCCAGCAGAGTGAGGCGGAAAATAGACAAGACGGCGTTCTCAGCGACAGGAAAGTATGACGATTTTAGTGATTCATCATACTTTCGGAGTAACCTGGATCAATATTGCGCCGGAAAGTATAAGTAATCCGTATGATTATGCGCAGGGGCAGGCGCCGCCTTACCCCTCAGGGCGTCCGGAACAACCCCAGCAGCGTGGCCACCTGTTCGTCGATCGGCGCCAGATCCCGCTTGACGATCAGATGCAGCGGCGTCGCGCGGCGCGCGCCGTGGCTGAGGGGCAGCCGCTTCAGCACGCCCTGATCGAGATGGGAACGAATGCGCTCTTCCGGCAGCCAGCCGAAGCCGACCTGATACATCACCGCATCAATGGCCGCGTCAATGGTGGAGAAGGTCCAGGCGTCACGCGTCGCCTGGCCATCGCCGCTCTGGTCGGCAATGCGCACCAGCGGCCATGGCGCCAGCGCGCTATCCTCCAGCGGACCGTCGAGGGCGGCGAGAGGATGGTCGCGGTGGGCGACGGCGATAAAATCAATATTCATCAGCCACTCTCCGCGGCCGGTAATATCCTGGCGGCGGGTCAGAACCATGACATCGGCTTCCGTTCGCGCCGCGCCCTCGTCATCAATATTTTCCAGCACTTCGGTGAGTCTGACCTGAGTCTGCGGATAACGCTGCTGAAACTGGCGCAAAATGGCGAACAGCCGCTGGCGCGGGAAAATGCTGTCGACCACCAGGTCCAAACGGGTGCGCGCCCCGTTGCGCAGAGTGGCAGCATGCGTCTCAACGTAGGCGAAGGCCTGCAGCAACGGTTTGACCTGATTCAGCAGCAGTTCGCCGGCCGGGGTCAGCACCGCCCGCCGACCGGACGGCGCCAGCAGCGCCACCCCTAAGCGCTCCTGCAGCAGCGCGAGGTTATAGCTCACCGAAGACTGACTGCGGTTGGTCTCCTCCGCCGCTCTGGCAAAGCTCCCGAGTTCCACTACCTTTTCCAGTAATGCCCACTGCTCCAGGGTTGTCTTGTGCATAATCAATCTAAAATTTGGATGTATTTAATCCAAACATAGCGTTATTCATTCAATTTTTAAAGACGTATGCTGTCCTCAACAACACAGAGGAGAACAAATGATGAGCACTTTCGACAAACATGACCTCAGCGGCTTTATCGGTAAACATCTGGTCTACACCTACGACAACGGCTGGAACTACGAAATTTACGTCAAAAACGGCCATACCCTCGACTACCGTATTCACAGCGGCATCGTCGGCAATCGCTGGGTGAAAGATCAGGAAGCGTACATCGTGCGGGTGGGGGAAAGTATCTACAAAATCTCCTGGACCGAACCGACCGGTACCGACGTGAGCCTGATCGTCAACCTGGGCGATAAACTGTTCCACGGCACCATCTTCTTCCCGCGCTGGATCATGAATAACCCGGAAAAAACCGTCTGCTTCCAGAACGATCACATTCCGCTGATGAATTCTTACCGCGATGCCGGCCCGGCCTACCCGACAGAAGTGATTGACGAGTTCGCCACCATCACCTTCATTCGCGACTGTGGCGCAGATAATGATGAGGTAATTAATTGCCCGGCGAGTGAATTGCCTGCGGATTTTCCTGCAAATTTGTAATTATGCAGAAATAACTTTGTGATCTGCGCTAACTTTTTGTCATCAAGCGTGACAAAGACAGCGTCATTAATTGTTATCTGGTTTAACCCCCGTTTACTTTCCGCGATAGCGTTCCTGTTTGCTTTTCCAGACAGGAACGTTTTTTTGTCAAAATTCTGCCATAAATAAAACCTATCATTCTGTTTATTAATGATTTATTTGGCTATGCTGAGAAAAGATTAATTTCTTAATATTATCCTAAGCAAGGTCAACTACATTAATAGTGGTCGAAATACCCTGAAATGGAATGCCGCGCTGAACTCACTTCATTTTAATTTCGTTTAAGTCCACAGGCGCAGGATATTTTATTCTAACGACCCTGATTTGTGCGTGGGTCATCTACAGAACAGGATGATGATGAGCGATTTTTTGCCTTTTTCGCGCCCGTCGATGGGCGACGCAGAGCTGGCAGCGCTGCGTGAAGTTTTAGCGTCGGGCTGGATCACCACCGGGCCGAAGAATCAGGCACTTGAAGCGGCATTCTGCCAGTTGACCGGCAACCGCCACGCGATTGCCGTCAGTTCAGCGACCGGCGGGATGCACGTGACCCTGATGGCGCTGGGTATTGGCCCCGGCGATGAAGTCATTACGCCGTCCCAGACCTGGGTCTCCACCCTCAATATGATCTGCCTGCTGGGCGCCACGCCGGTGATGATCGATGTCGATAACGACAATCTGATGATCACCCCTGAGGCGGTGGCAGCGGCGATCACCTCGCGGACCAAAGCGATTATTCCTGTGCACTACGCGGGGGCGCCAGCCGATATCGACGCCATTCGCGCGGTGGGCGAGCGCCATGGCATCCCGGTGATCGAAGACGCCGCCCATGCGGCGGGGACCCACTATAAAGGCCGCCACGTAGGCTGGCAGGGGACCGCGATTTTCTCGTTCCACGCGATCAAAAATATGACCTGCGCTGAAGGCGGGCTGGTTGTCACCGACGACGACGAGCTGGCCTCCCGCATCCGTAGCCTGAAATTCCATGGCCTCGGCGTGGACGCCTATGACCGCCAGACCCACGGCCGCGCGCCGCAGGCGGAGGTGATCGCTCCGGGCTTTAAATACAACCTTGCCGACATCAACGCCGCGCTGGCGCTGGTCCAGCTGGAAAAACTGCCTCACGCCAACCAGCGCCGGGCGGAAATTGCCCAGCGCTATCTGTGCGAACTGGCGGACACGCCGTTTACGCCCCTGACCGTCCCGGCCTGGGATCACCAGCACGCCTGGCATCTGTTTATCATCCGCGTCGATGAGGCTGCGTGCGGCATCAGCCGCGACGCGTTGATGGAAAAGCTGAAGGCGATGGGTATCGGCACCGGTCTGCACTTCCGTGCGGCCCATACGCAAAAATATTACCGCGAGCGCTTCCCTGAGGTTTCCCTGCCGAATACTGAATGGAACAGCGCCCGCATCTGTTCTCTCCCGTTGTTCCCGGACATGACCGATGACGATGTCACTCGCGTCATTTCCGCACTGCGCCAGCTGTCAGGACGTTGATATGCTTACTTACCCTCCCGTGAAGAAGGTCTCGGTGGTTATCCCGGTTTTTAACGAACAGGATAGCCTGCCGGAGCTGCTTCGTCGTACGGAAACCGCCTGCGCCACGCTGGGGCGGCAATATGAAATTCTGCTGATCGACGATGGCAGCAGCGACGATTCCGCGCGCATGCTCACCGAAGCCGCCGAGGCGGAAGGCAGTCACGTCGTCGCCGTGCTGTTAAACCGTAACTACGGCCAGCACTCGGCGATCATGGCCGGCTTCAGCCATGTGACGGGCGATCTGATTATTACCCTTGATGCCGACCTGCAAAACCCGCCGGAAGAGATCCCGCGGCTGGTGGCGAAGGCGGATGAAGGTTACGACGTGGTGGGCACCGTCCGTCAGAACCGTCAGGACAGCATCTTCCGCAAAACCGCCTCGAAGATGATCAACCGCCTGATCCAGCGCACCACCGGCAAAGCGATGGGCGACTACGGCTGCATGCTGCGCGCCTACCGTCGCCACATTATCGACGCGATGCTCAACTGCCACGAGCGCAGCACCTTTATCCCGATTCTGGCGAATACCTTCGCCCGTCGCGCGGTGGAGATCCCGGTGATGCACGCCGAGCGTGAATTCGGCGACTCCAAATACAGCTTTATGCGCCTGATCAACCTGATGTACGACCTGGTGACCTGTCTGACCACCACGCCGCTGCGTCTGCTCAGCATTTTCGGCAGCGTGATAGCCCTGCTGGGCTTCGCCTTCGGCCTGCTGCTGGTGGTGCTGCGTCTGGCCTTTGGCCCGCAGTGGGCGGCGGAAGGGGTGTTTATGCTCTTCGCCGTGCTGTTTATGTTCATCGGCGCTCAGTTTATCGGTATGGGCCTGCTCGGGGAGTATATCGGACGCATCTATAACGACGTGCGCGCGCGTCCCCGCTACTTTATTCAACGTGTTGTTCGCCAGCCGGAAACGGCATCTAAAGAGGAAGATCGTTCATGAAAGCCGTAGTCTTCGCTTATCACGATATGGGCTGCACCGGTATCCAGGCTCTGCTGGACGCCGGGTATGATATCGCTGCTATTTTCACCCACCCGGATAACCCTGGCGAAAACCATTTCTTTGGCTCCGTGGCGCGCCTTGCTGCCGAGCAGGGCATTCCGGTGTGGGCGCCGGAAGACGTGAACCATCCGCTGTGGATTGAGCGTATCCGCGAGATGAAGCCGGACGTGCTGTTCTCCTTTTACTACCGCAATCTGCTGGGCGATGAGATCCTCCGTCTCGCGCCGAAAGGGGCGTTTAACCTGCACGGTTCGCTGCTGCCGAAATATCGCGGCCGCGCGCCGCTGAACTGGGTGCTGGTCAATGGCGAAAGCGAAACCGGCGTCACCCTGCACCGGATGGTGAACCGCGCCGACGCGGGGGATATCGTCGCCCAGCAGGCCGTGGCGATTGGCCCGGATGACGCCGCCCTGACGCTGCACCGCAAGCTGTGCGCCGCCGCCACCGGGCTGCTGGGCCAGGCGCTGCCGGCGATCCTCGCCGGAACCACCGATGAACGTCCGCAGGATCACAGCCAGGCGACCTATGTGGGGCGTCGTACCCCGGAAGATGGCCGCCTCGACTGGGAGCAGCCGGCGCAGACCCTGCACAATCTGGTGCGCGCGGTCTCCGATCCGTGGCCGGGCGCCTTCGGCTACGCCGGCGCGAACAAGTTTATCGTCTGGAAATCCCGCGTCCGTCATGATCTGCCGGCAGCCAAACCGGGTACCGTTATCTCCGTTGCGCCGCTGATCGTGGCGTGCCAGGAGGGGGCGCTGGAGATTGTCACCGGCCAGACCGAACGCGGGGTGTACATGCAGGGCGCCCAGCTGGCGCAGGGGCTGGGCCTGGTGTCCGGGGCGGTGATCAGCAGCAAACCGGTGGTGGCGGTTAAGCGTCGCACCCGGGTGCTGATCCTCGGCGTCAATGGCTTTATCGGTAACCATCTGACCGAACGCCTGCTGCAGGACGACAACTATGAGATTTACGGCCTGGATATCGGCTCCGACGCCATCAGCCGTTTCCTCGACTGCCCGCGTTTCCACTTTGTGGAAGGCGATATCAGCATTCACTCCGAGTGGATCGAATATCACATTAAGAAATGCGACGTGGTGCTGCCGCTGGTGGCCATCGCCACTCCTATCGAGTACACCCGCAACCCGCTGCGAGTCTTCGAGCTGGATTTCGAAGAGAACCTGAAGATCATCCGCGACTGCGTGAAATACAATAAGCGCATCATCTTCCCGTCGACTTCGGAAGTGTACGGCATGTGCACAGATAAAAACTTCGACGAAGACACTTCCAATCTGGTGGTCGGGCCGATCAACAAACAGCGCTGGATCTACTCGGTCTCCAAGCAGCTGCTGGACCGCGTGATCTGGGCCTACGGCGATAAGAATGGCCTGAAGTTCACTCTGTTCCGTCCGTTCAACTGGATGGGGCCGCGACTGGATAACCTCAACGCCGCGCGTATCGGCAGCTCCCGCGCCATCACCCAGCTGATCCTCAACCTGGTGGAAGGCTCGCCGATCAAGCTCATCGAAGGCGGTAAGCAGAAGCGCTGCTTCACCGACATCAGCGATGGTATCGAAGCGCTGTTCCGCATCATCGAGAACAAAGACGGCCGCTGCGACGGGCAGATCATCAACATCGGTAACCCGGATAACGAAGCGAGCATCAAAGAGCTGGCGGAGATGCTGCTGGCCTGCTTCGAACGCCATCCGCTGCGCGATCGCTTCCCGCCGTTTGCCGGCTTCCGCGAAGTGGAAAGCAGCGACTACTACGGCAAGGGCTATCAGGACGTTGAGCATCGCAAACCGAGCATCCGCAACGCCAAACGCTGCCTGAACTGGGAGCCGAAGGTGGAGATGGAAGAGACCGTTGAGCATACGCTGGACTTCTTCCTGCGCACGGTTGAACTGGTGGACGCTAAAAATCCATGAAACAGGTCGGCTTACGCATAGATGTCGATACCTTTCGCGGCACGCGGGACGGCGTTCCGCGGCTGCTGGACCTGCTGGGTCAGCACGGGATCCAGGCAAGCTTCTTCTTCAGCGTCGGGCCGGACAATATGGGGCGCCACCTGTGGCGCCTGGTAAAACCGAAGTTTCTGTGGAAGATGCTGCGCTCCAGAGCGGCCTCGCTGTACGGCTGGGATATTCTGCTGGCCGGCACCGCGTGGCCGGGACGCCGCATCGGCGCGGGGAACGAGGCGGTGATCCGCGCTGCCGCCGAGTCTCATGAAGTGGGCCTGCACGCCTGGGACCACTACAGCTGGCAGGCGTGGAGCGGCGTCTGGCCGCAGGAACGGCTGACGCTGGAGGTTGAGCGCGGCCTGCTGGAGCTCGAACGCATCATCGGCCGGCCGGTCACCTGCTCGGCTGTCGCCGGCTGGCGCGCCGATCAGCGAGTGGTGAAAGCCAAAGAATCCTTCGATTTCCTCTACAACAGCGACTGTCGCGGCACGCGGCCGTTTCTGCCCCAGCTCGGCAGCGGCATCTCCGGTACGGTGCAGATCCCGGTCACGCTGCCGACCTGGGACGAGGCGGTGGGCACGGCGGTGGATATCGCCGGCTTTAACCGCTATCTCCTCGACTGCATCCATCGCGACCCGGGCGTGCCGGTCTATACCATTCACGCCGAAGTGGAAGGCATTGCCTACGCGGATCAGTTCAATGAACTGCTGACCATGGCGGCGGAAGAAGAAATTCAGTTTTGCCCACTGAGCCAGCTGTTGCCCGCTGACTTTAGCGAGCTGCCGTCTGGCAAAGTGGTTCGGGGTGAACTGGCTGGCCGGGAAGGCTGGCTCGGACGTGAACAATTACTGACTTCGGGTGTTTGATGAAAAGCATTCGCTATGGCGTCTCTCTGATTGCGCTGTTTGCGCTGTATTACCTGCTGCCGCTTAATTTCCGTTTGCTCTGGCAACCCGATGAAACCCGCTACGCGGAGATCAGCCGTGAAATGCTGGCCACCGGCGACTGGGTGGTGCCGCATTTTCTCGGATTGCGCTATTTCGAAAAGCCGATTGCCGGTTACTGGATCAACAGTATCGGTCAATGGCTGTTTGGCCATAATAACTTCGGCGTACGCTTTGGGTCGGTCTTCGCCATCACCATGACCGCCGTGCTGGTGGCCTGGCTGGCGTGGCGCGTCTTTCGCGACAAAAAGGTAGCCGTCCTGTCGCCGGTGATTTTTCTCACCGCGATGCTGGTGTATGCGATTGGCACCTATGCAGTGCTGGACCCGATGATCACCCTGTGGCTGGCGCTGGCGATGTGCAGTTTCTGGGGCGCGACGCAGGCGCAGAGCCGCAGCGGCAAAATACTGGGTTACGCGCTGCTGGGCGTCGCCTGCGGTATGGGGGTGATGACCAAAGGCTTCCTTGCGCTGGCGGTGCCGGTAGTGGGCGTTCTGCCGTGGGTGATCGCCCGTCGACGCTGGCGTGAAGTGCTGACCTACGGTTGGCTGGCGGTGGTCGTCTGTACGCTGGTGGTGCTGCCCTGGGGGCTGGCTATCGCCCAGCGCGAGCCGGACTTCTGGCGCTACTTCTTCTGGGTCGAGCATATTCAGCGTTTCGCCGAAAAAGACGCCCAGCACAAAGCGCCGTTCTGGTACTACATCCCGTTCCTGATCGCCGGCAGCCTGCCGTGGCTGGCCCTGCTGCCGGGGGCGCTGAAGCGCGGTTGGCTTGAGCGCGATGAGGCCCGCGGCGCGCTGTATCTGTTAGGCTGGGTGGCGATGCCGCTCCTGTTCTTCAGTATCGCCAAAGGCAAACTGCCGACCTATATCCTGCCGTGCTTTGCGCCGCTGTCGATCCTGATGGCGCGCTACGCGCTGGAGGCGGCGAAGACCGGCGCGAAAGCGTTACGGGTCAACGGGATGATCAACCTGGGCGTCGGCCTGCTGGGGCTGATCGCCGTGCTGGTGGTCTCGCCCTGGGGTGTGATGCATAAGCCGGTGTGGACCAAGATTGAGCTGTATAAATGTCTGCTGGCGGCGATCGCCTTCGCCGTCTGGGCGCTGATGGGCTGGCTGGCGATGAAAGACGCTGGCCGCCGCTGGAGCCTGGCGGCGCTTTGCCCGCTCGGCCTGGCGCTGCTGGTGGGCTTCGCCATCCCGGACCGGGTTATCGACAGCAAACAGCCGCAGTTCCTCGTGGATATCGTCAGCGAATCCCTGCAGCCCAGCCGCTACGTCCTGACCAACAACGTCGGGATCGCCGGCGGCCTGGCCTGGGAGCTGAAGCGAAGCGATATTATTATGTTCGACAAACAGGGTGAGCTGAAGTACGGTCTCGACTGGCCGGACGCTCAGGGAAGCTTTGTCAGCCAGGCCGGGTTTGCCGACTGGCTGGCCGCGCATCGTCAGCAGGGGCCGGTCTCGCTGGTGCTGTTGATGGATAAAGGAGAGAGTATGCTCGACTTACCGTTACCGAAACCCGATAACGCTTACGAGCTGGGGCGGGTCGTTTTCCTTCAGTATCTGCCGCAATGAGCGTCTGGATCTGTCTGGTGTTCGCCAGCCTGCTGAGCTGCGCCGGACAGCTGTGCCAGAAACAGGCGACCCGCCCGTCCCGTCGCGGACGGCGGAGTCGTCATATACTCTTCTGGCTGGGGATGGCGCTGTTATGCCTCGGCTGCGGCATGCTGCTGTGGCTGAGCGTCCTGCAGTCAATTCCGGTGAGCATCGCCTATCCGATGCTGAGTCTGAACTTCGTCTGGGTCACCCTCGCGGGCTGGGGCATCTGGCATGAGCCGGTCGCTCCCCGCCACTGGTTTGGCGTCGGGTTGATCGTCGTGGGCATTGTCATTCTGGGGACCAGCGTCTGATGGGCTTTCTCTGGGCATTATTCAGCGTCGGCCTCGTCAGCGGCGCGCAGCTGCTGCTGCGCAGCGCCATGGTGGTGTTGCCGCCGCTGACCGATATTCTGGCGTTTCTCCAGCATCTGTTGCATCTCCAGCCCGGCACCTTCGGCCTGTTTTTCGGCCTGCTGGGCTACCTGCTGTCGATGGTCTGCTGGTACTTTGCCCTCCACCGTCTGCCGTTATCAAAAGCGTATGCGCTGCTGAGCCTGAGCTATATCCTGGTGTGGGCCGCCGCCATCTGGCTGCCCGGCTGGCATGAGCCGTTCCACTGGCAATCGCTTCTGGGCGTGGCGATTATCGTCGCCGGCGTATTGACCATCTTCTGGCCGGTGAAACGCCGCTAGCCGGGGAGCCGGCTTTTGGGGCGCCCCGGGCCGAGCAGGATCGCCAGCTTGCTGCCCCCGACGGTGGTCTCCATCCAGATTTTACAGACGCTGGTTAACGGCACCGAGAGCAGCATTCCCACCGGCCCCAGCAGCCAGCCCCAGACCAGCAGCGACAGGAACACCACCAGGGTCGACATCCCCAGCCGGTGGCCCATCATGCGCGGCTCCACCATGTTGCCCAACACCATATGCACCACCAGAAACAGCGCCCCGACCAGCAGGCACTCATAGATGCCGCTGAACAGCAGCGCCTGCAGCATGGGCGGGATGGCGGAGATGGCGGATCCGATATTCGGCACATAGTTCAACAGGAACGCCAGCACCCCCCACATCAGCGCGAACTGCACCCCCATCGCCAGCAGCCCCAGCCAGACAATCAGGCCGGTCCACAGGCTGATCAGCGTTTTCAGCGCCAGATAGTGGGTGACGCCTTTCAGCGCCCGGTGCAGCCCGGCGATATGCAGGCGAGGGTTATTGAGGGCAAAACGCAGTTTGTAGGGCAGGTGGCGAACCTCAAATAGCATAAAGATCACCGTCATCACCAGCAGCACAATGCTGGCCATCGCCCCGGAAAGCTGGGTCATCAGCGTCGTGGCCCAGGTCATCAGCCGTTCTGAATCCATACGTCGCAGCATGCGCTCCGGATTGATATGCAGGTTGAGAAAGGGGAGATACTCCTGGAGCTGGACGATCTTACGCGTCAGGGCGCGGTTGAAATCGGGCAGCATGGCGACAAAGTCATTGAGCGACGCCGCCAGCACGCCAAGCAGCGCGGTCAGCATGACCAGCATTGCCGTCACCACCAGCGTAATGGCGAACGGGCGCCGCACCCCGCGGCGAATGAACCAGGTGACCAGCGGGTTGAGGACGATAGCGAAAAACAGCGCCAGCAGGAGCTGCACCAGAATATCGGCGGCGGCGTGGATCCCGGCGAGGATAATCACCAGCGCCGCCAGCTTAAGTAAAATATGGAGCCCGGCTTTATCAGCCTGCGGAGGGGACATAGGTATTCCTTTTGTGAGTCGCGCCTGATAAGTGTAGCGGTTCGCTGGCTGCCAATATTCCGAAAGGCGAGCGGCTTTTCCGCCATCATCTTTTGATCGCTTTAACCGCGCCGCTGAAATGTTGAATGCGCGCGTCCGTCAGCGTGAACGGCGTCGGCGTACAGACCGCAATACTTAACCCATCGTGCAGAATCTGGCTGAGCGACAGCGGGCCGTGACAGGCGCTGTCAACGGAGGCCATCTGCCAGGCGCTGCCGCCGCGCTGTTTCACCAGCGCCTCTTTGCGCGTCCAGATACGCCAGAAGACCGTGAGCTGCTGCGCCGGCGAAGCCTGCGCCAGTTCCTGGTGCTCGCTTTCGCTGAACAGGGCGTTAGCCAGGCGGCGCCAGCCTTCGCGCGGGCGAATCACTTCGATGTCGCAACCCACCTCGCCTTTATCGCTGAGCAGCAGGGCAATATCGTCGCCGCTGTGGCTAAGGTTAAACCAAAGCCCGCGCGCGACGGGGAAGGCAGGCTTGCCCTGTTCGCCAAGCTGAATATCCGTCAGCGGGGCAGCCGCCTGCGCCAGCAGCGCGCGGCCGGCAAGCCAGCTGGCTCGTCGCGGTCCGTCCGGCGCCTGCGCCATCAACGCAGGCGGTAACGGCAGGGCGCTAAGGGCGGAGATCTTACCCAGAAAAAGCTGATACATTTCAAGGCCAGCGTCGAATAATGATTGAGGTGTTAATGCCGCCGAAGGCGAAGTTGTTGCTCTGCAGGAATTCACACTCCAGTTTGCGCTTTTCCCCCATGATGTAATCCAGTTCGCCACAGTTGGCGTCCGGTTTATGGAGATTCAGCGTTGGCGCAAACCAGCCTTCGCGCATCATCTGCAGGCTCATCCACGCTTCTAACGCCCCGCAAGCGCCAAGCGTATGGCCGAAATAGCTTTTCAGCGAAGAGATCGGCACGCTGTCGCCGTAAACGGCCGCCGTTGCCTGGCTTTCCGCGATATCGCCGCGATCGGTGGCGGTGCCGTGGGCCGAAATATAGCCGATGTCACGGGGGCTTAAGCCCGCCATGTTTAGCGATTGTTCCATGCAGATCTGCATGGTTTCGCGCTGCGGCTGGGTAATATGGGCCGCATCGCAGTTAGTGGCGAACCCGACGATTTCACCGTAGATGGTTGCGCCGCGCGCTTTGGCATGCTCAAGATCTTCAAGGATCAGCGTGCCGGCGCCTTCGCCAATCACCAGACCATCTCGCTGTTCATCGAACGGAGAGGGGGTGAGGGCCGGTTCGTCATTGCGTTGGCTGGTGGCGAAGAGGGTATCGAATACTGCGGCTTCCGAAGGGCAGAGTTCCTCGGCCCCGCCGGCCACCATCACCGTTTGGTAACCATGGCGAATGGCTTCCCAGGCGTAGCCAATCGCCTGGCTGCCGGAGGTGCAGGCGCTGGAGGTGGGGATCACGCGCCCCCGCAGACCGAAGAATAATCCGGTATTCACCGCGGTAGTATGCGGCATCATCTGCACATAGGTAGTGCCGGTGATATTGTTGGTATGTTTCTCCGTCAACATGGTGGCGAACTCGCTCACCGGACCGGTACTACCGGTTGACGAGCCGTAAGCGATGCCGGTTTGGCCGTTGGTCAGCACGGTGTCGCCGATAAGCCCGGCCTGCTCCAGCGCGAGCTCAGTGGCGCGGGTGGAGAGTCGCGATACCCGCCCCATCGCGCGGATACGCTTGCGGGTATAATGCTCCGGCAGGGTGAAATCGTCGATTGGCGCCCCCAGCAGCGTATGCAGTCCGTCATAAGCCAGCCATTCCGGCATCTTACGCACCGCATTTTTATATTCCCGCAGCCTGGTGGCGACATCCTGCCAGTTTTCGCCAAACGCGGTCACCCCGCCCATCCCTGTAATGACCACCCGGCGTATCATAGCATCCCCCCGTTGATGGAAATGACCTGGCGGGTGACGTAGCCCGCGATATCCGACATTAAATAGCTGGCAAGCCCGGCCACCTCGTCGGCCTGACCCATGCGTTTCATCGGGATCATGGTCATCGCCTCTTTCAGCGCGTGCTCTTCCATGTCAATCATCCCGGTGTCGATAAGACCCGGCGCAATACAGTTAACGGTGATTTTGCGTTTTGCCAGTTCTATCGCCAGCGCTTTGGTGGCGCCGATAATGCCCGCCTTGGCGGCGCTGTAGTTGACCTGGCCGCGGTTGCCCATGACGCCGGAAACCGAGGAGAGGGTGATGATACGTCCGCCCTGGCGCGCGCTAATCATCGGCATGATGCAGGGATGAATGACGTTATAAAAACTGTCGAGGTTGGTGTGGATCACGGCGTCCCAGTCGTCATCGCCAAGCGCCGGGAAGGCGCCGTCGCGGGCGATGCCGGCGTTGCTGACAATGCCATACCATGCGCCATGGTCGGCCATATCCTGCTCCAGTACCTCGCGGCATTGCTGACGATCGGCGACGTCAAAACTCAGCAGCCGGCCGTCGTCGCCGGCGGCGGTTATCGCCTCCAGCGTCTGTTGCGCCCCCGCGCGGTCGCGATGATAGTGGACGCCCACCACAAAACCGTCCGCTGCCAGCTGGCAGGCGATAGCGCGACCGATGCCTTTGCTGGCGCCGGTAACCAAAACTGAACGACTCATTCTGACGCTCCTTGTTGAAATAAAGTGCTAAGTTCTTCTGTTGTGGGCTGGAAGGTGTTGACCCGCCCGCTGGCCAGGACGTCATCGTCCACCATAATGGTGCCTTCGAAGCTGCCGAAACGTTCATCCTGCATCAAGAGCTTCACGCTGATGGACAGCGTCTTTCCGCCCGGCAGGCTCCCGGCCGCGCAAACCAGTTCGCGCGCGCCCAGCACCATGCCTAAAGCGAGCGATGTTTGTCCTTGCTGCTGGCGGTGCCAGCCGGACCAGACGCCGACGGTCTGCGCCATTAATTCAAGGGCGAACCAGCCGGGAAGATCGCCGTTGGTATCGAGAAATGGCTCCAGAACGCTGCCGGGTGAGACCGCGACGCGGCAGGTGGCGGTGTCGGCAGTCACCGCCTCGACCTCTTCCAGCAGCAGCATCGGCGCGTCGTGCGGCAGGTAACTGCCGGGTGATAAAAAGTGGCTCATGACATTCTCCCGAGCAGGATGCTGGTGTTATTGCCGCCAAAGGCAAAAGAGTTCGACAGGATAACTGGCCGCGACAGCGGCTGCGGATGTTCAATGAGCCCGCACGGCGGTAGCGTGTCATCCTGCGGAGACTGACTGAAATCCTGTGCCGGTAACAACAGATTGCGCTGCAGGATCAGCATGCCGATGGCGGCCTCGGTGATCCCCGCCGCACCCAGCGTATGTCCGGTCAGATGTTTGGTGGAACTACAGGGCACCCTTTCGCCAAACAGCGCGTTGATCACCCGGGCTTCTATCTGGTCGTTAAGCCGCGTAGCGGTGCCGTGCAGGTTAATGTAACCCACCTGCTCCGGCATGATGCCCGCGTCGTCCAGCGCCTGCTGAATGGCGCGCATCGCCCCTTCTCCTTGGGGATGCGGGGCGGAAATATGCCAGGCGTCGCTGGATTCGCCGATACCCAGCAGCGCGATGGGCTGCGGCTCGCGGGTCAGCAGCATCAGCGCTGCCCCTTCGCCGATGGTGATCCCGCAGCGGTCGCGGCTAAACGGCTGGCACTGCGTCGTGGAGAGCGACTCCAGGCTGTGAAAGCCGTTGATGGGCATCCGGCTAAGGGTATCCGCGCCGCCGACGATCGCCACATCCGCCAGTCCCGCCTCAATGAGCCGCCGTCCGCTGATCATCGCCCGCGCGCTGGAGGAGCAGGCGGTTGACAGGGTATATGCCGGACCATCCAGCGCCAGCCAGCGGCTGAGAAAACGCGACGGGTCGCCCAGCTCCTGCTGTGGATAG
Organism: Klebsiella sp. K5-204; assembly: GCF_030128585.1. Classification (NCBI taxonomy): domain Bacteria; kingdom Pseudomonadati; phylum Pseudomonadota; class Gammaproteobacteria; order Enterobacterales; family Enterobacteriaceae; genus Klebsiella; species Klebsiella sp. K5-204. Next base: position 355,260 of record NZ_JAKUZS010000004.1, read on the forward strand.
CGCCAGGCCTCGCTCGCCTTGCCGTTAAGCGTCAAATTAACGTGTACGTCGCCTTCATCCAGCCCTGACGTACTGGTGCCCAACACCACGGCGACCCGATCCCGGCCATAGCGGGCGATAGCGCGATCCACCTGCGGCCGGATCTGCGCCAGCGCCGCCAGCAGCAGCTGATTATTGCGCGAACGATGGTCGCGAAAGGTATCGGGAATGGCGGGTAGTTCGCCGTCCACCCCCGCGAAAATCGCCTGCGGATGCCCCTGTAACCACCCTTCACGCGGGCGCATGCCGGGCGCTATACCGCGGGCCAGATTGGCGGCGATTTCATCATTATCGCGTCCCAGGGCGTTAATCATGCCGACAGCAGAAATGAAGATCATCTCAGTCACCCAGGTATTGAATGGTGATGTGGTATTTAAAGACGTGCTGCTCGATGCTAATCGGCACGCGCTTGCCTTTGCGGTTGATATAGGTGATGTCGGTGACCAGTTTTCCGCGCGCGTTACGCAGTTCGCGTTTGTCGCCGCGGTCGGTTAGCGTCCAGCCTTTCGGCAGCTGCGGCAGCCATGCGCTAAGCGGCCAGTGGCTGAGCATCACATCGGCCAGCACCTGGCTGGCGGGCGGCAGTTGCGGGATCACCATCGACTGTTCCGCGCGCAGCCCTTGTTGATCATAGGTCACCAGGAACAGGCGGATACCGACGGACGACAGGCCCGCCAGCGTGAGCTTTTTATCATCGGCATTGAGCAGCACCAGCAGCGACTGGGTTTGGCCGTTGAAGCGGCCGGTCAATAACTGCTGGGAACTGATGGCCGGCGAGATGCCCGGCGGCGGCAACGTGACGCGCGTACCCGGCTCCAGCCACGCCTGCGGACGGCCTTGCGGCTCCGGCGGCGAATGACTGCAGCCGGCCAGCAATAAGGCGGTGAAGAGCGCGAAGGCGCGCCAGAATGATGGTCTTCTCATCGTCTTTTTTTCTCTTTTTTGCTCGGCATCGCCAGCGGCGACAGCAGGAAAGCGGTGAAAATACCGCTGACCAGGACAGTGCCAAAGCTGCTGATGGCCTGGGTGGCGCTAAACACCAGCATGCCAAGCGTTAATAAGGTGGTCATCATCGCCAGGGTAACCGCCAGCAGCGATGTCAGCGGCGTGCCGCGCGGGTTGCTGAAAAACAGGGTGTAGTTGATGCCAATCCCAAGTACCAGCACCAGCGCCAGTAAGGAGAACAGGTTAACGGCGTGGCCGATGAGCGCCAACGCCCCCAGGCCGCATCCCAGCGACAATACCGACGGCACCAGGCTTATTAAGCCCTTGCGCCAGCCAAGGCGGATAGCGGCGCCGCAGGCAATCACCGCCAGCGCAACGCCCAGCAGCCCGGTTAAAATATGACGGTAGAGCGCGAAAAGCTGGTCGAAATCGCTTTTACGATCGACCCACGCCACGCCAGTCTGGGTTGTGCTGAGCGCCTTCAGCGCCGGGCTATCTTTCACCCCGCTCACTGGCACCAGTACGCAGCTTTCGCCATCCGGCAGCGTCAGCCATAGCAGCCGCCAGCCTTCGCTGGCCGGACTGGCAAGCCAGTCGCCGACTGTCACCGGCATCGGCCGCAGGTCGGGGTGAACAGCGGTGAGTCCGGCGTTATTCAGCGCCTGGCCGATGGCCGGCGCCGCCTGCTTCAGCAGGGCCAGATCCTGCTGCTGGCGGGCCAGTGAATTGAGCGGAATGGCGCGATACCCGCCAAGCATACCGTCGGTTTGCGCTTTAGCCAGTGCGGGCATAAAGGCTTCAAGCCGCTGCAGCGTTTGTTGCGCCGTGTCGCCGTAAACCACGAACCACTTTTGATCGACGCTTTGGCCAGTGAGCGCGGTGATGGCATGCTCCTGGGAGAGGATATTCTGCGGTAGCGCCTGCAGCTGTGAGATATCGTCATCCACCCGCAGGAGAGCGAGCCCCGTCAGGGAGAAAATGGCCAGAACCACCGGCAGACCGATGGCGAGTTTTTTGTTACGCCGCCATGCCGCGAGCCAGCGCGACATCAGCACCATCGCTGGAACGGGACGCACCGGGAGCCCATGGCACAGCCATGGCTGCCAGAAAATCACCGTCAGGCATGAGGCGCTTAGCCCCACGGCCGCAAATAGCGCCATCTGGCGAATGGCCGGGAAGGGGGCCAGCATCATGATTAAATAAGCCGCCACGGTGGTAAGCAGCGCCAGCAGCAGCGCTTTCCGTACTTTAACAAGGCTTTGCCACGGTGAAGCCGCTGCGCCATGGACCATCCGTTCGGTCAGGTAATAGAGCGTGTAATCTGCGGAAATGCCAATAATGCTCATGCTCATCACCAGGGTCATCAGATGCAGCTCGCCAAACAGCAGCAGCGTGGCAACGGTGCCGGCCAGTGCGCCGATAGCGATAGAGATCGCGCATAACAGCAGCGGACGCAGCGAGCGGAACACGGCCACGATCAACAGGATGACGCCGAACAGGGTGGCCGCGCCGAGAGTGGAGATATCGCGCTTCGCCTGCTGGCTGGCGTAATCACTGTAAAATACGGTGCCGCGCGACAGCAGCTGCGCCTGCGGGTGGCGCGCTTTTAATTCCTTTTCAAGCTGCGCGAGGGTGGTCACCAGGCGGTGCGTCTGTCGCATATCGAACGACGAACCCGCCAGCTCGCCGTGCAGCAGATACCAGACATTGCCTTGCGCGTCTTTGCTGGTCAGCCACCCGTCCTGCAGCTGCATCCGCTGGCCGCTATTCGCCATCGCCAGCTGTGAGCCGCGCATCAGCATCAGCGGGTCGTTTTGTAACTCTTTACCGCTGACCCCGGAAAACGCCGAATAGAGCTGCGAAAGGATCCACTGGGCCTGCGCTTCGCCGCCCTCCTGCAGACGTGCGCGGGTGGCGGGGTCGATTAACGCATTGCGATGTTGCCAGAAAAACGTTCCCCAGGCCTGCTGACTGGCGGCATCCATTGGGCCTTTGAGCTCGGCCAGCGCGTCTGAGGTTTGCAGCAACCGCAGCCAGTCGCGAGCCACCTGCGGGTCGGCCTGTTTACCGGGGCTGACCAGCCAGACCAGCTGGCGATCCAGACGCTGCATAAAGCCGTCGTTCAGCGCCGGGGGGATCGCGCCGAGCGTCTGTTTGGGCAGCATCGCCAGCACGCTGCTGTTGAGCCGGGCCTGCGGCAACAGCGCCAGCAGCGCGCCCGCCAGTATCAGGCAGACGACGCCCCAGATCAGCGCAGGACGTTTACTGGGCGGCAAAGCGTTGGCGTTCGTCATCGGTCAGTTGCGCTGGCGTCAGTTGATGTTGGGAAAGGGCGATATCGGTGCGATCGCCTTGTTTATCATTGAGTTGAATATGCTCCAGGTAGGTTTTTCCGGCGAGATCGATGCTGGCGAAAATCTTATCCAGCGGCGTGGTGACAGGCGTCAGGCGCAGCGTCCATCGCCCGTCGCCTTTATCGGCGAATTCCACGCGGAAGTTCTCCTCCAGCACGTTACGATCGGCCTGGAACAGCGCGCGCAGCAGATGGTTGAACTGGAACATCTGCGGGTTGTTTTCGGCGGTGACGGTCTGCGGCGGCTGGCCGTTAATCGCCTGCACCATCCGTTTGTCATCCAGCAGCAGTTGCATCGGGAACGGTGAGGTTTGATCCCACAGCAAGCCCTGGTCGCGGGCGATCAACATCCGCCCCTGGGATCGCAGCGGCTGCGGAAGATCCTTTATGGTGCGGGTTTGATCGAAGTGGGCGCGCACCACCGGCTGTTCGCTAAATTGTTTTTGCAGGTCATCGAGCGTCAGCGCGCTGACCAACGGACTGATGAACAGTCCCACCAACAGCAGCAATTTCATGGCGTGACCCCCATGCGTTCAAACAGAACTTGCGGGCTGACAAAACACATCTCGCCGCTTTTTTCGTCCACCGCGACCTGGATGGTGTAGCCGGTGGTGGTGCGTTTGCCGCTCTCGGCGGCAAAAATTTCATAGCCAATGCGCAGGCGGTTTTCGAACTCTTCCAGACGCGCGCGGACGCGAATACGCTGCTCGAAGGTGATAACGTCCCGGTACTTCACGCGGGTATCCACCACCGGCCACAGATAGCCGAAGGCTTTCATCTGCCGGTAGCCGTAGTTGAACTGGTTAAGCAGCGCCTCGCGGGCAATTTCGAAGTAGCGGAAATAGTTGCCATGCCAGACGACGCCCATCATATCGACGTCGTGAAAGGGAATGGTTAGCTCTACTTCAGCAGTAAAACGGGGATCGTTAAGCACCCTTTACTCCTTATCTTTGGGCTCCGGCAAACGCCAGAAATCGAAAAAGTTAAACCAGTCGAGCGGCGACTGCAGCGCGTAATATTCCAGCCGTTCGGCGTAGCGATCGATGATATGTTGCAGTGCCTGCTGGCGATTGGCGCGCGGCAGCGGCAGCGGGTCAGCGAACGGCTCACAGTAAATGCGCAGCTTGCCCTGCTGACGCAGAGCGAACATCAAATTGACCGGGCAGCGCAAAATAGCCGCGAGGATAAAGGGCCCCTGCGGGAAGGGGGCCGGTTGCCCCATAAAACGGCTCCAGCAGACGCGCCACTCGCCGCCGCGCTGCGGATTGACCGCAATACGATCGCCGACAATGGCGATCCATTCTCCGCGATCCAGTTTTTCCTGCAGCAGCATGGCGGTCTCCGGGCCGATATCGGTGACCGGCAGCAGGTTGAGTCCGGCCTGCGGGGCCATCTCCGCCATAATCTGCTTAAAGCGTTGGGCATTGTCGCTGAACACCAGCGCGTTGATGGTCTTGCTGCCCTGCAGCTGCGCCAGCGCACGGCAGGCTTCAACATCGCCGAGATGTGAGGCCAGCAGTAGTTTGCCGCGCGGATCGTCGATATTGAGCGTCTCTTCGGCACCTGCGGCAAACACCACATCGCGACCAAACTGCAGTTCGCCGCGCCAGCTGGCGATTTTATCCAGCATCGCGTTGCCAAAGCGCAGGAAGTGACGATAGCTACTGAGTTCGCCCGGCTCCGGCAGCTGACGAGCGGCTAACTGGTCGCGCACGCGGGTAAGCCAGTTTTGCGAAGCGCGGCGCGCGGTGCTGGCCGTTAGCCAGTAGACGCCGACCACCGGGTAGAGCAGCAGCGAAAACGCGTGTCGTCCCAACAGCCGCCACACCAACAGCATCAGGCGCATGCCCCATAAGCCTTTGACCTCCTTCTGGCGCGCCCAGTGCGGCGAAGCGCGGCGAAACAGCAGCGAGGGGATCCGCGGCAACATGCCGAGGAACAGTCGGGTATGCATCAGCGAGATGCGGCAGTTATCTCTGAGGGAATCGAAATGCGACAAACCGTCCGGCGGATAGGTCACGCGGGTCGGGACAAAGTAGCTGGTGTTCCCCTGCCAGTAGAGGCGCACCATCACTTCGGTATCAAAATCCATCCGCTTGCCGAGGGGCACGCGCTTAGCCAGCTGCAGCGTCGGCGCCAGCGGATAGACGCGAAAGCCGCACATGCTGTCTTTTAGCTGCAGCGATAGCGTTTCAATCCATACCCAGACGTGGGTGATCCAGCGTCCGTACAGGCGCGAGCGCGGGATTGAGTCGTCGTAAACCGGCTGGCCGGAGATCAGCGCCTCGGGATGCTTCTGCGCCAGCGCCAGCAGCTGCGGAATATCTTCGATGGCGTGCTGCCCATCGGCATCGACCTGCACCGCGTGGCTGAACCCGGCTTGCGCTGCGGCCTGTAATCCGCAGATGACCGCGGCGCCTTTTCCGGCGTTCTGCGGTAAGCGGATCAACGTCAGATCCGGGGTTTCCAGCGCCAGTCGCTCCAGCTCCAGCTGTGTGCGACTGTCGCTGCCGTCGTCCACCACGATACAGGGAAGATCAAACGGCTGCAGGCGCGCCAGCACCCGCGACATCATCGCGCCGTGGTTATAGCACGGGATCACCACGCAGGGGGAAAAGGTTAGCGACATAAGCGAATCTTCCCGCTGCTGGCGGTATGTCGTGTTTCGCCATCGTGGCGCTGATAGCTGAAGGTGATGAGCTGACGCGCCTCCTGCCAGCTAAGAGTGAGCGTCACGATCGCCCCCGGCAGGAGTGGCGACTGGAATTTCACATTGTGAATATCGTGAAAGCGCCAGCCGGGCGCCAGCAGGGTGGTGGCGTAATGCATCGCCCAGTCAATCTGCGCGACGCCTGGCAACAAGGGCTGAACGGCAAAGTGGCCGCGAAACCAGAATAACGCCGGATCCACCGATAAAATGATTTCAACCCGATCGGCTTGTGGCTGACGGCGCTCAATTTCATGGGGCTGCATGAAATAACTCCTGTAACTGTGCGTAGACACGCTTGTTCATACTATTGACGGGGATCTCGTCGATAACCCGCCAGTAGCGGGGAATGGCGACCGGTTCCAGCAGAGGGCGCAGTGCTTTTCGCCAATGAGTCTCCTGGCTTTTTCCCCAGCGCTGGCGGGCATGGTTATCCAGCACCAGCAATACGCCAATACTCTGACGGCTGCCGCGGGTGATGGGTAACACGGCGGCATCAATGATGCCTTCAAGTTCCAGCAGGCGCTGCTCCACTTCGCTCAGCGATATGCGCTTCTCTTCAATTTTGACCACGCGATCCCGACGGCCTGCCAAATGGAAGTGGCCACTCTCGCGAAAATGCAAAATATCCTCGAGCAGCTGGCCGCGGTTATCGGTAATAAGCGGAGAAAAGAGGCGGAACGCATCGCCTTCTGGCTGAAAGCGGATGCCGGGAAACGGTTGCCATGGCGCCTCATCCTGCACGCGCTGGCGGCAGGCGATGACGCCGCTTTCCGTACTGCCGTAAATTTCATCCGGCCAGGTATTGCACCAGCGGGCCGTTTGCACGGCATCCTGCCAAAGCAGCTTGCCGCCTGCGGACACGATCATTTCGATCGGCGGAGGGGTAAGCCGGTGGTCGAGACGTTTAAGGAAGGCCGGACTACTAATAAACAGATAGCGATGCTTCCGGCTTAACGCCGTTAACTGCTCGGTGTACTCCAGCATGTCCGCGTGAAGCGGTAAACCCAACGCCATTGGCAAGAACAGTCGAAACGTCAGGCCATACATATGCTGCGGCGCTACGGATGCCACCACCCGACAGCCTGCCAGACGCCCGGCATAGCAGGCGGATAACAGCGCCGCCTCGCGGTCGAGCGAGCCGATCGGTTTGCAAATTCGCTTCGGTTGACCGGTGGAACCGGAGGTGAATAATTCAATGCAAGCCTCTTTGCCTGGCGCGGGAAAATGCATCTGGCCGCTCGTTACCGCCATCGTGGACTCGACAATCACCAGCGCGCCATCCCATGCCAGCGCTTTATCGCTGAGAATGCCGTCAAACAGCGCCTTCTGCTCATTTAACAGCGAAATACGGCCGTGGCCGGGAAGGACCGGCGTTTTGCCGGCATGCAGGGTTGCCAGCAGAGCGACGATAAACAAGTAGCTATTTTCAATGCACAACGCCCAGCGCATGGCTGGCTGCTGACGCAAGTGCGTGAGCAGGTGGGCGACATCATGGCGCAGATGTGCAAGCGTCCAGAGGTGCGTGTCCTGCCAGGCGATCGGCGTTTCCGGCGAACGCGCGGCGCTGAGCCACTGGTCCAACGGGAGAGACTGCTTCATGGTTTATCTCGTTTTATCACCCGCTGGCGCACCAGCCACTCGCCGGCCATGAGCGTGCCCATCAGCAGATAGGAAATCATGCCGTTCCACGCCGTCCACAGGGACAGATCGCCATACAGCGCGGTAAAAAGCGCAATGCCACCGTTAATGATGAAAAAGGCGCACCAGATTTGGGTGACGCGCCGGGTATAGCGTACAGCCCGCTCCGGAAGATCCGGTTCACGCAGTCGCGCCAGACGCTCGATTATCGGCATCCTGGACCATAGCGAACCGCCAAACACCGCCAGCATCACGCTGTTCACCACCACCGGGTAAAATAGCAGTAACTGATGGGTTTTCAGCAGGTAGCTGGCAATACACAGCGTCATGCCGGCCACCGCCACAATCTGAGTGACCACGCTCAGCGCTCCCGCCCGTCGCCGGGTCTGACGAAAGCGTAAAAACAACATCAGCGCCATGAGCGGTAACAACCCTTGCAGGCTGTTATGCGCGAGGCCGAACCAGATTATAAACGGCCAGGCCAGCAGCAATATGCCCGTCAGCAATGGCACAACTGGCAGTGAGCGAATGCCCGACACGGTGAATTATTCTTCTTTGAACAGGCGTTCTACCGCATCGACCACATCCTGCACGGTGCGGACAGTTTTGAACTCTTCTGGCTTGATTTTCTTGCCAATTTTCTTTTGCAGATGGACGATCATGTCGATGGCGTCGATACTGTCCAGTTCAAGATCTTCGTACAGGCGGGCCTCAGGCGTAATATCCTGCAGATCGATTTCAAACACGTTCACCAGCAGCGCGGAGATTTCTTCGTAAATGGCTTGTTGTTCATTCATAACCACTCTCCTCAGGCGCGCTGTGCTTGAATAAATACCGCCAGCGTGGCGACAGAGTAGAAATGCTGACGCATCTCTTCACTTTCAGCCGACAGCAGCACGCCGTACTGATTTTTCACCGCCAGACCCAGCTCCAGCGCATCAATTGAGTCCAGGCCCAGACCATCGCCAAAAAGCGCGGCGTCGGTGTCGATATCATCAGCGGACAGCTCGTCCAGGTTCAAGGTACTGATGATCAGATTTTTAATTTCAAGATAGAGCGCTTGCATCATTCATTCCTGTTTCAGGGAGAGTGCCTGTTTCTAATTTAAGCAAAATATGACGGTTCAACTGTCTTGCGGCCAGCGCCGGTTCTTGTTTATTGGCATCATAAAACTGATGTATTGGCAGCCGTTCTCCAACCTCGACGGTAAACCGCGGCTTAGTTGGCGGCGCGTCGTACCATTTGCTTTGTTTACCCAGCATATGCTCGGTACAGCGGATGACGACAATGCGTAAATCGCTGCCGCAGCGTACCGCGATATTAGCCGCCCCCCGCTGTAGCTGCATTTTTTTCCCCGGCACGGTGCGCGTGCCTTCAGGGAAAATCAAAATCGTATCGCCTTGCTGTAAACGTTGCCGGCTTGCCGGCAGCAGGGCATCGGCCTGATCGTTAATCAGATAATCGGCGGCGCGGATCACGCCGCTGACGAATGGATTTTTCAGCAGCGCGCTTTTTACCATGCAGTCGGTCTCCGGCATCACCGAGGCCAGCATCACATAGTCAATAAGGCTGGGGTGATTGGCGACCACCAGGCAACCGCGCTCCGCGCGCAAAATATCGCGGCCATCGATACGGTAATCGAGAACGCCGACGCTTTTCACCACGCTGAGGAATACGCGAAAGCTAACGGAAATGCTGCGCCGCGCGATGCAGCGTCGGCGGGTTTTATTACGTACCAAAACCAGCAGCAGATTAAACCAGATGAGCGAGAGCAGCAGGCCGCCAATGCCAAACAGTGCGAAGCAGAAACCGGTCATCGCTGCGCGCCAGAGCCGATTAAGCCGGTGGAAAAACGGCTTCATGCGCGGCTCCATTGCCATTGCACGCGATCGCCGGGAAGCGCGAACGTGCGGGCATTCTGCAAATAGTACTGCAAGAACAGTAAACTTTGCGGTAATGGACTTTCAGCAACGGCTGCATGAGGCTGGGCGTGGCATTGCCACTGGCGACCGGGCTCAATCACCCAGGCTGCCGCATATGGCCAGGTGGTGATACCTGGCGGCAACTGAGCGTGGTAAAACTCAGGGAGAAAACCGTCGAAATCAACCATCAGCACGCGCTGATAACCCGCCTGTAGCAGGCCCATCACTTCGTATAATCCCTGCTGAAACGTGTCGCGTCCGGCAGAAAGGGATGACGACATAATCGCTTTTTTTGCAGCAATCGTCAGATTACCCACGGCGGAATTATGCACCGATAAGGCGAAATCGGTCGGCGAGATCGCTTGCTCCATAGCCAGCGCATGGAGGATCCGATAGTTGCGCTCCAGTTCGCCGTGACGGCTGGTATAAAGAACGGCATCGATTTCATGGCGACGGAGCATAGCCAGACCGCATTCCACAGCCAGCTTACTTCCCGAGCTGAGTCGGCGTGCGGTCATCATCGGCAATTCGCTGAGTTTGGGTGGCGCCGCGGCGGGATCGATGGCGTGCAAATGCTGTGACCACCGTTGCCATTGCTCGGGGCCACTGACGCCAGGCGCGAAGGCCTGCCAATCAACAATGTTAAATGAAAATGTCATCCACTCGCATCCGCGATCAATCAATTATTCTTGTGGCATATCAACAAGGTATGCCCAACGCCTAAATTATCGTGACGCTGTTCTACTTCGAACCCCGCCATTTCAAGATAGCGGTAAAATTTCTCTACGCTGTAGAAACGGCTGTTGCCGTTGGCCATACAGGTAAAATAAAGTGAAGACGCATTCAGACTAAATGATGCTGCTTCAAATTTCTGCGCATCCCAGAACAATTCCAGAATGTACAGGCGGGCGCCAGGTTTCATGACCTGTGCCACGTTACTGAGTATGGTGATGATTTGTTCTGGCGAGAAACAGTCCAGGAACTGACTCATCCACCAGATATCCGCTTCTCCGGGTAGGGGGGCGTCACTCAGCATATCCACAGCATGAAAATCGATGCGATGGGCAAGGCCAGCATTTTCTATATTTTCCCGTGCCAGTGCAATTTGTTGCGGTAAATCTAATAACGTGACCGCGATATTTTCATCGTACTGGCAACAGCGTAGCGCCCATTTCCCGGTATTACCGCCTACATCGTACAGCCTTGCGGGCTGGCTGGCGAATACATAGGGCAGCGCTGCAGTGAAGGCGCCATCGGAATAGTAATGGTCGAAGGCAAACCAGCTTTTGCGCGCCGCGGGTGGTAGCTGTGACAAGGCAGGGTAAATCGTTGGCCACTCACCAAAAACTTTTAATCCTGAAGGCTTTCCCTCCTGGAGCGCATTTTCCAGAAAGAATAATCCTTGATAACAAACGTCTTGAGTAAAATCCATATTTACTCGCGTCATCGGATCATGAAGTAAGAAATGTCCTATTTTAGAGAGGTGGTAGCGTTCCTCTTTATAGGTCAGGATACGACCGCTTAATCCCATATCGAGCAAAACGCTAACGGCATATTCTTTTCCGTCGAAAATTTCACTGATGGCTGCAAACGTTGCACCGCGTTTACCTTGTTGGTCCAGATAACCCAAAATACCTGAGTTGCGTAGACATAATGCGGTTTGAAAGAGCATGGGGGCAAAAGCAATACGCTGCGCTTCAGTAATGGCATCAAGTGCGCTGAGAGAATCCTTTTGGTACACGTTCGGTACAACCTTATTACAAATAATCGGCGAAACGGGTCAGTAGTGACCCGTATGTATATTTATTGTTGCAGAGCGGTGTTTGCTGCCAGCGTAACCTGAATATCTTTATCGAGGTTGTGTACCCAGCGGTTATAGTTTCTATGAATTTTTCCGTTGGCGGCCATGAGATTAATGCTACTCACATAGACAATAGAATAACTTGTTGCGGAGTAGTTAATTTTAATATCCGCGACATGGTCGCGATTTTGCAATTTACCTTTTATGACGCCAGGGCCCGCGTCAGACATAATCCATTGGCGCTGAGCACCTGCTTTGATAATGGCATCCTTGACCTGCGCTTCCGTATGGCCGGCGCTCACTATCGCATTGACCTGTTCAATAGGGGCTGTCCGTGCGCAACCGGCGAGCGCACCGACAACCGTAGCGGCAATCATCCAGTGAATAATTTTTTTCATGAATACTCCATGTCAATATATTGGCTACTGGCATTAACTTATGCCACGTAAGAAACTTTTATATAGGCTGATATGCTGTGGTTGTTCTGTCAGGCAATATGTTCATCTGTATTAAAACAGGCCGGAGAGGGAAATATGATGTTATAGAAATATTAACATCATGATAAACAATGAGGCGCTATCAGAGCCGTGAGGAAGTATAAGTAATTTAACCCTGCTCAGGCAATAGCGATAATTATTAATATGTATTTATCCTTCCATTAAGGAAAGTCGAATAATCGTCGCGGCAATTTATGCTGATGAGCGCGGCGATGGCGCCGCTGAGGTTATTGCCATCGGAAGGCTGCTTTTCAACAGAAGTCGTGGTAATAGTGGCTCTGTATAGTACAAATCTGGTGGAACCTGATGCCCGAATCCGTCGCCGAACCGGCGCTCAATGGACTGCGCCTCAATCTGCGGATTGTCTCCGTGGTTATTTTTAACTTTGCCAGCTACCTCACCATCGGCTTGCCGCTGGCGGTACTTCCTGGCTATGTGCATGATGTAATGGGCTTTAGCGCTTTCTGGGCTGGCCTGGTGATTAGTCTGCAATATTTCGCCACGCTGCTCAGCCGCCCGCACGCCGGGCGCTACGCTGACCTGCTGGGGCCCAAAAAGATTGTCGTCTTCGGCCTCTGCGGCTGCTTTTTAAGCGGGCTGAGCTATCTGCTGGCCGCCTGGAGCAGCGGCTGGCCGCTGGTTAGCCTGCTGCTGCTATGCCTCGGACGAGTCATTCTCGGCATCGGCCAGAGCTTTGCCGGCACCGGCTCGACGCTGTGGGGCGTCGGCGTTGTTGGGTCGCTGCATATCGGGCGGGTGATCTCATGGAACGGCATTGTGACCTACGGGGCGATGGCGATGGGCGCCCCGCTCGGCGTGCTGTGCTATTCGCAAATTGGCCTCAGCGGCCTGGCCGGGGTCATTATGGCGGTTGCGCTGGTGGCTATCCTCTGCGCGCTGCCCCGCGCAGCGGTGAAGGCGGCGAAAGGCAAAGCAATGTCGTTTCGCGCGGTGCTCGGGCGGGTGTGGCCCTACGGCATGGCGCTGGCCCTGGCCTCCGCCGGTTTCGGGGTTATCGCCACCTTTATCACGCTGTTTTATGACGCCAAAGGCTGGGACGGGGCGGCCTTCGCCCTGACGTTGTTCAGCTGCGCGTTCGTTGGCGCGCGGCTGCTGTTTCCCAACGCCATTAACCGCCTCGGCGGGCTGAACGTGGCGATGCTCTGCTTTAGCGTGGAGATCATCGGCCTGCTGCTGGTCGGCTTTGCCGATACGCCGCTGCTGGCGAAAATCGGCACCTTTCTTACCGGGGCCGGGTTCTCACTGGTCTTTCCGGCGCTGGGCGTGGTGGCGGTGAAAGCGGTGCCGCAGCATAACCAGGGGTCGGCGCTGGCTACCTATACCGTGTTTATGGATTTGTCGTTAGGCGTCACCGGGCCGCTGGCCGGCTTGCTGATGGCGTGGACCGGGATCCCGGTGATATATCTGGCGGCGGCAGGTCTGGTAATGGCGGCGCTGCTGCTGGGCTGGCGGTTAAAAAAACGGCCCCCGGTCAGCGAACCGGGGGCCGTCGCACCAGGCCAGTAATTACTGGATGGTGAGGGTGCTGATGATGCTTTCCGCTTCGGTCTGCGCCTGCTGCTGGTTGTCCGCCGGCAGGGTGACCTGCAGGGTCAGCAGTTTGTCATCCACTTTGCCGAGGAGTACGGAAGACCAGGCGGTCTGCCCCTTGGCGGAGATGATGCTGTCCAGCTGCTGCAGGGTGTGACCTTTGATCTCCAGCGATTTATTGCTCACCACCTGCAGCTGCGGGTCGCGGCTACGCTGCTGATCTTCCAGGCGTTTCGCCAGCACCGCCAGGTCTTCATTAGTGCTGTCGCCGACGATGACGATGACTGCTTTCTGGCCGGTGGCGTCAGAATAGACGTGCATGTTGTTCGCCTGAGTACCCAGTTTGCCGCTCTGGTCGGCCATGCCCGCAGGCAGGGTGAAGCTCAGTTTGCCATCCAGCAGGCTGATCGCCTGGCCGCTGGTGTTGCTCTCCGCTGCTGCCCCAACGGTTGGCGCTTTTGAATCGCTGTTATCGCAGGCGGCAAGCCCCATCACCAGCAGGCCAATACCGACATATTTAACCAAATTGCGCATTGACATCTTCCTTTCGATAAACGGCCACTAATGGCTCATCCGGCTATCTTAACACATCAGCCCGCGAGTACCTTTAACTCGGCTGCAATGCCGACAAATCAGATTTATCCGCCAGCCTTTTCAACAGCATATTTAACAGTACGCCGTACATCGGCAGGAAGAAAATGATGCTGATAAGCACTTTAAAGCTGTAGTCGACGAGGGCGATTTCCCCCCAGTGGGCGGCCATAAATGGATCCGGGCTGCGCCAGAAGGCGATGAAGAAGAACGCCACGGTATCGCTGATGTTGCCGAACAGCGTCGAGGCGGTGGGGGCCAGCCACCAGCGGCGGCTCTGCCGCAGGCGGTTGAAGACGTGGACGTCGAGGATCTGCCCCAGCGCATAGGCCATAAAGCTGGCGATGGCGATACGCGCGACGAAGAGATTAAAGGTGCCCAGCGCCGCGAAACCCTGCCACTCACCCATGTAAAACAGGGCGGAGATGGCGTAGGAGATGACCAGCGCCGGGACCATCACCGCAAAAATAATGCGTCGCGCCAGCGGCGCGCCAAAAATTCGCACCGTCAGATCGGTGGCGAGGAAGATAAACGGAAAACTGAACGCCCCCCAGGTGGTATGGAAACCAAAGATGGAGATCGGTAGCTGAACCAGATAGTTGCTGGAGGTGATCACCAGCAGATGAAATAGCGAAAGCCAGACGAGCGCTTTTTTGCGCTGTACGGTAGTAAACGGATTCATATTGTGACCTTTTTATGCCCGTCATGCTTCAGGTAAATGAGCAATCGGCAGCGGAACGTTGGGGTGAGGGAACCCAATGAAAAACGGCTGCATGATACTGCGTTGCCGGCGTAATGCAATGGTTGTTTTTCGCGCAAACGTTAACCTGGCTTGCGTACTGGCGAACTGGGGGTAAACTAGGGCCGTTTTGTTGATGTGAGACTAAAATGAGCGAACTTTTCTCCACTCCAGACCACACTCTGGATGCCCTGGGACTGCGCTGCCCGGAGCCGGTCATGATGGTGCGTAAAACCGTGCGGACAATGCCCGTCGGCGAGACGCTGCTGATTATTGCTGACGATCCGGCCACCACCCGCGATATCCCGGGATTCTGCCGCTTTATGGAGCATGAGCTGGTGGCCCAGCAAACCGAAGCTCTGCCGTACCGCTACCTGATCCGCAAAAGCCACTGAGTCTCTCCCGGATGGCTGCGCGTAGCGCCTTATCCGGGCTACCCGACGGTCTGGAACCGTAGCCCTGCTAAGCGTAGCGCGAGCAGGGAATATCCCGGATGGCGGCGCGTAGCGCCTTATCCGGGCTACCCGACGGTCTGGAACCGTAGCCCTGCTAAGCGCAGCGCGAGCAGGGAATACCCCGGATAGCGGCGCGTAGCGCCTTATCCGGGCTACCCGACGGTCTGGAACCGTAGCCCTGCTAAGCGTAGCGCGAGCAGGGAATATCCCGGATGGCGGCGCGTAGCGCCTTATCCGGGCTACCCGACGGTCTGGAACCGTAGCCCTGCTAAGCGTAGCGCGAGCAGGGAAGCCGGTATCTATGCTACAACTTCTTACGCAATAACCGCAGCGCGTTAGCCGTTACCAGTACGGTGGCGCCGGTATCCGCCAGCACCGCCAGCCACAGGCCGGTCAGGCCGAGCAGGGTGGTGACAAGGAAAATCCCCTTCAGCCCTAAGGCAATCGCGATGTTCTGGCGAATATTCGCGTGGGTCGCCCGCGCCAGGGAGATCATCTGCGCCAGGCCGGTCAGACGGTTGTGGGTCAGCGCGGCGTCGGCGGTCTCCAGCGCCACGTCGGTGCCGCTGCCCATGGCGATGCCGATGGTCGCCGCCTTCATCGCCGGGGCGTCGTTGATGCCGTCCCCGACCATCGCCAGCGGCGCATCGGCATTCAGCGCCATCACCGCTTCGACTTTGTCCGCCGGCAGCAGGCCGGCGCGGAATTCCAGCCCCAGTTCGCTGGCAATGGCCGCCGCGGCGCGCGGGTTATCCCCGGTGAGGATCACCCCCTGCACCCCCAGCTGGTGTAAGGCATCCACTGCCTGACGCGCGTCGTCGCGCAGGGTGTCGCGCAGCGCCAGGATGCCGAGAAGCGTCTCGCCGCGCATGACCAGCACCACCGTTTGCCCGGCGCTCTCCAGCTGCTGGATCTGCGCCTCATGCTCTGCCGGGGCGGCTTTGCTGGCCGCGCAGATTAAAATCCGGCTGCCGTTGACCTCGGCTTCGATACCGGAACCTGCCAGCGCCCGCTGGCCGCTGGCCAGCGGAATGCTCAGCTGGCGCCGCTGCGTTTCGCGGACGATGGCCTGCGCCAACGGATGGCTGGAGCCTTGCTCCACCGCCGCCGCCAGCGCCAGCAGCGCGTTGTCGTCATTCTCAGCCGTGGCGATGACCGAGGTCACCTGCGGCTGCCCGACGGTCAGGGTGCCGGTTTTGTCGAACGCCACCTGGCGCACCTGGCCCAGCTGTTCCAGCGCCGCGCCGCCTTTGATCAGCGCCCCGCGTCGGGCGGCGACCGCCAGGCCGGAGGTGATGGCCGCCGGGGTGGAGATGACCAGCGCGCACGGGCAGCCGATCAACAGCAGCGTTAAGCCTTTATAGATCCATGGCAGCCAGGCGCTGGCGAAGAACAGCGGCGGGACAATGGCCACCAACAGGGCCACCACCATAATGGCCGGAGTGTAGATCCGGCTGAAGCGGTCGATAAAACGCTCGATCGGCGCCCGACGTTCCTCCGCCTCTTCAATCAGCTTCAGGATGCGGTCGATGGCGCTGTCGCCCGGTTCGGAGATCACGGTCAGCTGCACCAGGCGGTCGACGCTGGTGGCGCCCGCCGCTACCCGTTCTCCGGCCTGGCGCTCCACTGGCACCGACTCGCCGGTCAGGGCGCTTTCATCAAAGCTGGCAAATGGCGACAGCAGCTGACCATCCGCCGGCAGACGCCCACCGGCGGCCACTTCGATCACATCCCCGGGGCGCAGATCGCGCTGGGCGACGGTTTCCCGCACGCCGTTGCGCAGGCGAATGGCGGTGTCGGGCTTCAGCGCCATCAGCGCGCTCACCCCCTGCCGCGCGCGGCTGGCGGCCCAGCCTTCGAGACGCTCGCCGATCAGGAACAGCAGCAGGACCATCGCCGCCTCTGCGGTGGCGCCGATAAACAGCGCCCCGATGGCGGCGACGCTCATCAGCGTTTCAATGGCGAACCAGCTCCCGCTCTTGATCAGGCGCAGCGCCTGGCGGGCAACCGGCCACAGGCCGACCAGGGTGGTGGCAATAAAGGCTAACTGACCGGCAGGGTGGTTGGCCTGCTCCAGCCCCCAGCTCAGGGCCATCATCATGATCAGCGTCAGCAACGGTAAATTGTCGCGCAGCCGCGAGCCCTGAGTTTTCTCTGACGCGGGTGCATCGGCATCGCGCAGCGTATAGCCTGCCTGACGTACCGCCTGCTCAACCTGAGCCCGAACGTCGCCCTCGGCGTTAACCAATAATTTTTCAGTGGCGAACAGCACCTGAACCTGACTGACGCCGGGCACCTGACGAACCGCCGTTTCCACCTTGCGGGCGCAGGCGGCGCAGTCCATGCCTGCAACCTGCCAGCTGTAGCGGGCGTCGCTGAGCGCTTCGGCGGCAGGCGCGCTCTCTGCGGCGCAGGCGTGGTCTGTGCAGCAGCTTTCCGCCGGGGCGGGCGCTGGCCGCATGGTGAATGACGAGAATTGTGGGACTTTTTTATCCTGCGCGTCTGGAGTCGACATGGCACCCTCCGGTAAATGATAATTTTCTCATTAGCCGTAGGATACACTCTGGAGTCGACTCCAGAGTCAAGGACTAAATTACAGGTACAGCGCGCGCACTATGAGGAAGTGGCCGGCAAAGTAAAACGCGGCGGCAATGGCGTTATCGGCGCGGAAACGGCGGCGATAGTGGCTCACCAGCCACACGGCATTGCTCAGCAGCAGCAGAGCGGTGCCGGCGAATCCGGACAGCGCGGTGTTGGTAGGGCGGGCAAACCACAGCTCGCCGGCCAGCCAGACCATCACCAGCGTCATGCCGATAAAGGTCAGCACCGGCATTTTCATCTCTTCCAGCCGGCTCCAGATCACCGCCATCAGCAGGGCGCCGAATACCAGCAGCACCAGCGGCAGCGGCCAGAAGAACGACAGCGTCAGCTGGCTGGCGAACCAGATGGTATACAGCAGATGCGACAGGAAGAAGGCGCCCACCGCGTACATCACCCGCTGGCGCGGCAGCAGGGTCAGGGCGTCGCCGAGCAGTGAGGCGCACAGGCCGGCCAGCACCAGGTAGCTGATGGCATTGAACATCGGCGCCTGCCAGGCCAGCAACAGCAACAGAATCAGGGTGACAGGTTTAAATACCCAGCGTCGCCAGGCCGGCCCGCGATAGGATGCATCGACATAAAGCCATGCGGAGAAACAGACAGCAATAAATGACCAAAGCATAGTAAGTCCCTGTATCTGTTATCATAAGGAAAGTTACGGATGCGTGAAGCTACCACTCAGTGTAGTGGTTTGGCGCAGCAGATGACAATGTTATTCCAGTCGCAGTATGCTGATTCCTGATATTTTTTATGGGTAACCTTAATGAGTAAAATGCCGCTCTTTTTTGTTCTGGTCGTCGCGGTGATTGTGGTGGCGGCTTCGTTTCGCTATGTGCAGCAGCGCCGCGAAAAACTGGCGAACGACGCCGCGCCGGTGTTGCAAAAGCGGGTGATCGTCAGCAATAAGCGGGAAAAAGTGATTAACGATCGGCGTTCGCGGCAGCAGACGGTGACGCCTGCGGGCAGCGAGATGCGCTATGAAGCGAGCTTTCGCCCTGAGAACGGCGGGCTGGAGGTGGTGTTTCGCCTTGACGCGCCGCAGTATCATGCGCTGAGCGTCGGCGATCGCGGGATGTTAAGTTATAAGGGCACAGCGTTCGTGGCGTTCACGCCCGATCCCTGAGCCCTTGTCAGGACTATTTCTTCAGCGTCGCCTTCAGTTTTTTCTGCCAGGCGACGAGCTCAAACACGCCGAAGATAAAAATGCGGATTTGCTCAAAGCGGCCCAGCGGCGGGGCATCCTTCGGCTGCGTCGCCTTGAGCAGCGTCAGCTGCAGACCGTGCATCAGGATCATAAAAATCAGCGCGACGTTGACGAAGATATTCAGCGGCTTCGGGAAGGGCTGAAACAGATTCAATAACAGAAAGGCCCAGACGCACAGCATCAGCAGGCGGCCTAAATTAATCAGCATGGTTCTCTCCTTGGGCCTCACGTTGGTAAAGACGGTACGCGACCTGTCCGGCCACTTTTTCACGATACAGATGCCAGTTCGCCGGTACCGGCGGTAAACCGTTTTCGACTTCGCTTTCGACGTACACCAGGGCCTCGTCGGCCAGCCAGCCCTGCGTTTCCAGCAGGCGCAGCGTCTCCTCCAGCAGCCCCTGACGGAACGGTGGGTCGACAAACACAATCTGATGCGGCGTGCCCGGTTGGCTCAGGAAGCTGAGGGTGTTAGTCGCGATCACCTTGCCGCGATCCGCTTTCAGGGTGGCCAGGTTTTTTTGCAACTGCTGAGCGACGCCGCGCTCCATCTCCAGTAGCGTGGTGCTGGCCGCATAGCGAGACAGCGCCTCAAGCCCCAGCGCGCCGCTACCGGCAAAGCAGTCGAGGCAGTGCGCGTCAACGATGGACGGCGCCAGCCAGTTAAAAAGGGTTTCGCGAACCCGGTCGGTGGTCGGCCGCAGGCCCGGGCTCTCCGGCACCGGTAATTTACGGCCGCGCCATTGCCCGCCGATGATGCGGATCTGGCCGCTGCCCGCGTGGTTTGGTTTTTTCATCTCTCTGCTCAAGTCTCAACTTCCGGCCTGCTATTCTAGCGATCGACGGCGGTTGACGAAACCTTAATCCGGGGGCGGTGCTGCGAGTTAAGTTAAGTGATAGACTATCCAACTAATTTCATCATTTTTTCAGCTTCTGATGAAGCTGCGCCATGAATAAACAGCGAGGAGTGTGGTCGCAAATGGCAAAAGAGAAAAAACGTGGCTTCTTTTCCTGGCTGGGCTTTGGACAGAAAGAGCAGGCACAGGAAACCGAGACTGAACAAAAAGTAGAAGAACAACAAGCGGTTGCCCAGGAGACGCCGGCGGCGGAAACCCCTGCTGAGCCGAGCGCGCCGAAAGCGGACCCGGAGGCGTTTGCCGAAGAGGTCGTCGAAGTCACCGGGACGGTGGTCGAAAGCGAAAAGGCCCACCTCGCGGAGCCTGCCAGCGCGCAGGAAGAAGAGGCGGCGCCAGCGCCTGCTTTGGTTGAAGAGGCGCCGGTCGTCGCGCCGGAGCCTGCGGTCAGCGAACCGCTGAAGGCGGAGGAACAGCCGGCAGTGGTTGAGTCGCTGGTGGAGGACGTTATCGCCGAACCGGTGGCGGCGGAGGCCGTGGCTGAGCAGCCTGTAGAGGATGTCGTCGCCCAACCTCAGGAGACGGAAGCGCCGGAAGAGGACGCGCCGTTAAGCGATGAAGAGCTGGAAGCGCAGGCGCTGGCGGCCGAGGCGGCAGAAGAGGCGGCGGTGGTGGTGCCGGCGCCAGAAGACGAGGCGCCGGTGGAAGCGCTGGCCCAGGAGCAGGAAAAACCGACGAAAGAAGGCTTTTTTGCCCGCCTAAAACGTAGTCTTCTGAAAACAAAAGAAAATCTCGGTTCCGGATTTATCAGCCTGTTCCGCGGTAAGAAGATCGACGACGATCTGTTTGAAGAGCTGGAAGAGCAGCTGCTGATCGCCGACGTCGGGGTGGAGACCACCCGCAAGATCATTACTAACCTCACTGAGGGCGCCAGCCGTAAGCAGCTGCGCGATGCGGAGGCGCTGTACGGCCTGCTGAAAGAAGAGATGGGTGAGATTCTCGCCAAAGTGGATGCGCCGCTGAACGTTGAAGGCAAAACGCCATTTGTTATTCTGATGGTCGGCGTGAACGGGGTGGGGAAAACCACCACCATCGGCAAGCTGGCGCGTCAGTTTGAGCAGCAGGGCAAAACGGTGATGCTGGCGGCGGGGGATACCTTCCGTGCGGCGGCGGTAGAACAGCTGCAGGTCTGGGGCCAGCGTAACAATATCCCGGTGATCGCCCAGCACACCGGCGCCGATTCCGCCTCGGTGATTTTCGACGCCATTCAGGCGGCGAAGGCGCGCCATGTTGATGTGCTGATTGCCGATACCGCCGGGCGTCTGCAGAATAAATCGCACCTGATGGAAGAGCTGAAGAAGATCGTCCGGGTGATGAAAAAGCTGGACGTCGACGCGCCGCATGAGGTGATGTTAACCATCGACGCCAGCACCGGGCAGAATGCCATTAGCCAGGCCAAACTGTTCCATGAAGCGGTAGGTTTGACCGGGATCACCCTGACCAAGCTGGATGGCACCGCCAAAGGCGGCGTGATCTTCTCGGTGGCCGACCAGTTCGGCATTCCGATTCGCTATATTGGCGTCGGCGAGCGTATTGAGGATCTGCGTCCGTTTAATGCGGGCGACTTTATTGAGGCACTTTTTGCCCGAGAGGATTAAGAATGATTCGCTTTGAACAAGTCAGCAAAGCCTATCTCGGTGGGAGACAAGCGCTGCAGGGGGTGAACTTCCACTTGCAGCCGGGCGAGATGGCGTTTCTGACCGGCCACTCCGGCGCAGGGAAAAGTACCCTGCTGAAGCTTATCTGTGGTATCGAACGGCCCAGCGCCGGGAAAATCTTCTTCAGCGGTCATGAAATCAGCCGCCTGAAGAGCCGTGAGGTGCCGTTCCTGCGCCGCCAGATCGGCATGATTTTCCAGGACCACCATTTGCTGATGGATCGTACCGTGTATGACAACGTGGCGATCCCGCTGATTATCGCCGGCGCCAGCGGCGATGACATTCGTCGCCGGGTCTCGGCGGCGCTGGATAAGGTCGGGCTGCTGGACAAAGCGAAGAACTTTCCGATTCAGCTCTCCGGCGGCGAGCAGCAGCGCGTGGGGATCGCTCGCGCGGTGGTCAACAAGCCGGCGGTGCTGCTGGCGGATGAACCGACCGGTAACCTCGACGAGGCGCTCTCGGAGGGGATTTTACGTCTGTTTGAAGAGTTTAACCGCGTCGGGGTGACGGTACTGATGGCCACGCACGATCTGGGGCTTATCTCCAGCCGTCCGTACCGCGTGCTGACGCTCAGCGACGGCCATCTGCATGGAGGCATTCGGGGTGAATAAGCGCGACGCAATGAACCAAATCCGCCAGTTCGGCAGCAAGTTCGATCGCCTGCGCAACGCGGCGGGCGGCGGCGGCGGCGGGCGCAATGCGCCAAAACGGCCGAAAGCGGCGCCTAACCCGGCCTCGCGTAAGAGCAACGTGTTCAACGAGCAGGTGCGCTACGCCTGGCACGGCGCGCTCCAGGATTTAAAAAGCACGCCGCTGGCGACCTTCCTGACGGTGATGGTTATCGCCATCTCGTTGACCCTGCCAAGCGTCTGCTACATGGTCTACAAAAACGTCAGCAGCGCGGCGTCACAGTACTATCCCTCGCCGCAGATCACCGTGTATCTGGAAAAAACGCTGGATGACGATGCCGCGGCGCGGGTGGTCGGCCAGCTGCAGGCGGAGCAGGGCGTCGACAAGGTGAACTATTTGTCACGTGACGAGGCATTGGGTGAATTCCGTAACTGGTCCGGCTTTGGCGGCGCCCTGGATATGCTGGAAGAGAACCCGCTGCCGGCGGTCGCCATCGTGGTGCCGAAGCTGGATTTCCAGAGCACGGAAGCGCTGAACACCCTGCGCGATCGGGTATCGCGGATCCAGGGGGTCGATGAAGTACGGATGGACGACAGCTGGTTTGCCCGCCTCTCCTCGCTCACCGGGCTGGTGGGTCGCGTGTCGGCGATGATCGGCGTGCTGATGGTGGCGGCGGTGTTCCTGGTGATCGGCAACAGTGTGCGCCTGAGCATCTTCGCCCGCCGCGATACCATTAACGTGCAGAAACTGATCGGCGCCACCGACGGCTTTATCCTGCGTCCGTTCCTCTACGGCGGGGCGATGCTGGGCTTCTCCGGCGCGTTTTTATCGCTGATCCTGTCGGAGATTCTGGTGATGCGCCTCTCGTCGGCAGTGACCGAGGTGGCGAAGGTGTTCGGCACCCAGTTTGAGCTGAGCGGCTTAGGCTTTGACGAGTGTCTGCTGATGCTGATCGTCTGCTCGATGATCGGGTGGGTGGCCGCCTGGCTGGCGACAGTGCAACATTTACGTCACTTTACTCCCGATTAAAAAAAGCGTGATATAATCTTTCCCTGCTGCAATGAGTTCCTGTTCGCAGGGAAAGATACCGCAAGCTTGTTCTCCTTTTCCTGCCCTCACTTTTTCATCGTGGTGTCACATTTTGTGCGTAATTTATTCACACCGTTGCAGGGAACTTGTGGATAAAATCACTGTCTGATACTAATGTGAGTGATATTCTCGTTGCTCATGAATGCTGGCATGCTTGTTGCCTGATGGGGACAAGACCACGTCAGAAGATATCAATTGAGAGGATTTGAATGACCAAAGAAATGCAAACTTTAGCTTTAGCCCCCGTTGGTAACCTGGAATCGTACATCCGGGCCGCTAACACTTGGCCGATGCTGTCGGCTGATGAAGAGCGGGAGCTTGCTGAAAAGCTGCATTACCAGGGCGATCTGGAAGCAGCGAAAAAGCTGATTCTGTCTCACCTGCGCTTTGTTGTTCACATTGCTCGTAACTACTCGGGCTATGGCCTGCCGCAGGCGGATCTGATCCAGGAAGGCAATATCGGCCTGATGAAAGCCGTGCGTCGCTTCAACCCGGAAGTGGGTGTGCGCCTGGTCTCCTTCGCCGTGCACTGGATTAAAGCCGAAATTCACGAATACGTGCTGCGCAACTGGCGTATCGTGAAGGTCGCTACCACCAAAGCACAGCGTAAGCTGTTCTTTAACCTGCGTAAAACCAAACAGCGTCTGGGTTGGTTCAACCAGGATGAAGTGGAAATGGTGGCCCGTGAGCTGGGCGTGTCGAGCAAAGACGTCCGCGAGATGGAATCCCGTATGGCGGCCCAGGACATGACGTTCGACATGTCGTCGGACGATGAATCCGACAGCCAGCCGATGGCGCCGGTTCTTTATCTGCAGGACAAAACGTCAAACTTTGCCGACGGCATCGAAGACGACAACTGGGAAGAGCAGGCGGCGAATAAGCTGACTGACGCGATGCAGGGCCTGGACGAGCGTAGCCAGGATATCATCCGCGCCCGCTGGCTGGACGAAGACAACAAGTCCACGCTGCAGGAGCTGGCTGACCGCTACGGCGTCTCCGCAGAGCGCGTGCGTCAGCTGGAAAAGAACGCCATGAAAAAACTGCGTGCCGCGATCGAAGCCTGATACGCCACCCCTGCCTGACGCCAGGCACCCCGATAACGCCCCGCCTCAGGTTGGGGCGTTTTGTTTTTCTGCGCCATCCATGGGCAGCAGCACCTCTGGACAGTGCGTCCGCAGGCAGCCTATCAGCACGCTGAACGCCGGCGCCATCTGCTCCTCGGGCTGGCTGGCAAATCCCATCAATAATCCTTTCTTACGCGCCGCCGTCAGGTAGTAGCGCGAGAGCGGCCGCACCAGAATGTGGCGCGCATTGGCCTCGCGGGCGATCGCCACATCGTCCGCCTCCTCCGGTAAATTGAGGATCAAATGCAGTCCGGCATTATCGCTGAAGTCCGACAGGGCGTCGGGCATACAGTGCCGCTGAATCAGCTCGGTTAAAAAGGCGCGACGACGGCTGTAGAGCAGCCGCATGCGGCGGATATGCGCCGAGTAGTGACCAGCGGTAATAAACTCCGCCAGCGCCATCTGGATCAGCGAATGGCCGCCGCGATAAAGCTCGGCGTGGGCGTGCTTCAGATCGCTGACCAGCGGGCGGGGGATCACCACATAGCCCAGGCGCAGGCCTGGATAGAGCGTCTTGCTGAAGGTGCCGATATAGACCACCGGCGCATCGGCCACCAGCCCCTGCAGGGCGGGGATGGGCTGCCCGGAAAAGCGAAACTCGCTGTCATAATCATCTTCGACGATCCAGCTGCCCTGCTGGCGGGCGAGCGCCAGCAGCCGCTGACGGCGTTCAAGGCTCATCACTGCGCCCAGCGGATACTGGTGAGAAGGGGTGACGAAGATGAGTCGCGGCGCATCGTCAACCGTTTCCGGCGGGCACAGCCCATTGGCATCGACGGTGATGGGGGCCGCCCGGACGTCGTTCATCGCCAGCACATGGCGAATGCCCCAGTAGGAAGGCTCCTCCACCCACGCCAGATCGCCGTTGTCGCACAGCATGCGAGTGACCAGGTCAATCGCCTGGTGGATCCCCTCGGTGATAAGAATTTGATCTGCCTGACAGTGGACGCCGCGCGATACCCGCAGATAATCCACCAGCGCCTGCTGCAGTTCCGGGGTACCGCCGTTGCAGCTGTAGCTAAGCCGCTCCGGCTTTGGCCGACGGCTGATGCGGGCCTGGATCTTGCTGAACAGCGGATGGGGAAAGGCGTTAACGTCCGGTACGCCGGGAATAAACGCTCCCCACTGGCGTGGGCTGGCGCTGACCTGGCCGAGCAGGTGCTGGCCACGGCGTGAAAGGTGCGCCGTCGATGTCGCGATACTGCTGTTTTCCCGCTTCCCCTTAGCGGTCAATGAACTTTCAGGCGCGGTTTGGGCAACGAATGTTCCGCTTCCCCGACGGGAAACCACATATCCTTCCGCCAGTAATTGTTCATAAGTTGTTAATATGGTGTTTCTTGATACGCCGAGTTCTCCCGCCAGGTCCCGCGACGGCGGCAGGCGGCTTTGCGGCGCCAGCGAACCGTCAAGGATCGCGCGGCGAAGCGCGTTGTATAAGCGTTTGTGCAGAAGAGGGTCGCGCTCTTCCTGCAGACGGACCAGCACCAGGTCACCCACCAGCGAACGCAATTGGATCCCTCAGATATTCAAAATTGGTACTCGATTATAGGGCCAACTCCTGTGTAAATAAACGACATCGTTTCTAATTTGTTGCGATAACGTGACATACACGACAGGAGATTCGCAGGTGAAAAGCTCAGAACTGAATCAACGTCGCCAGCAGGCGACGCCGCGCGGCGTAGGCGTAATGTGTAACTACTTTGTCGAGAAGGCGGAGAACGCCACGCTGTGGGATATCGAAGGCAATGAGGTGATCGATTTCGCCGCCGGTATCGCCGTGTTAAATACCGGTCACCGTCATCCGAAGGTGGTTGCCGCGGTCGCTGACCAGCTGCAGGCGTTCACCCACACCGCCTATCAGATTGTGCCGTACGAAAGCTATGTCACGCTGGCGGAACGTATCAACGATCTGGCGCCGATTGACGGGCCGGCAAAAACGGCCTTCTTCACCACCGGCGCGGAAGCGGTCGAGAACGCGGTGAAAATTGCCCGCGCTTACACCGGCCGTCCGGGGCTGATTACTTTCGGCGGCGGCTTCCACGGCCGTACCTTTATGACCATGGCGCTCACCGGTAAGGTCGCGCCCTACAAAATCGGCTTCGGCCCCTTCCCGGGCTCGGTGTATCACGGTGTCTACCCGAATGCGGCGCACGGCGTCTCCACCGCGGATGCGCTGAAAAGCCTGGAGCGCATTTTCAAAGCGGATATTGCGCCGGACCAGGTCGCGGCCATCATCCTCGAGCCGATCCAGGGAGAAGGCGGCTTTAACGTCGCGCCAGCCGATTTCATGCAGGCGTTGCGCGATCTGTGCGATACCCACGGCATTCTGCTGATCGCCGATGAAGTGCAGACCGGTTTCGCCCGTACCGGCAAGCTGTTCGCCATGCAGCACTATGATGTGAAACCGGATCTGATGACGATGGCGAAAAGCCTCGCCGGCGGTTTCCCGCTGTCGGGCGTCGTTGGTCGCGCCGAGGTGATGGATGCCCCAGCGCCAGGCGGCCTGGGCGGAACCTATGCCGGTAACCCGCTGGCGGTAGCCGCGGCGCTCGCGGTGCTGGATGTGATTGCTGAAGAGCAGCTGTGCCAGCGCGCTGAACAGCTGGGTAGCCATCTGCAGGAAGTGCTCAACCAGGCGCGCGCCACCTGTCCGGCGATTGTCGATGTCCGCGGTCGGGGGTCGATGGTGGCGGTGGAGTTTAACGATCCGCAAACTGGCGAGCCGTCGCCGGAGTTTACCCGCCAGGTGCAACAGAAAGCGCAGGAGAACGGCCTGCTGCTGCTGAGCTGCGGCGTCTACGGCAACGTGATCCGCTTCCTCTATCCGTTGACGATTCCGGACGCCCAGTTCTCGAAAGCGCTGGATATTCTGGCGCGCGTACTGAAGAGCTAACGTCTCCCGGTGGGCTGCGGCGGCAGGGAAGCCGAACAGAAACAGGAAGCCGCAGCCGGCTGTTCATGCTCAGCGTGAGTGGTTTATCACCCTGATATCACCTTTTTTCCGGCGGAGAAAACCGCCGGAGTAAAACGGAAAGTATTATGTCTGAAAACTCCACCTTTTCTCCCGTCCTCACCGGCCGGGAACGTACGGCTGTCCCTGCAAAATCTCTGAGCTTCGTCGAAGGGGTATCGATGATTGTCGGTACCAATATCGGCGCGGGTGTCCTCTCCATCGCCTATGCGTCAAGCAAAGCGGGCTTCTTACCGCTGCTGTTCTGGCTGGTGCTGGTGGGCAGCCTGACCACGGTGACCATGCTCTATGTCGCGGAATCTACGCTCCGCACGCGTAAACATCTGCAGCTCAGCGGATTATCAAAGCGCTACGTCGGCGGCTTTGGCGCGCTGATGATGTTCCTCTCCGTCTGCGTCAACAGCGTCGGCGCATTGACGGCTTATATGACCGGCAGCGGCAAGCTGCTCTACTCCCTGTTTGGCATTTCGCCGGCGCTGGGCAGCGTGCTGTTTTTCGTCCCGGCGGCAGGGGTGCTTTATCTGGGGCTGAAGGCGATCGGCCGCGGCGAGAAATTTATCAGCATCGGTATGGTGGTGATGATCTCGGTGCTGGTGATTGCCACGCTGTTGAAAGAGACTACCCGCGTGGGCTATCTGCTCGACGGCAACTGGCTGTATATGGTTCCGGTCTTCAATGTCGTGGCGTTCTGCTTCTCGGCACAGTATATCGTCCCGGAAATGGCGCGAGGCTTCGCCGACAAACCGGAAAAATTGCCTAAAGCCATTATGGTCGGTATGGCGCTGACCTTTACCCTGCTGGCGCTGGTGCCGCTGTCGGTGATCTCGCTTAATGGCCTGGACAATATTTCGGATGTGGCCACCATCTCCTGGGGCAGGGCACTTGGCGAATGGGCCTTCTTCTCCGCCAACCTGTTTGCGCTGTGCGCGATGTTGACCTCCTACTGGGGACTGGGCGGCAGCTTCCTGACCAATATCTTCGATCAGTTCCGCCTGGGGAATGATGAACAGCCCGCCCGCCGCTTGATGGTGCTGCTGGTGGTGGCGATCCCGCCGTTCGTGCTGGCCTACAGCGGTATGGTCTCTTTCGTCAACGCGCTCTATTTTGCCGGGGTGTTCAGCGGCGTTATTTTATCGATTATGCCGATCCTGATGCTCAAGGGCGCCCGCCAGCGTGGCGACCTGACGCCGGGCTGGACCTGTCCGGCCTGGATGACCCATCCGCTTATCCAATGCTTCATTGTGTTGTTGTATCTTTGCAGCGCCGTCTACGCGGTAGCGTCCGCGGTAGGCTACCTGCCCGCTGGCTGGTAATCAGGGCCTGTTTTGCACCGCGTCCGGTTCATGCTGGCGCGGTTTTTTTATTTGTCACTTATCTGTTACATAGCCCGCAATTTAGTCGTTTCAAATTCCTCAGAATGACGGTATGTTTAGCATAGTGTGCTGCAAAAGCGCGAGCAGCCCCCGGTTGGTTAGCTATCATATGCTTTTCCTATCGATATAAACAAAATAATGCGCTAACAAACAACATCACAACAAATGCAAAAACCATAATAATGGGGAGCCTCAGGATGAATATGAAGGGTAAAGCGTTACTGGCAGGATGTATTGCCTTAGTTATGAGCAGCGCGGCGCTGGCGGAAGATATCAAAATCGCGGTAGTCGGGGCGATGTCCGGCCCGGTGGCCCAGTACGGCGATCAGGAGTTTACCGGTGCCGAGCAGGCGGTAGCGGATATCAACGCGAAGGGCGGCATTAAGGGCAATAAGCTGCAGATCGTAAAATATGATGACGCTTGCGACCCGAAACAGGCGGTAGCGGTCGCCAACAAAGTGGTCAACGACGGGATCAAATACGTTATCGGCCACCTGTGCTCCTCTTCCACTCAGCCGGCGTCTGACATCTATGAAGACGAAGGCATTCTGATGATCACCCCCGCTGCGACCGCGCCGGAGCTGACCGCGCGCGGCTATAAGCTGATCCTGCGCACCACCGGTCTGGACTCCGACCAGGGACCAACCGCGGCGAAATACATTCTCGACAAAGTGAAGCCGCAGCGTATCGCAGTCGTGCATGACAAACAGCAGTACGGCGAAGGTTTGGCCCGTGCGGTGCAGGATGGCCTGAAAAAAGGCGGGGCGAACGTGGTCTTCTTCGACGGGATCACCGCCGGTGAGAAAGATTTCTCCACTCTGGTGGCGCGCCTGAAGAAAGAGAATATCGACTTCGTCTACTACGGCGGTTACCACCCGGAAATGGGCCAGATCCTGCGTCAGGCCCGCGCTGCCGGTCTGAAAACCCAGTTTATGGGCCCGGAAGGCGTAGCGAACGTCTCCCTGTCTAACATCGCCGGCGAGTCGGCGGAAGGCCTGCTGGTGACCAAGCCGAAGAACTACGACCAGGTGCCGGCGAACAAACCGATCGTGGATGCGATCAAGGCGAAGAAACAGGATCCGAGCGGCGCCTTCGTCTGGACCACCTACGCGGCGCTGCAGTCGCTGCAGGCGGGCCTGAATCAGTCTGACGATCCGGCGGAAATCGCTAAATACCTGAAAGGCGCGACGGTAGACACCGTGATGGGCCCGCTGTCGTGGGATCAGAAAGGCGACCTGAAAGGCTTCGAGTTCGGTGTCTTTACCTGGCATGCTAACGGTACGGCGACCGACGCCAAATAATTTAACCGGCGCCTTTCACGCTGCAAATGCGTTGTCTGCGCCCCTCAACCCCGGTCACTTACTGATGTAAGCTCCCGGGGATGTCGGGTCTTGACGCCTTTTTGCAACGCGAAATGCTGGATTAAATGGGTGGGCGCCTTTCACGCTGCAAATGCGTTGTCTGCGCCCCTCAACCCCGGTCACTTACTGATGTAAGCTCCCGGGGATATCGGGTCTTGACGCCTTTTTGCAACGCGAAATGCTGGGTTAAATGGGTGGGCGCCTTTCACGCTGCAAATGCGTTGTCTGCGCCCCTCAACCCCGGTCACTTACTGATGTAAGCTCCCGGGGATATCGGGTCTTGACGCCTTTTTGCAACGCGAAATGCTGGGTTAAATGGGTGGGCGCCTTTCACGCTGCAAATGCGTTGTCTGCATCCCTCAACCCCGGTCACTTACTGATGTAAGCTCCCGGGGATTTCGGGTCTTGACGCCTTTTTGCAACGCGAAATGCTGGGTTAAATGGGTGGGGCGCCTTTCACGCTGCAAATGCGTTGTCTGCGCCCGCTCGCGCTGCGCTTACCAGGGCTATAGTTGCCAGGTAGCCCGGCTAAGCGAAGCGCCGCCGGGTTCTTCCTTGGCCATGCTCCGCTTATTGGGGCTACGGCTTAATGCTTTTCCCAACCGGTCTGCTGGGCGCTAAAGCCGAGCGCCTGCATAAAGGCCGCCATCACGCCGCGGTCTTCCACCCCGCGGTCGGCGACGCGCCAGCTATTGATCGCCGGGTTATCACGCAATGTCTCTTCCACTAAATATTGCCCGACGCCGCGGCGGCGGGTCACTTCACGCACGCACAGATCGCTGAGCTCACCTTCGACGCCGCGCAGGGTAACGCGCACAGCGCCCAACAGGCGCTCGTTAAAGCGGGCGGCATAGAGACGATGGTTTTCATCCAGGGTCAGCGTCGACAGATCCTGCGACGGCCAGATTTTCCCCAGATCAATGCGATCCTGATCGCTGAAGTGCTGTAAACGGATAATAGTCAGTTTCATGGGCGGCAAGTCCAGTGCAAAACAGAGGCGCCAGTGTACCCAAAATTGCTGTCTGGCGGAGCGCTGTTTTTTGCGCATACATCAGGGGATTCGTTTTCCTGGCGTTGTTGGGGTAGCGCAATCCGTCATGGATCGAAAAATAAGCAGGATTTTAACCTAATGTGCAGCGTTTTATTCCGCCTTATGTATCGTTATTTTATGCTGCCGCATGGACTTTTTTTTGTTTATCTTCAGCAAAATACAGAATATTATCTTTGCTTAATCGACTGAAAAATAGAGATTTTAATCTGTTTTTTAGTGAAAAGCTGCGCTAAACCATTAAACTCAATGGTAAAAATGGCGTTGTTTAATAAAAGCACAGAATGCTTTTTAACCATAAAAATACAAAACATTTACACCACATCACGAACGGGGTTCTGCAGCATGAAAAGGAACGCGAAAACCATCGTCGCGGGCATTGTCGCATTAGCGATGTCGCACGCGGCGATGGCCAAGGATATTAAGGTCGCCGTGGTCGGCGCGATGTCGGGTCCGGTGGCCCAGTGGGGCGACATGGAGTTCAACGGCGCGCGTCAGGCGATTAAAGACATCAACGCCAGCGGCGGTATTAAGGGCGACAAGCTGGTGGCCGTCGAATATGACGACGCCTGCGATCCGAAGCAAGCGGTCGCGGTGGCCAACAAAATCGTCAACGACGGTATTCAGTACGTTATCGGCCACCTGTGCTCCTCTTCCACCCAGCCGGCTTCCGATATCTATGAGGATGAAGGCATCCTGATGATCTCCCCGGGAGCGACCAACCCGGAGCTGACCCAGCGCGGCTATCAGTACATCATGCGTACCGCCGGCCTCGACTCCTCGCAGGGGCCGACCGCGGCGAAATATATCGTCGAGAAAGTCAAACCGCAGCGTATCGCCATCATTCATGACAAGCAGCAGTACGGCGAAGGGCTGGCGCGTTCGGTGCAGGACAACCTGAAAAAAGACGGGGCCAACATCGTCTTCTTTGACGGTATCACCGCGGGCGAGAAAGATTTCTCCGCGCTGCTGGCGCGCCTGAAGAAAGAGAACATCGACTTCGTCTACTACGGCGGTTACTACCCGGAAATGGGCCAGATGCTGCGCCAGGCGCGCTCCGTGGGGCTGAAAACCGTGTTTATGGGGCCGGAAGGGGTCGGCAACGCCTCGCTGTCCAATATCGCGGGCGCCGCGGCGGAAGGGATGCTGGTGACGATGCCAAAACGCTACGATCAGGCCCCTGCCAACAGCGCCATCGTCAACGCGCTGAAAGCGGAGAAGAAAGATCCGAGCGGGCCGTATGTCTGGATCACTTACGCCGCGGTTCAGTCGCTGGCGCAGGCGATGGACAGAACCGGCAGCCAGCAGCCGCTGGATTTAATAAAAGATTTGAAAGCGCACGGGGCGAAAACCGTGATTGGGCCGCTGACCTGGGATGAAAAAGGCGATCTGAAGGGATTTGAGTTTGGTGTCTTCCAGTGGCACGCCGACGGCTCTTCGAGCGCGGCGAAATAAGCGCTGAAGATGAGTTATCCCTCCGCCCGCGATCCGCGGGCGGTTTGAAAAAGGTTACCTTATGTCCGAGCAGTTTCTCTATTTTCTGCAGCAGATGTTTAACGGCGTCACGCTGGGCAGTACCTACGCGCTGATCGCCATCGGCTATACGATGGTGTACGGCATTATCGGCATGATCAACTTCGCCCATGGCGAGGTCTACATGATTGGCAGCTATGTCTCCTTCATGATCATCGCCGCGCTGATGATGATGGGTATCGACACCAGCTGGCTGCTGGTCGCCGCCGGCTTCGTGGGCGCCATTGTGATTGCCAGCGCCTACGGCTGGAGCATTGAGCGCGTGGCCTATCGGCCGGTGCGTAATTCCAAGCGTCTGATTGCGCTGATCTCCGCTATCGGGATGTCTATCTTCCTGCAGAACTACGTCAGCCTGACCCAGGGCTCCCGCGACGTGGCGCTGCCGAGCCTGTTTAACGGCCAGTGGGTCGTCGGCCACAGCGACAGCTTCTCCGCGACGATCACCACCATGCAGCTGGTGATCTGGGTGGTGACCTTTATCGCCATGCTGGCCCTGACGCTGTTCATTCGCTACTCGCGGATGGGGCGCGCCTGCCGCGCCTGTGCCGAAGACCTGAAAATGGCGAGCCTGCTCGGCATTAACACCGATCGCGTCATTGCCCTGACCTTTGTCATCGGCGCAGCGATGGCGGCGGTGGCGGGCGTGCTGCTGGGTCAGTTCTACGGCGTGATTAACCCCTACATCGGCTTTATGGCCGGGATGAAGGCCTTCACCGCCGCCGTGCTCGGCGGTATCGGCAGTATCCCCGGCGCGATGATCGGCGGCCTGATCCTGGGTATTGCCGAGGCGCTCTCTTCTGCCTATCTCAGCACCGAATATAAGGACGTGGTTTCCTTTGCGCTGCTGATTCTGGTGCTGTTAGTGATGCCGACCGGCATTCTGGGCCGCCCGGAGGTGGAAAAAGTATGAAACCGATGCAAATTGCAATGGCGCTGCTCTCTGCTGCGATGTTCTTCATTCTGGCGGGTGTCTTTATGGGCGTGCAGCTGGAGCTGAACGGCACCAAACTGGTGGTGGATACCGCCGCCGATATTCGCTGGCAGTGGATCTTCATCGGCACCGCGGTGGTCTTTTTCTTCCAGTTGCTGCGGCCGCTGTTCCAGAAAGCGGTTAAGAACGTCTCCGGGCCGAAGTTTATTATGCCGGCGATTGACGGCTCGACGGTGAAGCAGAAGTTGTTCCTGATAGCCCTGCTGGTGATTGCCGTGGCCTGGCCGTTTATGGTGTCGCGCGGTACGGTGGATATCGCCACCCTGACGATGATCTATATCATTCTCGGCCTTGGGCTGAACGTGGTGGTCGGCCTTTCCGGCCTGCTGGTCCTGGGCTACGGCGGGTTCTACGCCATCGGCGCGTATACCTTCGCGCTGCTGAACCACTATTACGGTCTCGGCTTCTGGACCTGTCTGCCGCTGGCCGGCCTGGTCTCCGCGGCGGCTGGCTTCCTGCTTGGCTTCCCGGTGCTGCGTCTGCGCGGCGACTACCTGGCGATCGTGACCTTAGGCTTCGGCGAGATCGTGCGTATTCTGCTGCTCAACAATACCGAAATCACCGGCGGGCCAAACGGCATCAGCCAGATCCCGAAACCGACCTTCTTTGGCCTCGAATTCAGCCGCAGCGCCCGCGAAGGCGGCTGGGATACCTTCAGCAACTTCTTCGGCGTCAAATACGATCCCTCCGACCGGGTCATTTTCCTCTATCTGGTGGCGCTGCTGCTGGTGGTGCTGAGCCTGTTCGTTATCAACCGCCTGCTGCGGATGCCGCTGGGGCGGGCGTGGGAAGCGCTGCGTGAAGATGAGATCGCCTGTCGTTCGCTGGGCCTGAGCCCGACGCGCATCAAGCTGACCGCCTTTACCATCAGCGCCGCGTTTGCCGGCTTCGCCGGGACGCTGTTCGCCGCGCGCCAGGGCTTCGTCAGCCCGGAATCCTTTACCTTCGCCGAGTCCGCCTTTGTACTGGCGATCGTCGTGCTGGGCGGGATGGGCTCGCAGTTCGCGGTGATCCTGGCGGCTATTCTGCTGGTGGTGTCGCGTGAGCTGATGCGTGACTTTAACGAATACAGCATGTTAATGCTCGGCGGCCTGATGGTGCTGATGATGATCTGGCGTCCGCAGGGGCTTCTGCCAATGACGCGCGTGCAGTTGAAGCTGAAAAACGGTCAGGCGAAAGGAGAGCAGGCATGAGTCAGCCATTATTATCCGTCAGCGGCCTGATGATGCGTTTCGGCGGTCTGCTGGCCGTCAACAATGTGTCGCTGGAGCTCAAAGAGCGCGAGATCGTCTCGCTGATCGGCCCCAACGGCGCCGGGAAGACCACCGTCTTTAACTGCCTGACCGGTTTTTACAAGCCCACCGGCGGCACCATTCTGCTGCGCGACCAGCATCTGGAAGGGCTGCCAGGCCAGCAGATTGCCCGGATGGGCGTGGTGCGGACCTTCCAGCACGTGCGCCTGTTCCGCGAAATGACGGTCATTGAAAACCTGCTGGTGGCGCAACATCAGCAGCTGAAAACCGGGCTCTTCTCCGGCCTGCTGAAAACGCCGGCCTTCCGTCGGGCGCAGAGCGAAGCACTGGACCGCGCGGCCACCTGGCTTGAGCGTATCGGCCTGCTGGAGCACGCTAACCGGCAGGCCAGCAACCTGGCCTATGGCGACCAGCGCCGGCTGGAGATTGCCCGCTGCATGGTGACCCAGCCGGAAATTCTGATGCTCGATGAACCGGCGGCGGGGCTGAACCCGAAAGAGACCAAAGAGCTGGACGAGCTTATCGCCGAGCTGCGTAACCATCACAACACCACCATCCTGCTTATCGAACACGATATGAAGCTGGTGATGGGCATTTCCGATCGCATCTACGTCGTGAACCAGGGGACACCGCTGGCCAACGGGACGCCGGAAGAGATTCGTAATAACCCGGACGTGATCCGCGCATACCTTGGTGAGGCATAAGATGGAAAACGCGATGTTAACTTTTGACAACGTCAGCGCCCACTACGGCAAGATTCAGGCGCTGCACAACGTCAGCCTGCATATCAAACAGGGCGAGATCGTCACGCTTATCGGCGCCAACGGCGCGGGGAAAACCACCCTGCTCGGCACGCTGTGCGGCGATCCGCGCGCCTCCAGCGGGCGTATTGTCTTTGACGGTAAGGATATTACCGACTGGCAGACGGCGAAGATCATGCGCGAGGCGGTGGCGATCGTCCCGGAAGGGCGGCGCGTCTTTTCGCGAATGACGGTGGAAGAGAACCTGGCGATGGGCGGTTTTTTTGCCGCCCGCGATCAGTTCCAGACCCGCATCAAATGGGTGTATGAGCTGTTTCCGCGTCTGCACGAGCGCCGTATCCAGCGCGCCGGCACCATGTCCGGCGGCGAACAGCAGATGCTGGCCATCGGCCGCGCCCTGATGAGCCAGCCGCGTCTGCTGCTGCTGGATGAACCGTCGCTGGGGCTGGCGCCGATCATCATTCAGCAGATCTTCGATACCATCGAGCAGCTGCGCGAGCAGGGGATGACTATCTTCCTGGTTGAGCAGAACGCTAACCAGGCGCTGAAGCTGGCCGATCGCGGCTACGTGCTGGAGAACGGCCACGTGGTGCTGGAGGATACCGGCGACGCGCTGCTGGCCAACGAGGCGGTGCGCAGCGCCTATCTCGGCGGTTAATTCATCGCAACCCGGCGTCGTTCACTTCGCCGGTTTGTAGCCCGGGCGAGGCGCTTGCGCCGACCCCGGGAGCCGATCGCACAACTATTATCCGTGTCTCAGCTCCCACTTTACTTCCCCCGTCCTTTCATCGGCTTGTCATCTCTCTGACCCGTTACTATCTTTTTTTTGTAATAAAAAAGTTATTTTTCTGTAATTCGAACATGTCATGTTACCCCGCGAGCATAAAACGCGTGAAATCGCGCATCCGGCACAACAAGAGAGATAACCGATGATATCGTTACGACATACAGCTTTAGGACTGGCGCTGAGCCTGGCTTTTGCCGGTCAGGCCCTGGCGGTTACCACCATCCCGTTCTGGCACTCAATGGAAGGCGAACTGGGTAAAGAAGTGGATTCTCTGGCGCAACGCTTTAACGCGGCCAATCCTGATTACAAAATCGTTCCGGTATACAAGGGCAACTATGAACAGAGCCTGAGCGCCGGTATCGCCGCCTTCCGTACCGGCAACGCGCCGGCGATCCTGCAGGTGTATGAAGTGGGTACCGCCACCATGATGGCGTCAAAAGCCATTAAGCCGGTCTACCAGGTGTTCAGCGAGGCGGGCATCACGTTTGATGAATCGCAGTTTGTGCCAACGGTCGCCGGGTATTACACCGATTCGAAAACCGGCCATCTGCTCTCCCAGCCGTTTAACAGCTCCACGCCGGTGCTGTACTACAACAAAGACGCCTTCAAAAAAGCCGGTTTAGATCCAGAGCAGCCGCCGAAGACCTGGCAGGATCTGGCGGCCTACACCGCGAAGCTGAAAGCCGCCGGAATGAAGTGCGGCTACGCCAGCGGCTGGCAGGGCTGGATCCAGATTGAGAACTTCAGCGCCTGGCACGGCCTGCCGGTGGCGACGAAAAACAATGGCTTTGACGGCACCGACGCGGTTCTTGAGTTCAACAAGCCGGAGCAGGTGAAGCATATCGCGCTGCTCGAAGAGATGAACAAGAAGGGCGATTTCAGCTACTTCGGGCGTAAAGACGAGTCCACCGAAAAGTTCTATAACGGCGACTGCGCCATTACCACTGCCTCGTCCGGCTCGCTGGCCGATATCCGCCAGTACGCCAAATTTAACTACGGCGTCGGCATGATGCCCTACGATGCCGACGTGAAAGGCGCGCCGCAGAACGCCATCATCGGCGGGGCCAGCCTGTGGGTGATGCAGGGTAAAGACAAAGAGACCTACACCGGCGTGGCGAAGTTCCTCGACTTCCTGACCAAACCGGAAAATGCCGCCGAATGGCACCAGAAAACCGGCTATCTGCCGATCACCACCGCGGCCTACGATCTGACCCGCCAGCAGGGCTTCTATGATAAGAACCCGGGCGCCGATATCGCCACGCGCCAGATGCTGAACAAGCCGCCGTTGCCGTTCACCAAAGGCCTGCGTCTGGGCAACATGCCGCAAATCCGCACCATCGTCGATGAAGAGCTGGAGAGCGTGTGGACCGGCAAGAAAACCCCGCAACAGGCGCTGGATTCCGCCGTTCAGCGTGGGAATCAGCTGCTGCGCCGCTTCGAACAAGCAACCAAATCGTAATCTGTAACTTGCCCGGTGGCGCTGCGCTTACCGGGCCTACGATGTGCCTTATGTAGGCCGGGTAGGGCGTAGCCGCCACCCGGCATTGTTCAGGAACCCAATCTCAATGTCATCATCCCGTCCGGTATTCCGCTCGCGCTGGCTGCCCTATGTCCTGGTCGCGCCGCAGCTGATTATCACGCTGATTTTCTTTATCTGGCCCGCGGGCGAAGCGCTGTGGTATTCGCTGCAGAGCGTCGATCCGTTTGGCCTGTCCAGCCAGTTTGTCGGCCTGGATAACTTCGTGGCGCTGTTCCATGACCCGTACTATCTGGACTCGTTCTGGACCACTATCAAATTCAGCGCCCTGGTGACCGTCAGCGGCCTGCTTATTTCGCTCTTTTTCGCTGCGCTGGTCGACTACGTGGTGCGCGGCAGCCGCT
Organism: Klebsiella sp. K5-204; assembly: GCF_030128585.1. Taxonomy (NCBI): domain Bacteria; kingdom Pseudomonadati; phylum Pseudomonadota; class Gammaproteobacteria; order Enterobacterales; family Enterobacteriaceae; genus Klebsiella; species Klebsiella sp. K5-204. Next base: position 393,674 of record NZ_JAKUZS010000004.1, read on the forward strand.
TCTATCAGACCCTGATGCTGCTGCCGTATGCCGTGGCCCCCGCGGTGGCGGCGGTGCTGTGGATCTTCCTCTTTAACCCCGGGCGCGGGCTGATCACCCATTTCCTCGGCGAGCTGGGCTACGACTGGAACCACGCGCAGAACAGCGGCCAGGCGATGTTCCTGGTGGTCTTCGCCTCGGTATGGAAGCAGATAAGCTACAACTTCCTGTTTTTCTTCGCCGCGCTGCAGTCGATCCCGCGTTCGCTGGTTGAGGCTGCCGCTATCGACGGCGCCGGGCCAATCCGCCGCTTCTTCAGGCTGGCGCTGCCGCTGATTGCGCCGGTGAGTTTCTTCCTGCTGGTGGTCAACCTGGTTTACGCCTTCTTCGACACCTTCCCGGTGATCGATGCCGCCACCGCCGGCGGCCCGGTGCAGGCGACCACCACCCTGATTTACAAAATCTATCGCGAAGGTTTCGCCGGGCTCGATCTTTCCGCTTCCGCCGCGCAGTCGGTGGTGCTGATGTTCCTCGTCATTATCCTGACGGTGGTGCAGTTCCGTTACGTTGAAAGTAAGGTGCGTTACCAATGATTGAGAACCGTCGCGGGCTGACGATTTTCAGCCACACCATGCTGATTCTGGGCATCGCCGTCATTTTATTCCCGCTGTACGTCGCCTTCGTGGCGGCGACGCTGGATAACCAATCGGTGTTCGAAACGCCGATGACGCTGATCCCCGGCGGACATCTGCTGGAGAACATGAAGACCATCTGGGTGAACGGCGTTGGCGTCAACAGCGCGCCGTTCTGGCTGATGATGCTCAACAGCTTCATCATGGCGTTCGCCATTACGGTGGGCAAAATCGTCGTGTCGATGCTGTCGGCGTTCGCCATCGTCTGGTTCCGCTTTCCGCTGCGTAACCTGTTCTTCTGGATGATTTTTATCACGCTAATGCTGCCGGTCGAGGTGCGTATTTTCCCGACGGTGGAAGTGATCGCCAATCTCAACATGCTCGACAGCTACGCCGGGCTTACGCTGCCGCTAATGGCCTCGGCCACCGCCACCTTCCTGTTCCGCCAGTTCTTTATGACCCTGCCGGACGAGCTGATTGAAGCAGCGCGTATCGATGGCGCTTCGCCGATGCGCTTCTTTCGCGACATCGTGCTGCCGCTGTCGAAAACCAACCTCGCGGCGCTGTTCGTCATCACTTTTATCTACGGCTGGAATCAGTATCTGTGGCCGTTGCTGATTATTCAGGATGTGAATCTTGGCACCGCCGTCGCCGGCATCAAAGGCATGATCGCCACCGGCGAAGGCACTACCCAGTGGAATCAGGTGATGGCGGCGATGCTGCTGACCCTGATCCCGCCGGTTGTCATCGTTTTAGCCATGCAGCGCGCATTTGTGCGTGGCCTGGTCGATAGTGAGAAATAAAATGGCTGGTTTAAAACTACAGGCAGTAAGCAAAAGCTGGGATGGCAAAACCCAGGTGATTCAACCGCTGACGCTGGACGTGGCGGACGGGGAATTTATCGTCATGGTCGGCCCGTCGGGCTGCGGGAAATCAACGCTGCTGCGGATGGTCGCCGGACTGGAGCGGGTGACCAGCGGCGATATCTGGATCGACCGCAAGCGGGTCACCGAGATGGAGCCGAAGGATCGCGGCATCGCCATGGTGTTCCAGAACTATGCCCTTTATCCGCATATGAGCGTGGAAGAGAACATGGCGTGGGGGCTGAAGATCCGCGGCATGGGTAAGGGATTGATCGCCGAGCGGGTGCAGGAGGCGGCGCGTATTCTTGAGCTCGACGGCCTGCTCAAGCGCCGCCCGCGCGAGCTCTCCGGCGGCCAGCGCCAGCGCGTGGCGATGGGCCGCGCCATCGTGCGTGACCCGGCGGTATTCCTCTTCGACGAACCGTTGTCAAACCTCGACGCCAAGCTGCGCGTGCAGATGCGTCTTGAGCTGCAACAGCTGCATCGCCGCCTGAAAACCACCTCGCTGTACGTTACCCATGACCAGGTGGAGGCGATGACCCTCGCCCAGCGGGTGATGGTGATGAATAAAGGCGTTGCCGAGCAGATCGGCACCCCGGTGGAAGTGTATGAGAAGCCGGCCAGCCGCTTTGTTGCGAGCTTTATCGGCAGCCCGGCCATGAACCTGCTGGAAGGGCGCATCAGCGATGACGGCGGTTGCTTTGAGCTGGCGGGCGGCATCCAGCTGCCGACGAATCATGAGCACCGGCGCCACGCCGGGCGTAAAATGACCCTCGGTATCCGCCCGGAGCATTTTATCTTAAGCTCGCAGGCGCAAGGCGGCATTCCGCTGCTGATGGACTCCCTGGAAATTTTAGGCGCCGATAACCTTGCCCACGGGCGCTGGGGCGAACAGAAGCTGGTGGTCAGACTGCCGCACCAGCAGCGCCCGGCGGCAGGCAGCACGCTATGGCTGCATCTGCCTTTGGAACATCTGCACCTCTTTGATGGTGAAACAGGACAACGCGCATGAGTAACTGGCCTTATCCCCGTATCGTCGCCCATCGCGGCGGCGGTAAACTGGCGCCGGAGAACACCCTGGCGGCTATCGACGTCGGCGCTCGCTACGGGCACACGATGATTGAATTTGACGCCAAGCTGTCAAAGGACGGGCAGATCTTTCTGCTGCATGACGATAATCTCGAACGCACCAGCAACGGCTGGGGCGTGGCGGGGGAGCTGCCATGGGACGATCTGCTGAAGGTTGATGCCGGTAGCTGGTTCAGCCGTGAATTTAAGGGCGAGCCGCTGCCGCTGCTCTCCCAGGTGGCGGAGCGCTGCCGCCGTCACGGCATGATGGCGAATATCGAAATTAAACCGACCACCGGCCTTGGGCCGCAGACCGGCAACGTGGTGGCCCTGGCGGCGCGGGAGCTGTGGGCGGGAATGACCGCGCCGCTGCTGTCGTCGTTTGAAATCGATGCCCTGGAAGCGGCGCAGGAAGCCGCCCCCGAGCTGCCGCGCGGGCTGTTGCTGGATGAGTGGCGTGAGGACTGGCGGGAGTTGACCACCCGGCTGGGCTGCGTCTCCATTCACCTTAACCACAAGCTGTTGGACGCCGGGCGGGTGGCAAGCCTGAAACAGGCCGGCCTGCATATCCTGGTGTATACCGTTAACAAACCCCAGCGCGCCACCGAGCTGCTGCGCTGGGGCGTAGACTGCATCTGCACCGATGCCATTGACGTCATCGGGCCCCATTTCCAGCCTTAATAACCGCTGCGCGGCGGCTGGCCTTTACGGGTTGGTCTGCCGCAGCATCCCTCCGTTGTTGTTCGGCAGCACCTGCTGCGGCGGATTGAGATTCCCGCCCTGCGCCGCGCGCTGCTGATTGGTCTGCAGCTGGTTTTGCAAATGCTGCTGCTGGGAGCGAGTCTGATTGTTCAGATTCTGCTTCAGCATGCTCTGTTGCTGCTGTTGCTGCACCTTCATCTCATTTTGCATGCGCTGCTGGCTGGGGACCACGTAACCCGGCTGGTTGGGGTTGTTATCAATATTGATTGGCTGGGCTAAAACGCCGAGCGGCATCAGCGCCGCCAGAAATAACATCGCTTTCATGGTTTTCTCCTCCCGTGCGTGGGATCACTTAAGTGTACCTCGAATCCGCCATAACAATGATTTTTTAGGAGTTATCAACCAGGCTTAAGCGGGGAATGAAACCTACCTATCAGGAGTAAGACAATGATAAAAACAACAATCTGGCGTCAGGTGGTCATCGCTGCGTTGCTGGCGGGCGGTAGTTTTACCGTCGCCGCCAGTCCACCGCCGCCGCCGCCGGTCTCTTATGGCGTAGAGGAGGATGTATTCCACCCGGTGCGCGCCCGGCAGGGCATGGTGGCCTCGGTGGATGCGCTGGCCACCCGCGTCGGGGTGGATATTCTGCGCCAGGGCGGCAACGCTGTCGATGCGGCGGTGGCGGTTGGCTACGCGCTGGCGGTCACTCATCCGCAGGCGGGGAATATCGGCGGCGGCGGTTTTATGATGCTGCGGACGAAAGACGGCAAGACTACGGCGATCGATTTCCGCGAAATGGCGCCAGAGCAGGCCACCCGCGACATGTTCCTCGACGACCAGGGTAACCCGGACAGTAAAAAATCGCTCACCTCGCATCTGGCCTCCGGTACGCCAGGCAGCGTGGCGGGCTTCTCTCTTGCCCTGGAAAAATACGGCACCATGCCGCTGAACAAAGTGATCCGCCCGGCAATCAAGCTGGCGGAAGAGGGCTTTATTGTTAACGATGCGCTGGCGGACGATCTGAAGACCTACGGCAGCGAAGTGATCCCGCAGCACGAAAACAGTAAAGCGATCTTCTGGAAGAACGGCGAGCCGCTGAAGAAGGGCGACCGGCTGGTACAGAAGAACCTGGGGAAAAGCCTCGAGCTGATTGCCGAGCACGGTCCGGATGCCTTCTATAAAGGCGCTATTGCCGACCAGATCGCGGACGAGATGAAAAAGCACGGCGGGCTTATCACCAAAGCCGACCTCGCTAACTATAAGGCCGTGGAGCGCACGCCGATTAGCGGCGAATATCGCGGGTATGAGATCTACTCTATGCCGCCGCCCTCCTCCGGCGGGATCCACATCGTGCAGATCCTCAATATCCTCGAAAACTTCGATCTGCAGAAATATGGCTTTGGCAGCGCCGACGCTATGCAGGTGATGGCGGAGGCGGAGAAACACGCCTATGCCGACCGCTCTGAATATCTCGGCGACCCTGACTTCGTCAAAGTGCCGTGGCAGGCGCTGACCAGCAAAGCCTACGCCAAAGCGATTGCCGCCGAGATCGACGTCAATAAGGCGAAGCCTTCCAGCCAGATCCGCCCGGGCAAGCTGGCGCCCTATGAAAGCAACCAGACCACCCACTTCTCGGTGGTCGATAAAGACGGCAATGCGGTGGCGGTGACCTATACGTTGAATACCACCTTCGGCACCGGCATTGTGGCGGGGGACTCCGGCATTCTGCTGAATAACCAGATGGATGATTTCTCGGCGAAGCCCGGCGTACCTAACGTCTATGGCCTGGTGGGCGGCGACGCCAATGCGGTGGAGCCGAAAAAACGCCCGCTGTCGTCGATGTCGCCGACCATTGTGGTGAAAGACGGCAAAACCTGGCTGGTGACCGGCAGCCCGGGCGGCAGCCGGATCATCACCACTGTGCTGCAGATGGTGGTCAATACCATCGATTTCGGGATGAACGTCGCAGAAGCCACCAACGCCCCGCGCTTCCATCATCAATGGTTGCCGGATGAGCTGCGGGTGGAGAAAGGCTTTAGCCCGGATACCCTGAAGCTGCTGGAGGCGAAAGGGCAGAAAGTGGCGCTGAAAGAGGCGATGGGCAGCACTCAGAGCATTATGGTGGGGCCGGACGGGATGCTGTATGGCGCCTCCGACCCGCGTTCGCCGGATGATTTAACGGCGGGGTATTGATATGTTGCCCGGTGGCGCTGCTGCGCTTACCGGGCCAACCACTGCACGAACGTAGGTCGGGTAAGGCGAAGCCGCCACCCGACAACATGCTACTTCATTCTCGCCATATAATATGCATCCACATATTCACCGTTGCGCAGCGCGTAACGCTTGCCTGTGCCTTCGATCTCAAATCCGTGTTTTTTGTATACCGCAATCGCCGGCTTGTTATCAGCGAACACCGTCAGCTCAATGCGGTCAATGCGCAGCCAGTTATCGCACAGGTCGATCATCTCGCGCATCAGCGCGCTGCCGATACCGCGCCCCTGATGGCCGGCGGCAACCGCCATGCCAAAGGTCGCCACGTGGCTGCGACGAGGGCGCGGTTCGACATGGAGCGACAGATGCCCGGTAACCCGATCGTCCAGCGTCGCCACCAGATGGAAGGTATGGGGTTTGGGCTGTAGCTTCTCCTGCCAGGCTTCCATGGCGGGGTAAGGGATCTGTAGCGTGTCATGATAGACCTCCGGGTGCGCCATCAGCATACGTAAAGGTTCAGCATCGCGCGGTTCGGCATGGCGTATCACTATGTCACTCATTCCCTTGTCCTCTTTTTGGTGGTTGATTCTCCTTCACCATCTCTGACGGCAGCCGGGGAGTCAATGCCGTTTTTTGCAAAAAAAAGATAGACAAGTGCGAATGAGAATGATTATTATTGTCCTGCATTCAGGAAGACCCTTGCGGAAAGCCTGAAAGCACGACATTGCTCACATTGCTTCCAGTATTACTTTAGCCAGCCGGGTGCTGGCTTTTTTTTTGCTGCAACCTCAGGCGCTTTGCGGCCTGGCGGACATCACGCCGTCTTCCGCAACCAGGCCGATGAGATGACTTTTGCTTTCCGCCGCGGCCAGCACCTCGGCGCTGCCGGTGAACTGGCCGCCCTTTTTAATCGCCAGCGAGCGATAGGCGAGGGTGCCATCCAGATTGCCGTGTTCCTCAATGGTGATGCTGTCGCCGCGGCACTGGCCCTGAACCTTGCCATCAATAATCAGCTCACGGCAGCTGATGTTGCCCTCGACCTGACCTTCACGCATCACCTTAATCAGATGTTCTTTCGCCTCGATGTTGCCGGTAAGCTGGCCGTGAATATAGACATGGCCGCTGGCGACAATATTGCCGACGAAATGCACCCCGCTGGCGATGACCGTAGTCTCTTGTTTTTTGCTGGCGACCGCCTGGGATTCTGGGTTGTTTGCCGGAGGCGTGGCCACTTCTGACGTCTGAGGTTCCGTTTTATTTTTCTTAATAAACATCGCGTTAATTTTGTTCCGTTGGCTATGGAGGAGAAAGGCGACCAGTGCGCAGGCGGCCGCCAGGCGCGCCGGCACGATCGCATCGACAGACCAGGCGATCAGCGCGAGAAGCCAGAAAAAAAGGGCGCCGTTTAAGGCGAGATACTGTTTGTCCATCCGTAGCGGCTGGCTACTCCGTTAGTCATCAGCAACGTCCTGGTTTGCCCTCCACTTATCCGCAGTTTCGCCATTGAGATCAAGATATTTAACCGAAAAATGTCGATTTAATCTGTTGTTAATCAATGAGTTGTTAATAATTGCGTATGGATGGTACGCGACCTATTTTTTTGACGAATCTTCACGGAAAACGGACTGAGAGGATGAAGTCATGTCCCGGCTTGCGCTATGGTTGAAGGTAGCTCATTAACTAAGGACAGCGTTATGACTCTGCACTGCGCATTTATTGGCTTCGGCAAAAGCACCACCCGCTACCATCTTCCTTACGTGTTACACCGCCAGGACCGCTGGCAGGTGGCGCACATCTATCGCCGTCGGGCGAAGCCCGAGGAGCAGGCGCCGCAGTATTCCCACATCCATTTCACCAGCGATCTCGATGAAGTATTAAACGACCCGCAGGTCAGGCTGGTGGTGGTCTGCACCCATGCCGACAGCCATTTTGACTATGCGAAAAAGGCGCTGGAGGCGGGGAAAAACGTGCTGGTGGAAAAGCCGTTCACCCCGACGCTGGAGGAAGCCAAGACCCTGTTTGCGCTGGCGAACAGCAAAGGCCTGACGGTGACGCCCTACCAGAACCGCCGTTTCGACTCCTGCTTCCTGACCACTAAAAAGGTGATTGAGAGCGGCAAACTTGGCGAACTGGTGGAGATTGAAAGCCATTTTGACAACTACCGCCCGCTGGCGGAGACCAACCCCGGCGGCCCGCAAAACGGCGAGTTCTATGGCCTTGGCGTGCATACCCTGGACCAGATTATTTCCCTGTTCGGCCGCCCGGACCATGTCGCTTACGATCTGCGCTCGCTGCGCAACAAAGCTAACCCGGATGATACCTTTGAGGCCCAGCTGTTCTACGGCGATCTGAAGGCCATCGTTAAGACCAGCCACCTGGTGCAGATCGACTACCCGAAATTCATCGTCCACGGCCATAAAGGCTCGTTTGTGAAATATGGTATCGACCAGCAGGAGACCAGCCTGAAAGCCAATATCATGCCGGGCGAGCCGGGCTTTGGCGCGGACGACAGCGTCGGCGAGCTGGTGTATGTCAACGAGGCAGGGGAGACGGTGCGCGAAGCGGTCCCGCTGGAGAGCGGCGACTATGGCCGGGTCTACGACGCGCTGTACGACACCCTCGTCAACGGCCAGCCAAATTACGTCAAGGAATCTGACGTTCTTACCAATATGGAGATCCTGCAGCGCGGCTTTGAGCAGCCCTCACCGGCCACCATTACTCTGGTGAAATAAGCCCAGTCGGCTCCTCGGCGCTTGTTCATATTTTTTGAACAGAGGAGTCAATTTTCACCCTCTATGATCGTCGGCGAAATGGGTCCACACTGACTCCATCGAAAACATATGGGGGTGCAACATGATCTACTTACGCAAAGCGAACGAACGTGGCCACGCTAACCATGGCTGGCTGGATTCCTGGCATACTTTCTCTTTCGCCAACTACTACGACCCGAACTTTATGGGCTTCTCCGCCCTGCGGGTGATTAACGACGACGTCATCGACGCCGGTCAGGGCTTCGGTACCCACCCACACAAAGATATGGAGATCCTGACCTATGTACTGGAAGGGGCGGTGGAGCACCAGGACAGCATGGGCAACAAAGAGCAGGTGCCGGCGGGCGAGTTCCAGATCATGAGCGCGGGTACCGGGGTGCGTCACTCTGAGTACAACCCGAGCAAAACCGATCGTCTGCGTCTGTACCAGATCTGGATTATTCCGGAAGAAACCGGCATTACCCCGCGCTACGAGCAGCGCCGCTTCGACGCCGCCCAGGGCAAACAGCTGGTGCTGTCGCCGGATGCACGGGATGGCTCGCTGAAGGTCTATCAGGATATGGAGCTGTATCGCTGGGCGCTGCTGAAAGATGAGCAGTCGGTTCACCAGATTGCCGCGGAACGTCGCGTCTGGATCCAGGTCGTCAAAGGCGAAGTGACCATCAACGGTACCAAAGCCACTACCAGCGATGGTTTGGCTATCTGGGACGAGCAGGCGATTTCGGTTCATGCCGACAGCGATAGCGAAATCCTGCTGTTCGATCTGCCGCCGGTTTGATCGTTATCTGAGGTCGTCTATACCCAAAATAATTTGAGTTGCAGAAAGGCGGCGACGCAGAGAATCCCCAGGAGCTTACTTAAGTAAGTGACTGGGGGTGAGCGAGGAAAGCCAACGCGCATGCAACTCGAAGTATGATGGGTATAAATAAATTGCGTAGCCTTCCCTCATGTTAGGGAAGGTTGCGCTTTGTCCGTGATAAACTGAGAAAATGTTCCCCGTTGATCACAGTCAGGACGATGAAAAAGAAAAGACCCGTACTTCAGGATGTAGCCGATCTTGTCGGCGTGACCAAAATGACGGTCAGTCGCTATTTACGCAACCCGGAGCAGGTCTCCGAAGCGCTGCGTGGCAAGATTGCCGTTGCCCTCGATGAACTGGGTTATATTCCCAATCGCGCCCCTGACATTCTCTCCAACGCCACCAGCCGCGCCATTGGCGTGCTGCTGCCATCGTTAACCAACCAGGTGTTCTCGGAAGTGCTACGCGGGATTGAAAGCGTCACTGACGCCTTCGGCTATCAAACCATGCTGGCGCACTACGGCTACAAGCCGGAAATGGAAGAGAAACGCCTCGAATCGATGCTCTCCTGGAACATTGACGGCCTGATCCTCACCGAACGCACCCATACGCCCCGCACCCTGAAGATGATTGAAGTCGCCGGCATTCCGGTGGTGGAGCTAATGGACAGCCAGTCACCGTGCCTCGATATCGCGGTCGGTTTCGATAACTTCGAAGCGGCGCGGCAGATGACGGCGGCGATTATCGCCCGCGGCCACCGCCACGTTGCTTATCTCGGCGCGCGTCTTGATGAACGTACTATCATCAAACAGAAGGGGTACGAGCAGGCGATGCTCGATGCGGGCATGACGCCCTACAGCGTGATGGTGGAGCAGTCCTCGTCCTATTCATCCGGGATTGAGCTGATGCGCCAGGCGCGCCGTGAATACCCGCAGCTTGACGGCATCTTTTGCACCAACGATGACCTCGCGGTCGGCGCGGCCTTTGAGTGCCAGCGCCTGGGGCTGAAGATCCCGGACGACATGGCGATAGCCGGTTTCCATGGCCACGATATCGGCCAGGTGATGGAGCCGCGGCTGGCCAGCGTCCTGACCCCGCGCGAGCGGATGGGGCGCATTGGCGCCGAACGTCTGCTGGCGCGCATTCGTGGCGAAGCGATTACCCCTAAGATGTTAGATTTAGGTTTCACATTGTCACCGGGCGGATCAATTTAAACTGACAAGTTTGAAGTAGATCACACATATTCACATCTGGCACGAATGGATATTGCTTCTCCACAGGTCCGGCATGACAATGTTACCGATAACAGTTACCCGTAACAATTAACCGATACGCCGCCTTCGCGCTCAATGAGTCAGCCCCGGCGCGGCGTACCTGTCCGGTGGGAGGATGCTTTGAGCACGACTAATCATGATCACCACGTCTACGTTCTGATGGGCGTTTCCGGCAGCGGGAAATCCGCTGTCGCCAGCGAAGTGGCGCATCAGCTGCATGCCGCGTTTCTCGACGGCGACTTTCTGCATCCGCGCAGCAATATCACCAAGATGGCCTCCGGTGAGCCGCTCAACGATGACGACCGTACCCCGTGGCTGCAGGCGCTAAATGACGCCGCGTTTGCCATGCAGCGTACCAATAAGGTGTCGCTGATCGTCTGTTCGGCGCTGAAGAAGAGCTATCGCGACATTCTGCGCAAGGGCAACCCGAACCTCTCCTTCATCTACCTGAAAGGCGGCTTCGAGGTGATCGAAAACCGTCTGAAGGCGCGTAAAGGGCACTTCTTCAAAACCCAAATGTTGGTGACGCAGTTTGAAACGCTGCAGGAACCAGGCGCCGACGAGAGCGATGTGCTTATCGTCGATATCGACCAGCCGCTGGAAGGCGTGGTGGCCAGCACCATTGAGGTGATCAACAAAGGCAGTCACTAGTGAGTACTTTAACGCTTGTTTTAACAGCAGTCGGCTCGGTATTGCTGCTGCTGTTTTTAGTCATGAAGGCGCGGATGCACGCCTTCGTGGCTTTGATGGTGGTTTCTATTGGCGCAGGTCTCTTCTCCGGCATGCCGCTGGATAAAATCGCGGCGACGATGGAGAAGGGGATGGGCGGTACGCTGGGCTTCCTGGCGATCGTCGTCGCGCTGGGCGCGATGTTCGGGAAGATCCTGCATGAAACGGGGGCGGTCGATCAGATTGCCGTCAAGATGCTCAAATCCTTCGGCCACAATCGCGCGCACTATGCGATTGGTCTCGCCGGCCTCATCTGCGCGCTGCCGCTGTTTTTCGAAGTGGCGATCGTGCTACTGATCAGCGTCGCCTTCTCGATGGCGCGCCATACCGGCACTAACCTCGTGAAGCTGGTGATCCCGCTGTTTGCCGGGGTGGCCGCCGCCGCGGCGTTCCTGCTGCCGGGACCGGCGCCGATGCTGCTGGCGTCGCAAATGCACGCCGACTTTGGCTGGATGATCCTGATTGGCCTGTGCGCGGCAATTCCGGGAATGATTATCGCCGGACCGCTGTGGGGCAACTTCATCAGCCGCTACGTTGAGCTGCATATTCCTGACGACGTGACGGAGCCGCATCTCGGCGAAGGCAAAATGCCCTCCTTCGGCTTCAGCCTGTCGCTGATCCTGCTGCCGCTGGTGCTGGTAGGCCTGAAAACCATCGCCGCGCGCTTTGTGCCGGTGGGGTCGACCGCTTACGAATGGTTTGAATTTATCGGTCACCCATTCACCGCGATCCTGGTAGCCTGCCTGGTGGCGATCTACGGCCTGGCGGTACGTCAGGGGATGGCGAAAGACCGGGTGATGGAGATCTGCGGTCATGCGCTGCAGCCGGCGGGCATTATCCTGCTGGTGATCGGGGCAGGCGGCGTCTTCAAGCAGGTGCTGGTTGACTCCGGCGTCGGCCCGGCGCTGGGTGAAGCGCTGACCGGTATGGGGCTGCCGATCGCCATTACCTGCTTCGTGCTGGCGGCGGCGGTGCGTATCATCCAGGGTTCCGCCACCGTGGCGTGCCTGACGGCGGTCGGCCTGGTGATGCCGGTGATTGAGCAGCTGAACTACAGCGGCGCGCAGATGGCGGCCTTGTCTATCTGTATCGCCGGCGGCTCGATTGTCGTGAGCCATGTGAACGACGCCGGCTTCTGGCTGTTCGGTAAATTTACCGGCGCCACCGAAGCCCAGACGCTGAAAACCTGGACGATGATGGAAACCATCCTCGGCACCACCGGGGCGATTGTCGGCATGATTGCCTTCCAGCTGCTGAGCTAAGTCTGTTCGCCACCCGCTCGCGGGTGGCCAAAAGCCAGGGTAACGCCGTTTACCCTGGCTTCCCGGCGATAAGCCGCGCTTTTTCCCTCTTTTCTCTTCCCGCTCCTCGCCCTTATTAGCGCTACGACGATGCTCGTATCCTTCGGCAAGCCTTGCTGCACCTGGGTTTGTTGCCTCTTTTTGGCAAGGGGAAAATCAGCGGATTTCGCGCTTAATCCATAATCAGGATCAATAAAATCGCGACGGAAAATGTTCCATTCCCTGGGTGATTTCCCCGATAATCATTGCGCTTTGACGACGACCAGCGACGGTGGACAATGTGCAGGATAAGTTGCTTTTCTGATTGTTCAGCAATCATTGATTAATTTCACTTGCGACTTTAGCTGCATTTTGTAAGGTGAGGGATAATCCAGTTGGAAACTGGTCAGGCACAAACAGCACACACCTCGCAGGAATACGTTATGAAAAATGTTGGTTTTATCGGCTGGCGCGGAATGGTCGGCTCTGTTCTCATGCAACGCATGGTTGAAGAGCGCGATTTCGACGCCATTCGCCCGGTGTTCTTCTCTACCTCCCAGCTGGGACAGCCAGCGCCGTCTTTCGGCGGTAGCACCGGTGGCACGCTCCAGGATGCGTTCGATCTGGACGCGCTGAAGGCACTGGACATTATTGTCACGTGCCAGGGCGGCGATTACACCAACGAGATTTACCCGAAGCTGCGCGAAAGCGGCTGGCAGGGTTACTGGATTGACGCTGCCTCTTCGCTGCGCATGAAGGACGATGCGATCATTATCCTCGACCCGGTTAACCAGGACGTGATCACCGCCGGCCTGAACAACGGCGTAAAAACCTTTGTCGGCGGCAACTGTACTGTCAGCCTGATGCTGATGTCCCTCGGCGGCCTGTTTGCCCAGGATCTGGTGGAGTGGGTCAGCGTGGCGACATACCAGGCGGCTTCCGGCGGCGGCGCGCGTCATATGCGCGAACTGCTGAGCCAGATGGGCCAGCTGCACAACCACGTCGCGGCAGAGCTGGCGGACCCGGCTTCCGCCATTCTGGATATCGAGCGCAAAGTGACGTCGCTGACCCGCAGCGGCGAGCTGCCGGTGGATAACTTCGGCGTACCGCTGGCGGGCAGCCTGATCCCGTGGATCGACAAACAGCTGGATAACGGCCAGAGCCGCGAAGAGTGGAAAGGCCAGGCGGAGACCAACAAGATCCTCGCCACCTCGTCCGTTATCCCGGTAGACGGCCTGTGCGTCCGCGTTGGCGCGCTGCGCTGCCACAGCCAGGCGTTCACCATCAAGCTGAAAAAAGATGTCTCTATCCCGACCGTTGAGGAGCTGCTGGCCGCGCACAACCCGTGGGCCAAAGTGGTACCGAACGATCGCGACATTACCATGCGCGAGCTGACCCCAGCCGCGGTGACTGGCACCCTGACCACCCCGGTAGGTCGCCTGCGTAAACTGAATATGGGGCCGGAGTATCTGTCGGCCTTTACCGTTGGCGACCAGCTGCTGTGGGGCGCCGCGGAGCCGCTGCGCCGGATGCTTCGCCAGCTGGCGTAAGCGCAGGATAAACAGAAAGGGGGTCTTCGAGCCCCCTTTTTTTTTTGCGTAATACAAGGAGTAAACGCGGATGTTAGATTTTTCCCCACGGAGGTAACTCAGCCTTGGCTATGCTTTAAGTAAGGAATTCCTTACCTGAAGGTGGGACGGAGCAGAAGGATGCAGAAGGCGCTGCGCCGTTCAGGTCAAAAAAAGTCGCCAGTTACAGGAATGAGCGACACTTACAACAGGATGAAAGCATGTCTAATCATATCGATAGAGACGTGATTAATGCGCTAATCGCCGGTCATTTCGCGGACCCTTTTTCCGTGCTCGGCATGCACCGTACCGACGCCGGGCTGGAAGTGCGCGCATTATTACCCGATGCCACCGATGTGTGGGTTATTGAACCGAAAACCGGACGCAAAGTCGGCAAGCTCGAATGCCTCGACTCGCGTGGTTTCTTCAGCGGCGTTCTGCCGCGGCGTAAAAACGCCTTTCGCTATCAGCTGGCCGTCACCTGGCACGGGCAGCAGAATCTGATTGATGACCCTTATCGCTTTGGTCCGCTGCTGCAGGATCTTGACGTCTGGCTGCTGTCGGAAGGGACCCACCTGCGCCCTTACGAAACGCTGGGCGCGCACGCCGCCACCATGGACGGCGTCACCGGCACCCGTTTCTCGGTATGGGCGCCGAACGCCCGTCGCGTCTCAGTGGTGGGGCAGTTTAACTACTGGGACGGCCGGCGCCACCCGATGCGATTCCGCAAAGAGTCCGGCATATGGGAACTGTTCGTCCCGGGCGCGCACAATGGCCAGCTGTATAAATTCGAGCTGATTGACGCCCACGGCCATCTGCGGGTCAAAGCCGACCCTTACGCCTTTGAATCGCAAATGCGTCCGGAAAGCGCCTCGCTTATCTGCGATCTGCCGCCTAAAGTCGAACAGCCGGCGGACCGCAAAGCGGCGAACCAGTTCGATGCCCCTGTCTCTATCTATGAAGTGCATCTTGGCTCATGGCGTCGTCATACCGACAATAATTTCTGGCTGAGCTACCGCGAGCTGGCCGACCAGCTGGTGCCCTACGCGAAATGGATGGGCTTCACCCATCTCGAGCTGCTGCCGGTTAACGAGCACCCGTTCGACGGCAGCTGGGGCTATCAACCCACCGGCCTCTATGCGCCGACCCGCCGGTTCGGCACCCGCGATGATTTCCGTTACTTTATCAACGCCGCGCACGCCGCCGGGCTAAACGTCATTCTGGACTGGGTGCCTGGCCACTTCCCGGCGGATGATTTTGCCCTTGCCTCTTTCGATGGCACCGCGCTGTATGAGCACAGCGATCCGCGCGAGGGGTATCACCAGGACTGGAATACCCTGATCTACAACTACGGACGCCGCGAAGTCAGCAACTTCCTGGTGGGAAATGCGCTGTACTGGATCGAACGCTTCGGCATCGATGCTCTGCGCGTCGACGCAGTGGCCTCGATGATCTATCGCGACTATAGCCGCAAGGCGGGGGAGTGGATCCCCAATGAATACGGCGGCCGGGAAAATCTGGAAGCCATTGAGTTTCTGCGCAACACCAACCGCATCCTTGGCGAACAGACGCCGGGCGCGGTCACCATGGCGGAAGAGTCCACCGATTTCGCCGGGGTAACCCGTCCGCCAGCCGGCGGCGGCCTCGGTTTCTGGTTCAAATGGAACCTCGGCTGGATGCACGACACCCTGGATTACATGAAACTCGATCCGGTGCACCGCCGCTTCCATCACAACAAAATGACCTTCGGCATGCTCTACAACTACACCGAGAACTTTGTGCTGCCGCTCTCCCACGATGAAGTGGTGCACGGCAAAAAATCGATTCTCGACCGCATGCCGGGGGACGCCTGGCAGAAGTTCGCCAACCTGCGCGCCTACTACGGCTGGCTGTTCGCCTTCCCGGGGAAAAAGCTGCTGTTTATGGGCAATGAGTTCGCCCAGGGCCGCGAGTGGAACCACGACGGCAGCCTCGACTGGCATCTGCTGGAGGGCGGCGACAACTGGCACCACGGCGTCCAGCGGCTGGTGCGCGACCTGAACCATACCTATCGCCACCATAAGGCGCTGCACGAGCTGGACTTTGACCCGTACGGCTTCGAATGGCTGGTGGTGGACGACCACGAGCGCTCAGTGTTTGTCTTTGTGCGCCGCGACCGGGCGGGGAACGAGATTATCGTCGCCAGCAACTTCACGCCGGTGCCGCGCCACGACTACCGCTTCGGCATCAACCAGCCGGGCCGCTGGCGCGAGGCGTTGAATACCGACTCAATGCACTATCACGGCAGCAACCAGGGCAACGGCGGGGTGGTGGAAAGCGATGCCATCCCCAGCCACGGTCGCGAACATTCGCTGTCCCTGACCCTGCCGCCGCTGGCGACGATCTGGCTGGTCCGGGAGGCGCAATGACCAACCTCGCGGCAGGCAAGCCTGCGCCGTTGGGCGCCAGCTATGACGGCAAGGGGGTGAACTTCGCCCTCTTCTCCGCCCACGCGGAGCGGGTGGAGCTGTGCGTGTTCGACGAGCAGGGCAACGAGCAACGCTTCGATCTCCCGGCGCGCAGCGGCGACATCTGGCACGGCTGGCTGGCTGCCGTCGGGCCGGGCCTGCGCTACGGCTACCGGGTGCATGGCCCCTGGGATCCGGCGCAGGGACACCGCTTTAACCCGGCCAAGCTGCTGCTCGATCCCTGCGCTCACCGGGTTGAGGGCGATCTGCCGGACGACGAGCGCCTGCACGGCGGAATGTGGCAGCCGGATCATCGCGATAGCGCCGCGATAGCGCCAAAATCGCAGGTAGTGGATCTGCGTTACGACTGGCTGGGCGATAAACCGCCGCGTACCCCGTGGGGGGAAACGGTGCTTTATGAAGCGCACGTGAAAGGGCTCACCCTGCTTAATCCGCAGCTGCCGGAAGCCATTCGCGGAACGTATAAGGCGCTGGGCCACCCGGTGATGATCGCTTACTTCAAATCGCTGGGCATCAGCGCCCTTGAACTGTTGCCAGTGGCGCAGTTCGCCAGCGAGCCGCGACTGCAGCGGATGGGGTTGAGCAACTACTGGGGCTACAACCCGCTGGCCTGGTTCGCGCTGGATCCGCGCTATGCCAGCGACCCGACGCGCGCCCTGGATGAGTTTCGCGATGCGGTTAAGGCGCTACATGCCGCCGGTATCGAGGTGATTCTGGATATCGTGCTCAACCATAGCGCGGAAATCGATCTTGAAGGTCCCACCGTCTCCCTGCGCGGAATCGACAACCGTAGCTATTATTGGGTAAGGGAAGATGGCGATTATCACAACTGGACCGGGTGCGGGAATACGCTCAATCTCAGCCACCCGGGGGTAGTGGAACTGGCGCGCCAGTGTTTGCGCTTCTGGGTGGATGAGTGCCATGTCGACGGTTTTCGCTTCGATCTCGCCTCAGTGATGGGGCGGACGCCGGAATTCCGCCAGGATGCGCCGCTGTTCGAGGCTATCCGCCACGACAGCGTGCTGTCGCAGGTGAAACTGATCGCCGAACCCTGGGATATCGGCCCGGGGGGCTACCAGGTGGGCAATTTTCCCCCGCTGTTCGCCGAGTGGAACGACCATTTTCGCGATAGCGCCCGCCGCTTCTGGCTGCAGCAAAACGTCTCCCTGGGGGATTTCGCGCAACGCTTCGCGGCCTCCAGCGATCTCTTTGCCCGTGATGGCAAGCCGCCATCGGCGACGGTCAATCTGGTGACGGCCCACGATGGCTTCACGCTGCGCGACTGCGTTTGTTTCAATCAGAAACACAATGAGGCGAACGGGGAGGAGAATCGCGATGGGACTAACAATAACTACAGCAACAATCATGGTATAGAAGGATTAGAAGCTAATTTTGCGGTGATTGAACGGCGACGCGCCAGCGTGCATGCGCTGCTGACGACGCTGCTGCTGGCTCAGGGGACGCCGATGCTGCTGGCGGGCGATGAGCAGGGCCACAGCCAGCACGGCAACAATAATGCCTACTGTCAGGACAACGCCCTGACCTGGCTCGACTGGCGCCAGGCGAACCCGGGATTAACCGCCTTTACCGCGGCGCTGATCCACCTGCGCCGGCGCATTCCGGCGCTCACCCGCAACCGCTGGTGGCAGGAGGGGGATGGCAGCGTCCGCTGGCTTAATCGCCATGCCCAGCCGCTGACTGCCGGGGAGTGGCAGCAGGGGGCAGCGTGTATGCAGATCCAGTTGTCGGATCGCTGGCTGCTCACGCTGAACGCCACCGCAGAGGTGGTCGATATGGTTTTACCCGAGGGGGAATGGCGCGCCGTTCCTCCATTCGCCGGAGAGGATAATCCGGTCATCATGGCTGTCTGGCATGGGCCCGCGCACGGAGTGTGCGTATTTCAAAGGTCGTAAGCCCTGAAGCTTCCGGTTGAACCCGTGGCGGCGGCGCGGCGGGATGAGCAGGAAAGCGAGGGTGTAAAAAGGAGTTAATCATGGTTAGGCTTGAAAAAAACGATCCGCTGATGCTGGCGCGTCAATTACCTATCAAATCCGTGGCGTTGATCCTCGCGGGCGGCCGTGGCACCCGGCTTAAGGATCTCACCATTAAGCGTGCGAAACCTGCCGTTCACTTCGGCGGCAAGTTCCGTATTATCGATTTCGCATTATCTAACTGCATTAACTCAGGGATCCGCCGCATCGGCGTTATTACCCAGTATCAGTCGCATACGCTGGTGCAGCATATACAGCGCGGCTGGTCGTTCTTCAGCGAAGAGATGAACGAGTTTGTCGATCTGCTGCCGGCCCAACAGCGCGTACACGGCGAAAACTGGTATCGCGGCACGGCGGACGCGGTGACGCAGAACCTGGACATCATCAGCCGCTACAAGGCCGAGTACGTGGTGATCCTCGCGGGCGACCATATTTATAAGCAGGACTACTCGCGCATGCTGATCGACCATGTCGAAAAAGGGGCGCGTTGCACCGTGGCCTGCATGCCGGTGCCCATTGAAGAGGCATCCGCCTTCGGCGTCATGGCGGTCGACGAAAACGAAAAAATCATTGAGTTTGTCGAGAAACCCGCCAACCCGCCGGCGATGCCGACCGACCCGACCAAATCGCTGGCCAGCATGGGCATTTATGTCTTCGACGCCGCTTATCTTTATGAGCTGCTGGAGGAAGACGATCGCAACGAGAACTCCAGCCATGATTTCGGCAAAGACATCATTCCGAAGATCACCGAAGCTGGCATGGCTTATGCACATCCTTTCCCGCTCTCCTGCGTGCAGTCCGACCCGAACGCCGAGCCGTACTGGCGCGACGTGGGGACGCTGGAGGCCTACTGGAAGGCCAACCTCGATCTGGCGTCAGTCACGCCGGAGCTGGATATGTACGACCAGAACTGGCCGATCCGTACCCATATGGAATCGCTGCCGCCGGCGAAGTTCGTGCAGGACCGTTCCGGAAGCCACGGCATGACCCTGAACTCGCTGGTCTCCGGGGGCTGCATTATCTCCGGGTCGGTGGTGGTGCAGTCGGTGCTGTTCCCGCGCGTGCGGGTGAACTCATTCTGTAACATTGATTCGGCAGTCTTGTTGCCAGATGTCTGGGTGGGGCGCTCATGCCGCCTGCGTCGCTGCGTGATTGACCGCGCCTGCGTCATCCCGGAAGGAATGGTGATTGGTGAGAACGCGGAAGAGGATGCACGCCGCTTCTATCGCTCAGAGGAAGGTATCGTGCTGGTGACCCGCGACATGCTGCGGAAATTGGGGCACAAACAGGAGCGCTAATGCAGGTCTTACATGTATGTTCTGAGATGTTCCCGCTGTTAAAGACGGGCGGTCTGGCGGACGTCATCGGCGCGCTGCCGGCGGCGCAAATCGCGGAGGGTATCGATACGCGCGTGCTGTTGCCGGCGTTTCCCGATATCCGCCGCGGCGTGGTGGATGCCCAGGTGGTGACCCGCCGGGATACGTTCGCCGGGCGGATCACGCTGCTGTACGGCCACTTTAACGGCGTGGGGATCTATCTGATAGACGCCCCGCATCTCTATGACCGGCCGGGGAGCCCTTACCACGATACCAACCAGCACGCTTATACCGACAACGTTCTGCGCTTTGCGCTGCTGGGCTGGGTGGGAAGCGAAATGGCCAGCGGACTGGATCCGTTCTGGCGCCCGGATGTGGTCCATGCCCACGACTGGCACGCCGGCCTGACGCCGGCCTACCTGGCGGCGCGCGGGCGTCCGGCTAAATCGGTCTTTACCGTGCACAACCTGGCGTACCAGGGGATGTTTTACTCCTGGCATATGAATGATATCGAGCTGCCGTGGTCGTTTTACAACATGCATGGCCTCGAGTTTAACGGCCAGATCTCGTTTCTGAAGGCCGGCCTTTACTACGCCGACCATATTACGGCGGTGAGCCCGACCTACGCGCGCGAGATCACCGAGCCGCAGTACGCCTACGGCATGGAGGGGCTGCTGCGTCAGCGCCATCATGAAGGGCGGCTGTCGGGAATTCTCAACGGCGTTGACGACGGTATCTGGAGCCCGCAAAACGACCTCCTGCTGCCGATGCGCTACGATCGCGACACGCTGGAGGAGAAGGCGGAGAACAAGCGTCAGCTGCAGATCGCCATGGGCCTGAAGGTCGATGATAAAGCGCCGCTGTTTGCCGTCGTCAGCCGTCTCACCAGCCAGAAAGGGCTCGATCTGGTGCTTGAAGCGCTGCCGGGCCTGCTCGAGCAGGGCGGCCAGCTGGCGCTGCTGGGCGCCGGCGATCCGGTGCTGCAGGAAGGGTTCCTCGCCGCCGCTGCCGAACACCCGGGCAAGGTGGGGGTGCAGATTGGCTATCATGAGGCCTTCTCCCACCGCATTATGGGGGGCGCCGACGTCATTCTGGTCCCGAGCCGCTTTGAACCCTGCGGCCTGACCCAGCTGTACGGTCTGAAGTACGGTACGCTGCCGCTGGTGCGCCGCACCGGCGGGCTGGCGGACACGGTCTCTGACAGTTCGCTTGAGAACCTTGCCGATGGTCTGGCGACAGGTTTTGTCTTTGAGGACAGCAATGCGCTGTCATTGCTGCGCGCTATACGTCGCGCCTTTGTCCTCTGGTCGCGCCCATCGCTCTGGCGCTATGTGCAGCGTCAGGCGATGAATATGGATTTTAGCTGGCAGGTTGCCGCGAACTCCTATCGCGAACTTTATCAACGCTTGATGTAATCACTGGAGTCATTGTTATGAATGTACCCTTTAGCTATGCATCACCGACGCTGAGCGTTGAGGCGTTAAAACATTCTATTGCCTATAAGCTGATGTTTATCATCGGTAAAGATCCGGCCATCGCCAACAAGCATGAATGGCTTAACGCCACGCTGTTTGCCGTTCGCGATCGCATGGTGGAGCGCTGGCTGCGCTCCAACCGCGCGCAGCTCTCGCAGGAAGTGCGCCAGGTATACTATCTGTCGATGGAGTTCCTGATCGGCCGTACCCTCTCGAATGCCCTGTTGTCGCTCGGCATCTATGACGATGTGAGCAGCGCGCTGGCGGAGATGGGGCTCGATCTTGAAGAGCTGATCGATGAAGAGAACGACCCCGGGCTTGGCAACGGCGGTCTGGGCCGCCTGGCGGCCTGCTTCCTTGACTCCCTGGCGGCGCTGGGGCTGCCGGGACGTGGCTACGGGATCCGCTACGACTACGGGATGTTTAAACAGAATATCGTCGATGGCCGGCAAAAAGAGTCCCCTGACTACTGGCTGGAGTACGGTAACCCGTGGGAGTTTGAGCGCCACAACACCCGCTATAAAGTGCGCTTCGGCGGCCGCATTCAGCAGGAGGGGAAGAAAACCCGCTGGATAGAGACGGAAGAGATCATTGCCGAAGCCTACGATCAGATTATCCCCGGCTTTGACACCGACGCCACCAACACGCTGCGTCTGTGGAGCGCGCAGGCCAGTAGCGAAATTAACCTCGGTAAGTTTAACCAGGGCGACTACTTCGCCGCGGTAGAGGATAAGAACCACTCCGAAAACGTCTCCCGCGTCCTCTATCCGGACGACTCGACCTACTCCGGCCGCGAGCTGCGCCTGCGCCAGGAGTATTTCCTCGTCTCGGCCACGGTGCAGGATATTCTGAACCGCCACTATCTGTTGCATAAGACCTATGACAACCTGGCGGACAAGATAGCCATCCACCTGAATGACACCCACCCGGTGCTGTCGATACCGGAGCTGATGCGCCTGCTTATCGACGAGCATAAATTCAGCTGGGACGAGGCGTTCGAGGTGACCTGTCAGGTCTTCTCTTATACCAACCATACCCTGATGAGCGAAGCGCTCGAGACCTGGCCGGTGGATATGCTGGGCAAAATTCTCCCGCGCCATCTGCAGATTATCTTTGAGATTAACGACTACTTCCTCAAGACCCTGCAGGAGCAGTATCCCAACGATACCGCGCTGCTCAGCCGGACCTCGATTATCGATGAGTCAAATGGCCGTCGCGTGCGGATGGCCTGGCTGGCGGTGGTGGTCAGCCACAAGGTCAATGGGGTGTCGGAGCTACATTCCCGATTGATGGTGGAGTCGCTGTTTGCCGAATTCGCCAAAATTTTCCCGATGCGCTTTATCAACGTGACCAACGGCGTCACGCCGCGCCGCTGGCTGGCGCTGGCCAACCCGCCGCTGTCGAAAGTGCTGGATGAACATATCGGCCGCACCTGGCGGACCGATCTGAGCCAGCTTGACGAGCTGAAGCAGCATATCGACTATCCGACGGTCAATCAGGCAGTGCGTCAGGCTAAACTGGAAAACAAACAGCGGCTGGCCAGCTATATTGCGCAGCAGCTTAATGTGGTGGTGAATCCGAAGGCGCTGTTTGATGTGCAGATCAAACGCATTCACGAGTACAAACGCCAGCTGATGAATGTGCTGCACGTCATTACCCGCTATAACCGGATCAAAGCCGATCCGCAGGCGGAGTGGGTGCCGCGGGTGAACATTTTCGCCGGTAAGGCGGCTTCAGCCTACTACATGGCCAAGCATATTATTCACCTGATCAACGATGTGGCGGCGGTGATCAATAACGATCCGCAGATTGGCGACAAGCTGAAGGTCGTTTTTATCCCCAACTACAGCGTTAGCCTGGCGCAGCTGATCATTCCGGCGGCAGACCTGTCGGAACAGATCTCGCTCGCAGGCACGGAAGCCTCCGGCACCAGTAATATGAAGTTTGCTCTTAACGGCGCGCTGACGATCGGCACCCTCGACGGGGCGAACGTGGAGATGCAGGAGCACGTGGGCGAAGAGAATATCTTTATCTTCGGCAACACCGCGGAAGAGGTGGAGGAGCTGCGTCGCAGCGGCTATAAACCGCGCGAATATTACGAGCAGGATGAAGAGCTTCACCAGGCGCTGACGCAGATCGGTACCGGCGTTTTCAGCCCGGCGGAACCGGGGCGCTACCGCGACCTGCTGGATTCGCTGATTAACTTTGGCGACCACTACCAGGTGCTGGCGGACTATCGTAGCTATGTGGACTGCCAGGATCGCGTCGACGAGCTGTATCAACATCCGGAAGAGTGGGCCTACAAGGCGATGCTGAATATTGCCAATATGGGCTACTTCTCTTCCGACCGGACGATCCAAGAGTACGCGAAATATATCTGGCATATCGACCCGGTAAGGCTGTAAGCCAGTCAACGCAACACAACGGGGCCATTTGGCCCCGTTGTTTCATTATTGCGGTTGGATCCGGCCTCAGGCGTTTGCGCAGGCCCGCGCAGCCGGGCGCGTTAAGACGCTAACGACAGCTCAGACTTTCCCGCATGCTGCGCCAGCCATTCGCTGATGCGCGCCTGCTGCTCGCCATTCAGCCACATGCCCTGTTTGGTTCGACGCCAGATGGCGTCATCCAGGCTGCGCACCCATTCATGCTCAACCAGATACTTCAGCTCGGCTTCATAAAACTCATGGCCGAAATCTTCCCCCAGATCGCTCAGGGCGCTGGCTTCCTTGAGGATCCACTCGCTGTTGCTCCCGTAGGTGCGGGCATAATGGCGGGCCAGTGATTCACTGATGAACGGGAAGCGACGGCGCAGTTTTGCCGCGTAGTCGTCGCGGTCGCCGCCGATATCGCCGCCGGGGAGCACCGCGGTTTTGGTCCATGCCGGGCCGATCCCTTTGTAATAGGGGGTCAGTTTTTCCAGCGCATGCTCGGCCAGTTTGCGATAGGTGGTCAGCTTCCCGCCGAAGACGGAGAGCAGCGGCGCCTGGCCGTTCTCATCGTGAATATCCAGCGTGTAGTCGCGGGTGATCGCCTGCGGTGAATCCGACTCGTCGTCGCACAGCGGACGGACGCCGGAGTAGGTCCAGACGATATCGTCCCGGCTGAGGGTCTTTTTAAAGTGCGCGTTATAGACGTTCAGCAGGTAATTAATCTCTTTATCATCAATGGCCACCGCTTTCGGATCGCCCTTATACTCGACGTCCGTCGTGCCGATGATGGAGAACTCATCCATCCACGGGATAACAAACACAATACGTTTATCTTCGTTTTGCAGAATGTAGGCCTGCTTCTGGGTATGCACCCGCGGCACCACGATGTGGCTGCCCTTGATCAGGCGGATACCGTAAGGCGAGCGGAGATGCATCCCTTCGTCGAAGAACTGTTTGACCCATGGACCGGTGGCATTGACCAGACCGCGCGCCTTCCAGGTAAACTTCTCGCCGCTATCGATATCTTCCGCTTCCACCACCCACAGGCCGTTCTCCCGTTTTGCCGAGATGGCGCGAGTGCGGGTCCGCACCTCGCCGCCTTTGCGGACGACCATCTGCGCGTTGGCCAGCACCATGCGGGCATCGTCGACCCAGCAGTCGGAATATTCGAAACCGCGCACAATTTCCGGCTTAAGTACCGATTCTGCGCCAAAACGCAAGCCGGTGGATCCCGGCAGACTGGTGCGTTTGCCCAGATGATCGTACATAAACAAGCCGATGCGGATCATCCATGCCGGACGCAGATGCGGGCGATGCGGGAGACGAAAGCGCATCGGGAAGGCGATATGCGGGGCCATTTTTAACAGCACTTCGCGTTCGGCCAGCGCTTCGCTGACCAGGCGGAACTCATAGTGTTCGAGGTAGCGTAGCCCGCCGTGGATCAGTTTGGAACTGGCGCTGGAGGTGGCGCAGGCGAGATCGCGCGCTTCCAGCATCAGTACGGATAAACCACGCCCGGCGGCATCTGCCGCGATACCGGCACCGTTGATGCCTCCGCCTATCACAATCAGATCTTTGGTTTCCACGTTCTTACCCTCTCACACTTTCGTTTAAGCTCACAAATGCTCGATATCGCTCACTATAGCAAACAAACGCGCTTTTGGTAACATCAAAAAAACATTTTGGAGTGATGGATGTAACATATTGGCGTTTCTTTACCGCCTGACGGTACACTACAGGGTAAAATTGGGCCGGCCACTGCCCGTCATGACGAGAAAGAGAAGAGAACCATGGAACAGTTTGAATGTATCAACGTTGAAGAAGCGCACCAGAAACTGCATCAGCAGACGGCGGTTTTGGTCGATATCCGCGATCCGCAAAGCTATGCGATGGGCCATACGCCGGGCGCGTTTCATCTGACCAACGATACCCTGGGCGCGTTTATGCGTGACAACGACTTTGACACGGCGGTGATGGTGATGTGCTATCACGGCAACAGCAGCAAGGGCGCCGCGCAGTATCTGCTGCAGCAGGGGTTTGATAAGGTCTACAGCGTTGACGGCGGGTTCGACGCCTGGCATCGCCATTTCCCGGCGGAAGTGGCGCACGGGACGTTTTAACGACTGGCAGGTATACTATCTCCCTTTGTGTGGAATAAGCGATTCGCTGCATGTTAATGATTACCTCTTTTGCCAACCCGCGCGTGGCCCAGGCGTTTGTCGATTATATGGCGACGCAGGGGATTATCCTGACTATCCAGCAGCACACCCAGAGCGACGTCTGGCTGGCTGATGAGAGTCAGGCCGGGCGCGTCAGGGCTGAGCTGGCGCGTTTTCTCGAAAACCCGGCGGACCCGCGCTATCTGGCGGCGAGCTGGCAGTCCGGACAGACCAACAGCGGGTTGCGCTATCAGCGCTTTCCTTTCTTTGCCACGCTGCGGCATAACGCCGGCCCGTTCACCTGGGCGATTCTGCTGATCTGCATCGCGGTGTTCATCCTGCAAAATCTGCTGGGCGATCAGCCGGTGATGATTTGGCTGGCCTGGCCCTACGATCCTTCGCTGCAGTTCGAAGCCTGGCGCTATTTCAGCCATGCTTTCATGCATTTCTCGCTGATGCATATTCTCTTCAACCTGCTATGGTGGTGGTATCTCGGCGGCGCGGTGGAAAAGCGCATCGGCAGCGGCAAGCTGGTGGTGATCACCGTCATCAGCGCCCTGCTGAGCGGCTTTGTGCAGCACCAGTTTAGCGGCCCGTGGTTTGGCGGGCTGTCGGGCGTGGTTTACGCGCTGATGGGCTATGTCTGGCTGCGGGGCGAGCGCGATCCGCAGAGCGGTATTTATCTGCAGCGCGGGTTGATACTCTTCTCTTTAGTGTGGTTAATTGCTGGCTGGTTTGACGTTTTCGGCATGGCGATCGCTAACGGCGCGCACGTGGCTGGTCTGGCGACCGGCCTGGCGATGGCGTTTGTCGATACCTTGCATGGGCGAAAACGCGCATAAAGACTTACCGACAGGGGTCGGGTAGGCGACATTTTTCCAGGGATATTTCATGAAACAAACACAACGTCATGACGCCATTATCGAGCTGGTAAAAAAACAGGGTTACGTCAGCACGGAAGAGCTGGTTGAGCAGTTCGCGGTCAGCCCGCAGACCATCCGCCGCGACCTGAACGATTTAGCCGAACAGAAAATGATCCTCCGTCATCACGGCGGCGCGGCGCTGCCCTCCAGCTCGGTGAACACCTCCTGGCACGATCGCAAAGCGACCCAGACGGCGGAGAAAGAGCGTATCGCCCGGCGGGTGGCCAGCGAGATCCCGGACGGGGCGACGCTGTTTATCGATATCGGCACCACGCCGGAAGCGGTGGCGCACGCCCTGCTCGATCACAACGATTTGCGGATTGTGACCAATAACCTGAACGTCGCCAACACGCTGATGGTGAAAGAGGACTTCCGCATTATTCTCGCCGGCGGCGAACTGCGCAGCCGCGATGGCGGGATCATCGGGGAAGCCACCCTCGACTTTATCTCGCAGTTCCGTCTCGACTTCGGCATTCTCGGCATCAGCGGCGTCGACAGCGATGGCTCGCTGCTGGAGTTTGATTATCATGAAGTGCGCACCAAGCGCGCGATTATTGAGAATTCACGCCACGTGATGCTGGTGGTGGATCATACCAAGTTTGGCCGTAACGCGATGGTCAACATGGGCAGCATCAGCATGGTCGATGCGGTCTATACCGATGTGCTGCCCCCGGCGGGCGTGCTCAAGGTCATCACCGATAACAACCTCCAGCTCGAGCTGTGCTAAGCGACAACGGCGTCGTCAGACGCCGTATCCCATCATCTTAAGCAACTGCTGGGCATGCTGCACCGCGTCCTGACGGTGGGCGACGCCCAGTTTCTGATACAGGTTGCGAATATGGGTCTTGATGGTGGTGGCCGCCACGTCAAGCTCGCCGGCAATCTGCTCGTTGCTGTAGCCGGAATAGATTAAGCCAAGCACCTGCCATTCGCGCTGGGTCAGCGGGCTGGTGCGGATAAGCTCCGGCACCTCCGGGTGATTCAGCAGCCGCTCGACGAACCCTTCGTCAAAGTGGGCGAATTTGTGGCGATGATGCTGGTTGATGTCGCGCAGAATGCGCTGGGCGCGATGCTGCTCCAGCTCCGGCAGGGTGTTCAGCTGGATCAGCTGGCGCAGCTGCTGGGCCATCGCCTCGCCTTCAATCACAAAGTGGTTGATAAAGCCGGTGCGGTTGGCGAGCGTCAGGGCTTCCAGCAGGGCTTTCTGCGCTTCGCTCTTGCGTCCTGCCTGCCAGTACAGCTGGTTGAGCAGCAGCAGGTTGCGGTTGAGATCGCTCATCAAACGCAGTGAACGCGCATTTTCGTTCAGCTCTTCCAGCACCATTTCCGCCGGTTCGAAATCGCCCAGCAGGATCTGCGCGCGGGCAATATTGCGCCACTGGCTCTGCAGGAAGTGGTTATTGGCGAATTCCGGCTTCGGCGTCTGGCGCAGCCAGTTGGCCGCCGCGGTTTTATCGCCGGTCATCTGCCAGTAGATCACCCGCACCTTGTCGGCGTTGGAGACCCAGTCGCTGTGGTAGTGACCGTTACCGAGCAGGTTTTCCAGCCGGTTCAGGTGGCTACGGGCATTATCCAGATCGCCGCGCGCCAGCGAGCATTGCACCATCAGCGCCAGGCACTGCAGCTGCTGCTGCGGTTGATAAGTTGAGAGAACCGCCATCCCCTGGCGGGCGCAGGCTTCAGCCTCGTCGAGGCGCGCCCATGCCCACAGCAGCTGAGAGCGGATGCGCAGCAGGAACTCATGCATCGGCAGCTGCTCAAGATGCTGTTCGCGTACCAGATGGAAGGCTTTCTCCTGGCTCTCCCAGGCGGCCTGCAGGAAGCCCTGGGCGAACAGAATTTCGCTTTGCTGAATGATGCTCCACAGGGCGTAATGCCAGACGTCGTGACGGCGGGCCATCTGTTCGGTCTGCTGCATCACGGCGAGAGATTTGGTCAGTTTCCCCTTACAGTGGAGGACTTCGCCATGTACTGAGGTGGCGACGATGCGGCTGTAATAGTTGGCCAGCGGCAGCTCTTCCAGCGCCACCATCGACAGACGTTCCGCTTCGTCCTGGTCGCCGTCGTTAATCGCCACCTGCGCGCGCAGGGCGTTGAAGTCGCCATGCATC
The DNA here is from genome assembly GCF_030128585.1 of Klebsiella sp. K5-204. NCBI lineage: Bacteria > Pseudomonadati > Pseudomonadota > Gammaproteobacteria > Enterobacterales > Enterobacteriaceae > Klebsiella > Klebsiella sp. K5-204. Next base: position 422,422 of record NZ_JAKUZS010000004.1, read on the forward strand.
GCGGTATCCATTTCGACGCTCATCTCCTGCTCGGCGCGCGCCAGCAGGGTATTGACTTCGCTGTAGCGATGCTGGCTCTGCATCAGCCAGGCCTGCAGCAGGATCAGGCGCGGATTTTCCAGCAGATTTGACCAGGGCAGCGCCGACAGCGACTGCTCCAGCAGACCCAGTTCGCTATGGTTGAACATGCCCCAGGCGTGATTGAGCAAGATATCGCGCAGCATTTTGGCATCGCCGGCCGCCAGCGCATGGTGGATGGCCTCGCTGGGGAAGCCTTGCGCCATCCAGCTCTCCGCCGCGGCGCGGTGGATCTCCGGCAGTTCAACCGCCAGCTCCCACTGACAGCGCTGGCGCAGGAAACTGCCAAACAGCGGGTGATAGCGGAACCATTCGCCGGAATCATCCATCCGCTGCAGGAACAGCCCCTGACGTTCGATCTCCTCCAGCTGCATCTGGCCATTCTCTTCGCCGGTGACGCGCACGATTAACGCGTCGTTCATTGAGCGCAGCAGAGAGCTCTTCAGCAAAAAGTTGCGCGTGCGGGCGTCGACGTTATCCAGCACTTCATCCACCAGATAATCCGACAGATGGCTGGCGTTAATCCCGGCGAGGCGACGGGCGGAGTGTTGGGCGGAGGAGTTATTCTGGCGGGCGGAGAGGGCGATGAGCTGCAGCGCGGTGGCCCACCCGGCGACGTCGTCGCACAGCCGACTGCTGTCGTCGGCTTCGATAGGCGACGTCAGACGACAGTCGAAAAATTGTTTCGCTTCCTGGTGGGTAAAGGCCAGCTGCTGGCTGCCAATCTCCAGCAGCTGATCGCGGACGCGCAGGTTGGCAATGCCCAGCTGCGGCAGGTTCCGCGACAGGACCACGAGGGTCATATTCTCCGGCTGATGGCGCAGGAAAAAGCGCATCGCGTCATGGATCACCGGATTATTGATCAGATGATAATCATCAATGACGAGGTACAGCGGGCGCTGCCAGTCGGCGAGTTCAATAAACAGCTGCGCAAAAAGAGAGGAGAGGCTGGCGTACTGGCGCTTTTGCACCATCGCTTCACTGGCCGCGCAGTGGTTGCCGGTGGCCTGCTGGATCGCCGCGATCAGATAGCTGGCAAAACGCTCCTGCTGGTTGTCGCCTTCGTCCAGCGAAAACCACCCAAGATCGTTTTTACCTGCGGCCCACTGAGAAATGAGCGTTGTTTTACCGTACCCGGCAGGACTGGTGATCAGCACGAGACGATAATTGTTCGCGCCGGAAAGTTTCGCCAGTAAACGCTCACGAACCACGGTGTGTTCAAGGCGGACCGGACGACTTAATTTGGACGGAATCAACATAGTTCTACATTTCGCTGTGCAAGAGAGAGGTTGCGATTTTTTTTGCGCTTCGTAATTAATATCTAATAAGGTCGGTGATTATGAAATTTATTGCAAGTTATGTCCGAAGTTTATGCTCTTGAATTTGCTCTATGTCACAAATTTCGACATTGGTTGCGAATGGGTAAAAATCGCAGGCAGGACTCGTCATCAGCGGTTTTTAGCCGGCAGCTGGCGGAGCGGGGAGAGATTTATTTTATATCGGGAGTAGTTGTTTGTTTTTATTAAATTATTGTCAGTGATTTCTTAGAAGTAATCTTTTTTGCGGAGTAATGTGATGAAATGTGCTTATTTTCCCGGAGGTCGCAATTTATTTTTTTAATAACCAGGCGAAAGGCGGGAAGCGTTTTGCCGCGTAGTGGCCTGTAACAAATTTTTACCCTGCACAGGTGACATCTCGACTGTCATACAGCGGTGATTTTTACAGCATATTTTGGCCTTCTCACCCACACTATAGTGGCCAGGATCACACTTTTCGCTCATCCCCGGTACTCCTCCCTGTCTAATCCCCGTCGGGATGAGGACGATGAATCGGGAGGTCGGCACACTAGCGCCATCGTTTTAGTAAAGGACCCGGATCTCATTATGTCACAGACTTCATTTAACAAAGCTCAGTTTCAGGCTGCACTGACGCGTCAGTGGCAGCGTTTTGGTTTACAGTCCGCTTCCGAGATGACGCAGCGTCAATGGTGGCGCGCCGTCAGCGGAGCGCTGGCGGAACTTCTGTCGGCGCAGCCGGTGGCAAAACCAGCGCAAGGACAACGTCACGTTAACTACATCTCGATGGAGTTTCTCATTGGTCGCCTGACCGGCAACAACCTGCTCAACCTGGGCTGGTACGAGGGCGTAAGCGACGCGCTGAAAGGCTATGACGTCAACCTCACCGATCTGCTGGAAGAAGAGACCGACCCGGCGCTGGGTAACGGCGGCCTGGGCCGTCTGGCAGCCTGCTTCCTCGACTCCATGGCGACCGTGGGGCAGTCGGCGACCGGCTACGGCCTCAATTACCAGTATGGTCTGTTCCGCCAATCCTTTGACGATGGCCAGCAGAAGGAAGCCCCGGACGACTGGGGTCGCAGCAGCTACCCGTGGTTCCGCCATAACGAGGCGCTGGATGTCCAGGTCGGCATCGGCGGCAAAGTCAGCAAAAACGGCGAATGGCAGCCGGCGTTCGTCATTACCGGCGAAGCCTGGGACCTGCCGGTGCTCGGCTATCGCAACAACGTCGCCCAGCCGCTGCGTCTGTGGCAGGCCAAACACGCCCATCCGTTTAACCTGACCAAATTCAACGACGGCGATTTCCTGCGCGCCGAGCAGCAGGGCATCGACGCGGAAAAACTGACTAAGGTGCTGTACCCGAACGACAACCATCAGGCCGGTAAAAAACTGCGCCTGATGCAGCAGTACTTCCAGTGTGCCTGCTCAGTGGCCGATATCCTGCGTCGTCATCATCTGGCAGGCCGCAAGCTGGCCGAGCTGGCGGATTACGAAGTGATCCAGCTGAACGATACGCACCCGACCATCGCCATCCCGGAACTGCTGCGCGTGCTGATCGACGAGCACCAGCTGAGCTGGGACGACGCCTGGGCGATCACCAGCAAAACCTTTGCTTACACCAACCATACCCTGATGCCGGAAGCGCTGGAGTGCTGGGATGAGAAGCTGGTGAAAGCGCTGCTGCCGCGCCATATGCAGATCATCAACGCGATTAACGACAAATTTAAACTGCTGGTGGACAAAACCTGGCCGGGCGATAAGCAGGTCTGGGCGAAACTGGCGGTGGTGCATGACAAGCAGGTGCGGATGGCCAACATGTGCGTGGTGGGCGGTTTTGCCGTCAACGGCGTGGCGGCGCTGCACTCGGACCTGGTGGTGAAAGATCTGTTCCCGGAATATAACCAGCTGTGGCCGAACAAATTCCATAACGTGACCAACGGCATCACGCCGCGCCGCTGGATCAAGCAGTGCAACCCGGCGCTGGCCACGCTGCTGGATGAGACGCTGAAAAAAGAGTGGGCCAATGACCTCGACCAGCTGATCAATCTGGAAAAATATGCTGACGATGCGGCATTCCGTCAGACTTATCGCGATATCAAGCAGGCCAACAAAGTTCATCTGGCTGAGTTTGTGAAGCAACGTACCGGGATTGAGATCAACCCGCAGGCGATTTTCGACATTCAGATCAAACGTCTGCACGAGTACAAGCGTCAGCACCTCAACCTGCTGCATATCCTTGCGCTGTACAAAGAGATCCGCGAAAACCCGCAGGCCGACCGCGTTCCGCGCGTCTTCCTGTTCGGCGCGAAAGCGGCGCCGGGGTATTATCTGGCGAAAAACATTATTTTTGCCATCAACAAGGTAGCGGAAGCGATTAACAACGACCCGAAAGTCGGCGATAAGCTGAAAGTGGTCTTCCTGCCGGACTATTGTGTATCGGCTGCGGAAAAACTGATCCCGGCGGCGGATATCTCCGAGCAGATCTCCACCGCGGGCAAAGAAGCCTCTGGCACCGGCAACATGAAGCTGGCGCTGAACGGCGCGCTGACCGTCGGGACGCTGGATGGCGCCAACGTGGAAATCGCCGAGCAGGTCGGTGAAGAGAACATCTTTATCTTCGGCCACACGGTAGAAGAAGTGAAAGCCCTGAAAGCGAAAGGCTACGATCCGCTGAAATGGCGTAAAAAAGACAAACTGCTCGATGCAGTGCTTAAGGAGCTGGAGAACGGCACCTATAGCAACGGCGATAAGCATGCCTTCGACCAGATGCTGCATAGTCTGCTGCAGGGCGGCGACCCGTATCTGGTGCTGGCCGATTTCGAAGCCTACGTGGCGGCGCAAAAACGGGTAGATGAGCTGTATCGCGACCAGGAGGCCTGGACCCGCGCGACAATCCTCAACACAGCGCGCTGCGGTATGTTCAGCTCCGACCGCTCGATCCGCGATTATCAGCAACGTATCTGGCAGGCGAAACGCTAAAGGAAGGCCTATGGAGAGTAAACGCCTCGATAATGCCGCGCTGGCGGCGGGCATCAGCCCCAGCTATATCAACGCGCACGGCAAGCCGCAGTCTATCGCGGCTGCCACCAAACAGCGTCTGCTGGATGCGATGCATCGCTCAACCGCCGCCACGAAAGTGGCGGTTAACCCGCTGCCGAACGTGAAGATCTTCACCCACGGCAAAAAAATGTCGCTGCCGGTGGCAGGACGCGGTGAGTATCAGTGGATCCTGACCACTGAGGACGGTAAGCAGTATCAGGGTAAAACCCGCGGCGGCGAGACGCTGCCGCTGCCGGCCAGACTGCCGGAGGGGTATCACTCCCTGACGCTCACCCAGGAGGGGGAGCGCTGGCACTGCCGGACCATCGTCGCCCCGGCCCGCTGCTATGAGCCGCAGCCGCTGAAAGAGGGGAAAAAGCTGTGGGGCACCTGCGTGCAGCTGTATACCCTGCGTTCGGAGAAAAACTGGGGGATCGGCGATTTTGGCGATCTGCGCGCCATGCTCCCGGAAATCGCCCGCCGCGGCGGGTCGTTTATTGGCCTCAACCCGATCCATGCCCTCTATCCGGCGAACCCGGAGAGCGCCAGTCCGTATAGCCCGTCTTCACGGCGCTGGCTGAACGTCATCTATATCGACGTCAACGCGGTTGAAGATTTCCAGCGTAGCGAAGAGGCGCAGGCGTGGTGGCAGTCCGCTGCGACCCAGCAGGCCTTGCAGGCGGCGCGGCAAACGGATGATGTGGATTACACCGCCGTCACCACGCTGAAAATGACCGCGCTGCGTATGGCGTGGAAACGATTCTCCCGTCGTGAAGATGAACAGATGACGGCGTTCCGCGAGTTTGTTCTGCGCGAAGGGGAAAGCCTCTACTGGCAGGCCGCTTTCGATGCGCTGCACGCCTGGCAGGTTCAACAGGACCCGCTGCGCTGGGGCTGGCCGGCCTGGCCGAAGGCCTTTCAGGATATCGACAGCCCGGAGGTGAAAGCCTTCTGCGTCGAGCATGAGGACGACGTCAGTTTCTATCTCTGGCTGCAGTGGCTGGCCTGGAGCCAGTTTGCCGCCTGCTGGGAAACCAGCCAGCGCGACGGGATGCCGATCGGCCTCTACCGCGATCTGGCGGTGGGCGTCGCCGAAGGCGGGTCGGAGACCTGGTGCGACCGTGAGCTGTACTGTCTGAAAGCGTCCGTGGGCGCGCCGCCGGATATTCTGGGCCCGCTGGGCCAGAACTGGGGCCTGCCGCCGATGGATCCGCATATTATTGCCGCTCGCGCCTATGAGCCGTTTATCGACCTGCTGCGCGCCAATATGCAGAACTGCGGCGCGCTGCGTATCGATCACGTGATGTCGGTGCTGCGTCTGTGGTGGATCCCCTATGGTGAAACCGCCGACCATGGCGCTTACGTTCAGTATCCCGTCGACGATCTGCTGTCGCTTCTGGCGCTGGAAAGCCAGCGTCATCGCTGCATGGTGATCGGCGAAGATCTGGGCACGGTACCGGTGGAGATCGTCAGCAAGTTACGCAACAGCGGCGTCTATTCGTATAAGGTGCTCTATTTTGAGAGTGATGCAGAGAAAACGTTCCGCGCGCCGGCGCTGTACCCGGAGCAATCAATGGCTGTGGCGACGACGCACGACCTGCCCACCCTCCGCGGCTACTGGGAAAGCGGCGATCTAACGTTAGGCAAAGCGCTGGGTCTCTATCCTGATGAGGTGGTGCTGCGCGGGCTGTACCAGGACCGTGAGCTGGCGAAGCAAGGGCTGCTGGATGCGCTGCATAAGTACGGCTGTCTGCCCAAGCGTGCCGGCCATAAGGCCTCCCTGATGAGCATGACGGGGATCCTCAACCGGGGGATGCAACGTTATATTGCCGACAGCAACAGCGCCCTGCTGGGCCTGCAGCCGGAAGACTGGCTGGAGATGGCGTCGCCGGTCAATATTCCGGGCACCAGCACTGAGTACCCAAACTGGCGCCGGAAGCTGTCCGTCACCCTTGAGCAGATGTTTGCCGATGAACAGGTCAATAAGCTGATTAAGGATCTGGATAAACGGCGCAAGGCGGCGAGCAAAAAAGCCGCCTCCTGATGACTCCCCGCCGCGCACACCTCAGCGCGGCGAAGAGTATGTCCGATAAAAAAGGCCGGTCCGCATCATGCGGACCGGCCTTTTTCTATGGCGGGAGTAACCTTACACCACCATCCCCAGCAGCAGACAGCCTACCAGGCCGCAGACCGAGATAATGGTTTCCAGCACCGACCAGGACCTGATGGTCTCGCCGATGGTCAGGTTAAAGTACTCTTTGAACAGCCAGAAGCCCGGATCGTTCACGTGGGAGAAGATAACGCTGCCGGAGCCGACCGCGATAACCATCAGCTCCGGGCTGACGCCGGTGGTGGCGATCAGCGGCGCGGCGATCCCGCCCGCGGTGATGGCGGCAACGGTCGCCGAACCCAGCGCGATACGCAGCACCGCGGCGATGGACCAGGCCATAAACAGCGGAGACATATTCGATTCGTGCATGATAGAAGCGATATATTTATCCATGCCGCTATCCACCAGCACCTGTTTGAAGGCGCCGCCGCCGCCGATGATCAACAGCATCATGGCGATGATTTTAATCGAAGAGGTCAGGGTATCGTTGATCTGCTCCATGGAGCGGCCGCGGTTCAAACCGAAGGTGAACAGCGCGATCAGTACCGCAATCAGGGTGGCCATGACCGGGTCGCCGAAGAACTCGGCAATCGGCAGGAAGGCGTGGCCCTTCGGCAGGATCATCTCGGCAACGGCGCGCATCGCCATCAGGATCACCGGAACCAGCGAGGTCCAGACGCTGACGCCAAAGCCAGGCATCTCTTCTTCAGTGAACACTTTCGGGTTATGCAGGCCTTCCGGGATCGGCTTATCAATGCCTTTCAGGAAACGGGCGAAAACCGGGCCGGCGAGAATAACCGTCGGGATAGCCAGAATGGTGCCGTAGAGAAGCGTTTTACCCATATCGGCGTGGAAGATGGTGGCGATCGCGGTCGGACCCGGGTGCGGCGGCAGGAAGCCATGGGTGACGGAGAGCGCGGCGGCCATCGGTACGCCGACGTACAGCAGCGGAATACGGGCCGAGGCGGCGATGGTAAACACCAGCGGCAGCATCAGCACGAAGCCCACCTCATAGAACAGGGCGAAACCGACGGTGAAGCCGGTCAGGACCACGGCCCATTGAATATGCTTCTTACCGAATTTATTGATAAGCGTGGTGGCGATACGCTGAGCGCCGCCGCAGTCTGCCAGCAGCTTACCGAGCATAGCGCCGAAGCCCATGATCAGCGCGAGGCTGCCAAGGGTACCGCCGACGCCGTTCTTGATGGAGACGATCACTTTATCCAGCGGCATACCCTGCATTAATCCGACGGCGAGCGCCACCAGAACCAGCGCAATGAAGCCGTTCATTTTGAAACGGATCATTAACAGCAATAACAGGGCAACCCCGATAGCAACGATGATTAATGGCATGATTTACCTGGCCTTAATTTGTTATGGGTAACGTCAAAGTTTCAACCTTTACAACATTCGCTCCGTCAGGGAGCAAAATAGTCTGGCACCGTAAACGCTTGCATTATCCTTACCCAGAGAAAGGATAGCTGGCTATTTTTTTGCCGGTGGCGCCTGAAGGGGATGATACGGGTAACATGTGAGGGTTGAGAATCACCTGGCGGGGGAAAATGTTAAATATGAGACTTAAGTCATACTCTTTCCCCGGTTTTTGCCGGTCGTGTAGCGGGAGATGTTGCGCGGTAACACAGAAAGGAGAAAGGAGAGCCGGCGACAGGCTGCCGCCGGAGGGAAGGCTTAGTAGTAGGAGTGCTCGCCGCGCTGGTGCTCGGTCAGATCGCGAACCCCTTTCAGCTCCGGAAACTCGTTCAGCAGCTGTTTTTCAATACCTTCTTTCAGGGTCACGTCGACCATCGAGCAGCCGTTGCATCCGCCGCCGAACTGCAGGATAGCCAGACCGTCGTCGGTGATCTCCATCAGCGACACGCGGCCGCCGTGCCCGGCCAGCTGCGGGTTAATCTGCGACTGCAGCAGGTACTCGACGCGCTCCATCAGCGGGGCATCGTCAGCGACTTTGCGCATTTTGGCGTTCGGCGCTTTCAGGGTCAGCTGCGAGCCAAGCTGGTCGGTGACGAAATCAATTTCAGCGTCTTCCAGATAGGGCGCGCTGAGCTCATCGACATAGGCGGTCAGCTGTTCAAATTTCAGCGCCGTGTCGGTGTCTTCCACCGCATCCGGTGGGCAGTAGGATACGCCGCACTCAGCGTTTGGGGTGCCGGGATTAATCACAAATACGCGAATTTGCGTCCCTTCTTCCTGATTTGCCAGCAGTTTGGCAAAGTGCGCTTGTGCAGCATCGGAAATACGGATCATAGCGTTGGCCTAATAGTTGACTATTTTACTGGGTTATAATACGCCCATCAGCGGGGGTCTACAAGGTACGGCATACACACCATACCTGAACCGTCGCGGCGCCGTTTCGCAAAAGCAGGCGGGATATCTCGGCGACGGTGCTGCCGGTCGTGACGACATCATCCACCAGAGCGATATGGAGTCCCTGCACGGCAAATTCAAGCTGAAAGGCATTTTTCAGGTTCTGCCTGCGCAGGCGGGCATTAAGCGAATGCTGCACGGCGCCCGCTCGCTGGCGCGTCAGGCCGTCGCGACGCCAGACGCACCCACGCCAGCGGGCTAACGGTCGGCACAGCTCATCGCACTGATTATAACCCCGGCGCCAGCGGCGGCGATGCCCCAGCGGCACGCCGACCAGCGCGTCTACCGGCGGCAAATCGTCACGCTGTTTAAGGCGCAGCAGCAGCAGGCGCGCCAGGGCGGGGCCCAGTTCCGGACGATGGTGAAACTTCAGCTGCCGCACCAGATCGCTCAGCGGCGGACGATAGTCATTGACCGCCACCATCCGATGCCAGGGAGGCGGCTTTTGCAGGCAGCGGCCGCAGGGATGCCGGGACATTGCCGACGGCAGGCCGCATTGCGGGCAGAGCGGGGGGCAGGCGAGCAGGGCGCGGCTGCAGCGAGAGCAGATCCCCCAGCGGGCGACCGCCAGCGGCATTTGGCATAGCCAGCATAAGCTGTGTGCTGTTAGCATATTTGGCCTTCTGTACAGTAAAAAAGAGAACGGTAACGGATGAACGACATCTGGTGGCAAACAATCGGCGAAGGTGATTGTCATCTTGTGCTGCTGCACGGTTGGGGGCTGAACGCTCAGGTCTGGGATTGCATCACGCCGCAGCTGGCTTCGCATTTTACCCTTCACCTGGTGGACCTGCCGGGCTATGGCCGTAGCGGCGGGTTTGGGGCGATGTCGCTGGAGGCGATGGCGCAGCGGGTGCTGGAGCAGGCTCCGCCTCAGGCGGTATGGCTGGGCTGGAGCCTGGGCGGGCTGGTGGCCAGCCAGATCGCGATAAGGTGCCCGCAACGGGTGCAGGCGCTGGTAACGGTCGCCTCTTCCCCCTGTTTCGCGGCCCATGAGGACTGGCCGGGCATCAAGCCGGAGGTGCTGGCCGGGTTTCAGCAGCAGCTGAGCGAGGATTTCCAGCGTACCGTCGAGCGGTTCCTCGCCCTGCAAACCATGGGAACGGAGAGCGCCCGTCAGGATGCGCGGGCGTTAAAGCAGGCGGTGCTCTCGCTGCCGATGCCTTCCGCTGAGGCGCTGAACGGCGGTCTGGAGATCCTCAGAACCGTCGATCTGCGTCAGGCGCTGGTCGGACTGCCGATGCCGTTTCTGCGGCTGTACGGTCGGCTGGACGGGCTGGTGCCGCGCAAGATTGTCCCGCTGCTGGATAAGCTATGGCCGGAAAGTGAGTCCATTCTCTTTGACAAGGCAGCGCATGCGCCGTTTGTTTCCCATCCCGCAGCCTTCTGCGAGCCGCTGCTGGCGTTGAAAAAACGGCTGGGGTAATTTTTTTTGCCGCGCCATGGTAAAAGGGCCATTCACAGCAATACTTAGGTTGTTACGGTGGTTGATTATTTCATTCCGCCACCGTGACCTAAAATAACAACCTAATGGAGAGTAGAGGCTATGAAACTTGTTACAGGAATGGTTGCATCTCTGGTGATTGGCTGTCTGTCTTTTGGCGCATTCGCAGCGAAAGAGATCCAAAAAGAGGACGTGGCGAAGATGAATCTGACCAAGGTCGGCAGCATCACGACCTCAAGGACGACCTCGCCGATGGACGCCCGACGCGATCTGTCGAAAAAAGCCGATGAGCTGGGTGGAAAATACTTTGTGGTGATTGCCGGGCAGAAAAACGAAAAAACCGTTCACGCTAACGCTGACGTGTATAAATAATCCAGTCATAAAAAACGGGCCTGCTGGCCCGTTTTTCCCTGCTGTCGCACTCGTTTTATCCCGTGGCGCTGGCAGGCCTTACTCCCTTCATCGCAGCGCCCACCACTCCTGCTGGCACGCCGCTTTCCCTTCAGGACAGCTTTTACAGCTGCCGGAGAGACAGCCCTCGCTGGTTTCGCTGATCCGTACCACCTTACCCATGGCTTCCATGCGTTCGAGCATGGCGTCAATCAGCGGCTGAGGCGTCCGCAGGCGGGCGCTGAGCTGTTTCGCCTCCATGCGGCCCTGCAGGGCCAGCATATCGCGGACTTCCATTAACGACGCCACAGATCCTCCTTAGTGGCAATCGCCAGCCGGGCTGGAACAGCAGGAGGCCGGCGTTTTCCGGGTGGCCAGCAGCGAGACGTCAACCCGGCTGCGCGCCCGACGCAGCAGACCGAAGAGCACCACGTTGAACAATATCACCGCCAGGATACACACCAGGCTGTAGCGCGGATGGTCGCTAAAGCTGACGGTCTGGTAGTAGAGCGTCGAGAGCGAATAGGCGATATTCAGTCCCCACAGAATAGAGAAGGTCATCCAGCCGCGGCTCGATTCGCGGGCGATGGCCCCCATCACCGAGATGCAGGGGATATAGAGAAGAACGAAGATCAGGTAGCTGTAAGCCGCCGCGGCGCTGCCAAATTTACTGCCCATCACGCCCATCGCGCCGGTGGCCATTTCGCCATCGCCTTTGCTGGCTTCGATGGGGTTGGCCAGGACGCTGAGGCTGAAGGTGTCTTTCAGTCCCTGCCATGTTTCGTCGACGGCGGCCAGCAGTTCCTCGCCGAGGCTGAAGGTCTGCGGATTGAACTCCTCGTTTTGGATATCTTCGGCGGTATAGAGGGTGTTCAGCGTACCGACCACCACCTCCTTCGCCATTGCGCCGGTAAACAGGCCCACGGTGGCCTGCCAGTTATCTTCATGCACGCCGATCGGCTTAAACAGCGGAGTAATGACCCGGCTCACCGAGGCCAGCGCGGAGTCGTTGATGTTGTCGACGACCTTACCGCTCAGCGAGAAGCTGTTCAGCGCGCTGAGGAAGATGCTGACAATGACGATCACCTTCCCGGCGCGCAGCACAAAGCCTTTCAGGCGCTGCCAGGTCTGGATAATCAGGCTCTTAATATGCGGGACGTGGTACACCGGCAGCTCCATCACGAACGGCGAGGCTTCGCCGCGCATAATGGTGTGCTTCAGCATAAGGCCGGTGAGAATGGCCATCACAATGCCCAGCACGTAGAGCGAGAAGACCGCCAGCGCGCCGTTCTGACCAAAGAAGGCGGCCGCGAAGACGGCGAAGATCGCCAGCCGCGCGCCGCAGGACATAAACGGCGCCATCATAATGGTCATCAGACGTTCGCGCGGGGCGTCGAGGGTGCGGGCGCCCATCACCGACGGCACGTTGCAGCCGAAACCGACAATCAACGGGACAAAGGATTTCCCCGGCAGGCCGAGAGCTTGCATCAGGCGGTCCATGACAAAGGCGGCGCGCGCCATGTAGCCGGAGTCCTCGAGGAAGGAGAGGAACAGATACATCATGCCGATCTGCGGCACCAGCGGCAGTACGGTGTTGATACCGCCGCCGATCCCCTGGGCGAGGAAGACGGTCAGCCAGTCCGGGAAGTGCAGGGTGTAACCCAGCCATTGAATACCGTGAATAAAGACCGCGACCGAGCCGGCGTCGAAAATCGGCTGCAGCGCGCCGCCGATGTTGATGGCCAGCAGGAACATCAGGTACATAACAAAGAGAAAAATCGGCAACCCGAGGAAGCGGTTGAGGATCACTTTGTCCATCGCCGCGGTGAAACGGCTCGGCTCGGCGGTCAGGGTGTTGCTGACGGCGTCGCAAATGGCGGCGATGGTCTGATAGCGCGCGTCAGCGATATGCAGGGCCGGGTCGTCGATCTCGTCGCTGAGATTCGCCAGGGCGATATCCAGTTTATCGGCGGCGTCGCCGGCATAGGCCCGGCTGTAGATGTCGCCCTCCAGCATCTGCAGACCGAGCCAGCGCCGCTGCCGGGCCGGGATCTGCGCTGACATCTGCTGCGCCAGCAGGTCGGCTTCGCGCAGCAGCGGCTGTGGATAGTGGACCAGCTCGATATCGCTGTTCGCCTGATGACGGTCGAGGGCAATCTTCAGCGCTTCGATCCCGCGTCCGCGGGTCGAAACCAGCGGAATGACCGGGCAGCCGAGGCGTGCGGCGAGGGCATCGATATCGATACGCACCTGCTGCTTTTCGGCAATATCCAGCATGTTCAGCGCCACGACGCAGGGGATCCCCAGCTCGAGCAGCTGCAGCGTCAAATAGAGGTTTCGCTCGAGGTTGGAGGCGTCGACCACGTTAATCAGCATGTCGGCGTCGCCGCTGAGGATGTAGTGGCAGGCGATCTGCTCGTCCAGCGAGGTTTGCGAAGAGATGGTGGTCAGAGAGTAGGTTCCCGGGAGGTCGACCAGCGTGACCTGGTGGTCAGTGGTGGCGAACACGCCCTCTTTACGCTCAACGGTGACCCCGGCCCAGTTGCCCACGCGCTGGCGGGCGCCGGTCAGCTGATTAAACAGGGTAGTCTTGCCGGAATTAGGATTACCAATTAAACCAACGGTTAATTTTTTCATATTTCAAACTCTTGTGCCGGGTCAGCCGTTATTGTGCAACCGCTTCCAGTTCGATTAAGGCGAGATCTTTTTTGCGTAATACCAGACTGACGCGTCGGGTTTCAATATGAACAGGATCGCCGAGCGGCGCCACGCGCACCACATGAAAAGAGGATCCGGGCAGCATGCCGAGGGAGAGCAATTTCTGACGGTATGCTGGGCTAATATCGCGGGAAAATCCGGTAATTTTCCACGCACTATCAGGTGTGAATTGCATAGGGCCTACTTGTCTATCGCTAACCGAAGAAGAATTTTCCGGACGCCTGGAGGCAGTTGCGCCGGGGACCGTAGCCAACGAAAAAGAAAAAACATTCTGCAAGCGATGATAATGAGAATGGTTTTTATCATCAATACATATGATGCGCTTTATGCCATTTTTAAAGTGAAATTCACCTTTTTATTGATATGCCGCAAAGTCCGCCAGTGATCGAAAATATGCGAAATATTATTTCGTCGCTCTAATGTTTAATTAAGGTTTCTTAAGTTAACGAAATGAAAATATTAATTTCGCTATCTGCCCGGCGCGGAATAAATGCAGGTTATCAGAAATAACTGAGAGCCATTTGCGCGAAAAGGCGGCTATAGGGCAGTGACAATGAAAAGGAAAACTGCCCCTGAAAAGGGGCAGGGAGGGATTAGCGTTTTTTACCCATCGCCGCGGCGAGGGCATCCATCATCGCGCTGTTGCCGGCAGGCTGCGCGTCGCGACCGCGGGGTTTGGCGGCTTTCGCGGCCGGGCGATTGCCCTGCGGGCGATCCTGACCGCCGCCGCGGCGGGCGTTGCTGTCGCCCGGCTGCTCGTCGAGACGCATGGTCAGGGCGATACGCTTACGCGGCAGATCGACTTCCATGACCTTGACCTTCACGATGTCGCCCGCTTTCACCACCGTATGCGGGTCTTCAACGAACTTGTTCGAAAGGGAAGAGATATGCACCAGGCCGTCCTGGTGAACGCCGATATCAACAAACGCGCCGAAGTTGGTGACGTTGGTCACCGCGCCTTCGAGGATCATCCCCGGCAGCAGGTCGTTCATAGTCTCCACGCCGTCGGCGAACTGAGCGGTTTTGAACTCAGGACGCGGGTCGCGGCCCGGTTTTTCCAGCTCTTTGATGATGTCGGTAACGGTCGGTACGCCGAACTTCTCATCGGTGAAATCGACGGCTTTCAGGTTCCGTAGCTCGCTGCTGTTGCCCATCAGATCTTTCAGCGCCTGCTGAGTGGCGGCCAGAATGCGCTCGACCACCGGATAGGCTTCCGGGTGAACGGTGGAGGCGTCCAGCGGGTTGTCGCCGTGGTTGATACGCAGGAAGCCGGCGCACTGTTCAAAGGCTTTCGGCCCCAGACGGCTGACCTTCAGCAGCTGCTGACGGTTCTGGAACTGGCCGTTCTCGTCGCGCCAGGCGACGATGTTCTGCGCCATCATGCGGGTCAGGCCGGCAACGCGGGTCAGCAGCGGCACGGAGGCGGTGTTCAGGTCAACGCCGACGGCGTTCACGCAGTCTTCCACCACCGCGTCCAGCTTACGCGCCAGCTGGGTCTGGCTGACATCATGCTGATACTGACCGACGCCGATGGATTTCGGGTCGATTTTCACCAGCTCGGCCAGAGGATCCTGCAGACGGCGGGCGATGGAGACCGCGCCGCGCAGCGACACGTCGAGGTCCGGGAACTCCTGCGCCGCCAGCTCGGAGGCGGAGTAAACGGAAGCCCCGGCTTCGCTGACGATCACCTTCTGGGCGGTGACCTTCGGGAACTGCTTCTGCACGTCGAGGAAGAAACGCTCGGTTTCACGCGAGGCGGTACCGTTGCCGATGGCCACCAGCTCAACGTTGTATTTCTCACACAGCGCGGCGACGGCGACGGCCGCTTTGGCGGCCTGGCCGGTGTGGGGGTAAATGGTGTCCGTCGCCACCAGTTTGCCGGTACCGTCAACCACGGCCACTTTCACCCCGGTGCGCAGACCCGGGTCAAGGCCCATGGTGGCGCGCAGCCCGGCGGGCGCGGCCATCAGCAGGTCGTGCAGGTTGCGGGCGAAGACGTTAATGGCTTCGTCTTCGGCGCGCTCGCGCACGGTGCCCATCAGCTCGGTTTCGAGGTGCATCAGGACTTTGATCCGCCAGGTCCAGCTGACGACGCCTTTACGCCAGCTGTCCGCCGGGGCGTTGTTCAGGCGCAGGCCCAGGTGGTCGATAATAATCTGCTCGCCGTGGCTCTCTTTCGGCGGCTCGTCAAACTGCGGGTCGGCGTTTAAAGAGAGCTGCAGGACGCCTTCATTGCGGCCGCGGAACATCGCCAGCGCACGATGCGACGGCACGGCGGCGATCGGTTCGTGGTGATCGAAGTAGTCGCGGAATTTGGCGCCTTCCTCTTCTTTGCCGCTGACGACGGTGGAAACCAGGTGGGCGTTTTTCCACAGATAGTCACGGACCTTCGCCAGCAGCGCGGCGTCTTCGGCAAAACGCTCCATCAGAATATAGCGCGCGCCATCCAGCGCCGCTTTGCTGTCGGCCACGCCTTTATCGGCGTCAATATATTTTGCGGCTTCCGTTTCCGGATCGTGGGACGGTTCGTTCCACAGCAGGTCAGCCAGCGGCTCCAGCCCGGCTTCGATGGCGATCTGTCCGCGGGTACGGCGCTTCGGCTTGTACGGCAGGTAGAGGTCTTCCAGTTCGGTTTTGCTGAGCGTGGTAGTGATGGCTTTTTCCAGCGCGTCGGTCAGTTTGCCCTGTTCAGCGATGGATTTGAGGATCGCCTGACGACGGTCTTCGAGTTCGCGCAGGTAGCCGAGGCGGGTTTCCAGATTACGCAGCTGCGTGTCATCCAGACCGCCGGTGACTTCTTTACGATATCGTGCAATAAACGGCACGGTGTTCCCTTCATCAAGCAGGCGAACGGCAGCTTCTACCTGTTCGGCTCTGGCCTGAAGTTCACCCGCAATAATGCGGCAGAGCGAATCATTCATCATGGCTTTTAATTCATCTTTAGGGTCAAAAAAACAGGGACTAGTTATACGGACTGGCGGCTGAAAATGCCAGCCGCGCCCGGCGTCTCTCGGAAAGTTCTTGTCTATTTTACGTATTCGATCTCGTTGACATACCAGCTGGCTTCCCCCGCCGGCGTGTTAACGATGGCCAGATCGCCGACCTCTTTTTTTAACAGCGCGCGCGCCATCGGCGAGTCGATGGAGATATAGTCTTTACGGCCAAAAATTTCATCGTAACCGACGATGCGAAAGCGCTTGATATCGCCTTCATCGTTTTCAATTTCTACCCAGGCGCCGAAGAAGACTTTGCCCTCCTGCTGCGGGGAGTAATCGACGATCTTTAACTGTTCCAGACATTTGGTCAGATAGCGGACCCGGCGATCGATCTCGCGCAGGCGCTTTTTGTTGTACTGGTAATCCGCGTTCTCGCTGCGGTCGCCAAGGCTGGCGGCCCAGGTCACCTTTTTGGTCACTTCCGGGCGCTCCTGGCGCCACAGGTAGTCCATCTCCTGCTTCAGTTTTTCATATCCCTCGCGGGTGATCAGCGGCGTTTTCATCGTGAGTTCAACCTTCTGACAGTCTGTCGTTGCGCACAATTTGTAGCGCGCAATAATACCGACAGGATAAATACTGTGTCTTATGATTAAATGTATACTTAACCTGCTGTTAAATATGCTTTGTAACAATTTAGCCTGGAATGTATACCAGATTTAGCTGGTGAGCGCGCCGGGCTTTTTTGAGAATACGCACTGACTATTGCAGTGAACCTTTGGGAGTACAAACAATGCAAGAGAATTATAAGATTCTGGTTGTGGATGACGACATGCGCCTGCGTGCGCTGCTCGAACGTTATCTGACCGAGCAGGGCTTCCAGGTTCGTAGCGTGGCGAACGCCGAACAGATGGATCGTCTGTTAACCCGCGAATCCTTCCACCTGATGGTGCTGGATCTGATGCTGCCCGGGGAAGATGGACTCTCGATTTGCCGCCGTCTGCGCAGCCAGAGCAACCCGATGCCGATCATTATGGTGACGGCGAAAGGCGAAGAGGTCGATCGGATCGTAGGCCTGGAGATCGGGGCTGACGACTATATTCCGAAGCCGTTCAACCCGCGCGAACTGCTGGCCCGCATCCGCGCGGTGCTGCGCCGTCAGGCGAACGAGCTGCCGGGCGCGCCGTCGCAGGAAGAGGCGGTTATCGCCTTTGGTAAATTCAAACTGAACCTGGGCACCCGCGAAATGTTCCGTGAAGACGAGCCGATGCCGTTGACCAGCGGCGAGTTCGCGGTCCTGAAGGCGCTGGTGAGCCATCCTCGTGAGCCGCTGTCGCGCGATAAGTTAATGAACCTCGCTCGCGGCCGCGAATACTCTGCGATGGAGCGTTCCATCGACGTACAGATCTCCCGCCTGCGCCGCATGGTGGAAGAGGACCCGGCGCATCCGCGCTATATCCAGACCGTCTGGGGTCTGGGCTACGTCTTCGTCCCGGACGGTTCTAAGGCATGAAACGCGTGCGCTTTTCGCCGCGCAGCTCCTTTGCTCGCACGCTGCTCCTGATCGTCACCTTGCTGTTCGTCAGCCTGGTGACGACCTATCTGGTGGTACTGAATTTCGCGATCCTGCCGAGCCTCCAGCAGTTTAATAAAGTATTGGCCTACGAAGTGCGTATGCTGATGACCGATAAGCTGCAGCTGGAGGATGGCACCCAACTGGTGGTGCCCCCGGCGTTTCGTCGTGAAATTTATCGCGAGCTGGGGATTTCGCTCTATTCCAATGAAGCGGCGGAAGACGCAGGCCTGCGCTGGGCGCAGCATTATGAATTCTTGAGCCAGCAGATGGCTCATCAGCTTGGCGGCCCCACTGAGGTGCGGGTGGAGGTCAATAAAAGCTCCCCCGTGGTGTGGCTGAAGACCTGGCTGTCGCCCAATATCTGGGTGCGGGTGCCGCTGACCGAGATCCATCAGGGCGACTTCTCGCCGCTGTTCCGCTATACCCTGGCGATCATGCTGCTGGCGATAGGCGGCGCCTGGCTGTTTATCCGTATTCAGAACCGCCCGCTGGTGGATCTGGAGCATGCGGCGCTGCAGGTCGGGCGCGGCATTATCCCGCCGCCGCTGCGCGAGTACGGCGCCTCTGAGGTGCGATCGGTGACCCGCGCCTTCAACCACATGGCCGCGGGCGTGAAGCAGCTGGCCGACGACCGTACGCTGCTGATGGCCGGGGTCAGCCATGATTTACGTACTCCGCTGACCCGCATTCGTCTGGCCACCGAGATGATGGGCGAGCAGGATGGCTATCTCGCAGAGTCGATCAACAAAGATATCGAAGAGTGCAATGCCATCATCGAGCAGTTTATCGACTACCTGCGCACCGGGCAGGAGATGCCGCTGGAGCTGGCGGATCTGAATGCGGTGCTGGGGGAAGTGATCGCTGCGGAGAGCGGCTATGAGCGGGAGATCGCCACCGCCCTGCAGGCCGGCGAAATTCCGGTACGCATGCATCCTCTGTCTATCAAGCGCGCGCTGGCGAATATGGTGGTCAACGCGGCCCGCTATGGCAATGGCTGGATCAAGGTCAGCAGCGGCAGCGAAGCGAGCCGGGCGTGGTTCCAGGTTGAAGATGACGGACCGGGGATTAAACCTGAGCAGCGGGAGCACCTGTTTCAGCCGTTTGTGCGCGGCGACAGCGCCCGCAGCACCAGCGGAACCGGGCTGGGGTTGGCGATTGTTCAGCGTATTATCGACAATCACAACGGCCGGCTGGAGATTGGCTCCAGCGAACGCGGCGGGTTACTGATCCGCGCCTGGCTGCCGGTGCACCGGGCGCTGACGCCGATGAAACCGGCCAAAGAGAGCTGATCGCGCCCGCGGTTGGCTGGTCAAAACGTTGCGCAATAAAAAGCCGGGCAAGCCCGGCTTTTTCATCTCTGCGTCCGTTAGCGCTGCGGCCCTGCCGCCACCAGCGCGGCGCCCGCTGGCGTATCGGTATACTTCTCAAAGTTCTCAATAAACAGCTTCGCCAGCTGGTCGGCTTTTTCCTGCCACTGCTCCGGGGAACCATAGGTGCTGCGCGGATCGAGGATCTGGGTATCCACGCCCGGGAGCGCCGTCGGGATCTGCAGATTAAACATCGGCAGGGTAAAGGTCTCCGCGTTGTCCAGCGAGCCATTGAGGATGGCGTCGATGATGGCGCGGGTATCTTTAATCGAGATGCGCTTGCCGGTGCCGTTCCAGCCGGTATTGACCAGATAAGCCTGCGCGCCAGCCGCCTGCATACGTTTGACCAGCACTTCGGCGTACTGCGTCGGATGCAGCGACAGGAAGGCGGCGCCGAAGCAGGCGGAGAAGGTTGGCGTGGGTTCGGTCACGCCGCGCTCGGTGCCGGCCAGTTTGGCGGTAAACCCGGACAGGAAATGGTACTGCGTCTGATCGGCGGTCAGGCGGGAGACCGGCGGCAGTACGCCGAACGCATCGGCCGTCAGGAAGATCACTTTGGTGGCGTGACCCGCTTTGGAGACCGGTTTGACGATATTATCGATATGGTCGATGGGGTAGGAGACCCGGGTGTTTTCGGTTTTTGAACCGTCATCGAAATCGATTGTGCCGTCGGCGCGCACCACCACGTTTTCCAGCAGGGCGTTGCGGCGGATGGCGTGATAGATATCCGGCTCGGCCGCTTCAGAGAGCTTGATGGTCTTGGCGTAGCAGCCCCCTTCGAAGTTAAACACCCCATCGTCATCCCAGCCATGTTCGTCATCGCCAATCAGGCGGCGTTTCGGATCGGTGGAAAGGGTGGTTTTGCCGGTGCCTGAGAGGCCGAAGAAAATGGCGACATCGCCTTTCTCGCCGACGTTGGCAGAACAGTGCATGGAGGCGATGCCCTTCAGCGGCAGCAGGTAGTTCATGATCGAGAACATCCCTTTCTTCATTTCGCCGCCGTACCAGGTGCCGCCGATCAGCTGAATGCGCTCGGTGAGGTTGAAAGCGATGAAGTTTTCCGAGTTCAGGCCCTGCTCTTTCCACTGCGGGTTGGTGCACTTCGCACCGTTCATCACGATGAAGTCGGGCGCGAATTCCGCCAGCTCTTCGTCGCTCGGGCGAATGAACATGTTTTTCACGAAGTGCGCCTGCCAGGCCACTTCGGTAATGAAACGTACGCTGAGACGGGTATCGGCGTTAGCGCCGCAGAAGGCGTCGACGATAAACAGGCGTTTACCGGACAGCTGCTGTGTCACCAGCCCTTTCAGATGCTGCCAGGTTTCCTGCGAAAGCGGCTTGTTGTCGTTTTTACCCTTGCCTTTATCGGACCACCAGACGGTATCGCGGGTGGTGTCGTCGCGCACGAGGTACTTATCTTTCGGAGAACGACCGGTAAAAATGCCCGTGTCGACGGCGATAGCACCCAGACTGGTTAATACGCCACGTTCGTAGCCTTCCAGGTTGGGGTCGAGCTCTTCCTGAAACAACATGTCGTAGCTGGGGTTGTGGACGATATCCTGAACGTCATTGATACCATAAGCCTTGAGATCCTGCGGGGTTAAACCATGATTAACGCGCATGTCACTGCTCCTTAGCCAAGATGTACTGCTGTAAATTGTAGGGTTTATTACCGGGTATTGACCGCGACCAGGCTCATAGATTTACCTATCTCGACATTCCGCAGAATGACGAAAAAAACGGTGACTCCTGTCACGAAGTGAAGTGGATTATCTCAGGAAATGGCCGGATGGTGGGGTTAGATGTTTCTCAATGGTTAAAAAGTAATTAAAAAAACTGCTGAAATGTGAATGTAATCGCTTTCCTGGAATAAAATTACGTAACTCTTTCAGCGAGAATCGATTCAACTCGTGAATAAATAAAAGTCAGGCACCGGGCGACAAACCACATCGCCGCCCGGCGCCTGAAGAAGAAGTGAGGATTAATGGACCTGCGGGTCGGCCGGAGAGGCGTTGTTACGGATCTCGGCGATGTCCATGGCGTTGAAGATATAGTGGTTACCGCAGTAGTCGCAGTGCATATCAATCTCGCCTTCGTCGGCAAGGATGCTATCTATCTCTTCGTCCGGCAGCGTCTTCAGCGCGCCGGCGCAGCGTTCGCGGGAGCAGGTGCACTTGAACTCCACGCTTTGCGGATCGTAGACCGTGACTTCTTCTTCATGGTACAGACGCCACAGCACATCGTTCGCCGGCAGGGTGAACAGCTCTTCCGCCTTGATGGTCTCGGTGAGCGTCGCCAGGTGCTCAAAGTCGGCAGTCTGGGCATCCTGGGCCGGCATCACCTGCAGCAGCATCCCGCCCGCCATCGGCTGGCCTTCATGTTCGCCGGTGCGGATGATAAGGCGCGTCGGCAGCTGCTCTGAACGCTGGAAGTAATCTTCCAGGCAGGCGGCCAGCGTATCGCCTTCCAGACCGACGACGCCCTGATAGCGCTCACCCTCTTCCGGGGAGATGGTAATGACCAGATAACCGTTGCCGACCATCGCTTTTAGATCCGCATCGTCCGCAATCTCGCCCTGCACGCGCGCGACGCCGCGCAGCTGCTGCTGGTTATTGCCGTTGATCACCGCCAGCTGTAAAGGCCCATCGCCCTGCAGCTGCACGGTAATGTCGCCGGCAAACTTCAGGGTCGCAGTCAGCAGACTGGTGGCGACCAGCAGCTCCGCCAGCACCGTTTTCACCGGCTGGGGATAAGTGTGATTCGCCAGTATCTGTTCCAGGGTTTCCGACACCGTCACCAGCTCGCCGCGCACGGCATAGTTTTCAAACAGATAACGATGTAATTGATCGTGTTGAGTCATAATCATCTCTCTTTCTGGCGCGAGTTACTCACTCTCGCCGTGTTTAAATCTCATCAGGTCGCGGCGCTCTTTCTTGTCCGGACGTCTGTCAGGGTGCGGCATGGTCAGGGCGTTCATTTTGCGCGCCAGGGCCATTTTTTCACGCTTCTCGATACTCTCCGCCGTCTCTTCATACAGGGTGACGGCTTCGCTTGCCGGGCGGCGCTGCTCGGTGATACCGACGATGCGCACCGTCCGCTCGTCGTTGCCCTGACGCAGCGTCAGCATGGCGTCCAGTTCGACGATTTTCCCTGGTTTGCTGCGTTGTCCGTTGTAATGCACCTTGCCGCCTTCAATCATCTCCCGCGCCAGCGCGCGGGTCTTGTAAAAGCGGGCGGCCCAAAGCCATTTATCCAGTCTGACGGTTTCGGCAGGCTTCTCTTTCATCGCCTCTCCTTCGGGGTAAGCGAAGGGATCAGTCGTCGGTAATCATTCAGCCCCGGATGGCGCAGATACTGCTTTTCCGCCAGCCCGGAGTCGGGATTGGTAATGCCCAGGCAGTAGCGAATGCCAAACTCCCTCGCGGCATCCAGAATCGCCTCGCTGTCGTCGACAAACAGCGTTTTATGCGCCTCAAGGCCGGTTTCCTCCGCCACGGCGCGCCACAGACGCTGATCCTCTTTCGGATAACCAAATGTGTGGGTGGAAAGTAATAAATCAAGGTGCGCATCCAGGCCGGTGTGTTTGAGTTTCACCGCCAGATTGTGGGGATGGGCATTGGTCAACAGAATACGTCGCTTACCGCTGGCCTTGAGCGCATCAAGGAACGGCACGGTATCCTCACGCAGCGTGGCGCGCGGACCCTGTTCGCTGGTCATCGCACAAATATCCAAACCCAGGCGCTCGCTCCAGTAATCCAGACAGTACCAGTTTAGCGTATGCTGCACGGCATGATACTCCTGGCGCATGGCCTCTTTCGCCTGTTGCAGATTGAGGCCGCGGGCGGCCCCCCAGGTTTCCGGCACCAGCGTTTGCCAGAAATAGTTATCGAAAGCGAGATCCAGGAGCGTGCCGTCCATATCCAGCAGAACGGTATCGACCTCCTGCCAGGCGATATCAAAATGCATGATGACTCTCCAGCGAGCGGGAAATGGCCGACAGGGTATCACACCCTGCCGCCGGGGAAATTAATCTTGCGGGTCAGACGAGGGGAGCAGCACCGGGTTCAGGCAGCTTTCGTAATATTTCTGAATCTCTTCCATACGCTGGCGATGGCGTTGATAACGACGCAGCGCCTGCACGCCGTGGTAAGCCATGCATCCCACCATCGACAGCAGCAGAAGAGTGATGCCCAGATAGCGCCACAGGCCGCTGCGGTCGGGAATGCTGTGCAGGTTGATATGCTGGGTGCCGTTGGCGTCAGTAAACAGATTGGTGACGATCCCTTCGGCATGGAAGGGAGTATGCATCAGCATACCGGCCAGCCGCCGCAGTTCGCCCCATTGCTCATGCGCCGGGTAATCATACAGGCTTACCGCCGGCCACGGCTGATTGACCAGCACGCTGCCCTCGTCGCTGGCGATGAGGAAGCCGCCCGGGGCCGGGCTGTTGAGCGCCTGCGCCGCTCGCGAGGTTTCACGCATTACAAAGGGGGCGGTTGAGGTGGTCACCAGATTCTCCAGCGACTCGGCGCTGACTGGTCGCAGGAGCACGTTCACGCCATCCAGTTTCCCGGCGGACGCGCGCTTGGTTAAGGTCTCCCAGTTACGGGTATTGCCGAGATTAACCAGCGCGTTCTTCAGGCGCAGGCAATCATCGGCAGCCGAACAGAGATCGTTGGTTTTCTGAACGATATCGCCGAAATCATCCAGCAGCACCATGCCAGATTTTTGAATGGCGGAGCGCAGCGCCGGGCTGACGCGGGAGTCGTCGTCGGTTTCCGGGTGCAGCTGACGCTGGACGGACTCCATCAGGGCGGTCGCTTTGCTGACAATGTCAGACTCCGGCAGCGGCAGAGGAGGGGCATCGTTCCACACAATCTGCGAACAATCGAAAGGCAGGAACGGCGAATCCTCTTTGGCCGTCCAACTGCCCGGCGTGCGGATGTTGCACATCCCGGTACCGGTCAGGCGCAGCGTATCGCCAATGCGCACATGGGCCTTTTCCAGCTGGCTGACGGTCGTGGCTTCAATCGTCTGCGCCCCCTTCAGCCACGACAGGGTGAACTTAAACGGCATATTCAGCGGTACGCTGGCCCATAGCATGATCACCACCACCAGGGCGCCGGCGGCGATAATCGCGCTGCGCAGCCAGTACTGCAGCGGGAAATTTTTCACTTCATCATGAAGCGACAAGTAGCGTCCCTGACGGGCCACATGGCGGTTGAGATAGATATCAATATCGGTCTGCTGTCCGAGGTCCTGGGCGATCCAGGGCTGCCAGTGGCGCGGATAGATGAGATCGATAATGCCCAGCGAGATATTATTGATATGTTCCTGATCGTTTTCGCCGAACAGCCCCCAGCGCTTCGGGACGCCGCGCAGGCAGTGGATTTCGCGCAGCGCGGCGCGGCGCGGCGGGGCATAGATCCCCCACAGGCCGGCGGCGAGCAGCAGCAAACCGGCGGCCACCAGCCACGGGGTAAAGACGGCTGGCCCAATCAGGCTGAAATAAAAGACCAGGAAAGAGGCGACGATCAGGATCGCTTCCCGCAGACCGTCCGGGCGATTCAGGGCGTGCTCTTCCGGGCTTTCCCGCCGGATCTGCCGCAGCTCTACCTGTTCGCTCTCTTCGCCGCGAATCGAGGCCTGGGTGGCCGAGGCGCGTTCCAGAGCGTAGCTTTGCGCTTCCTGACGATAGTCGCTCAGGGTATGACCGTTAAGGGTGATAACCAGCGGCAGGCTGTCGGTGGGGATCAGCTCGACGCTGTTTTCATCGTTGATATGCTGTTCCCAGAACGGCGGCAGATGTACCTCCACCGAATCGAGAAAATAGCGCCATTTATTCGGCGCGTCGGTGGTGATCCCGTAGCGGGTGATGGCTCGCGTCAACCCATAGACGGTATCGCTCTGTTCGTTTAGCGCCAGAGCGACGGGCGCGCTGGTGGCGCCGGACGCGGGCACCTGCTGGGCGCGGCTCAGTTCGGCAAGATACTTTTCGATGGCCTGGCGCTCATCGGCAGGGAGCGGCCGCGTGGTGGCATCGCTAAAGGCGTGCAGTAGGGGGAGCCGGCGGCGTCTGGCGTGCGTGCGATACCACCATCCAATGAGCAATACGCAGATTAGCAGAGCTGTAAGGAATATCAGAAAGGTGCCCATGCCCATCCCATCATAGTTATATTTTTCTTACGAAATCGTCGGTGAACGTGAAGACTAACGTCAAGCTGCAGTGTTAGCGGCGCACCTGCTTGCAGGGTAGTGAATATGTCATGCAGCAGTGTATAAGCTTACCAAAAACGTTAAAGCGCAGAAATCGGTAAATTCTCAAACAGAATTCAAGCTATTGACTTTTTTATCTTTATTACTTTCACCTTTGCAGGGAAAAGGTTACAACTCTGTAAATAAGTGGCGATTTGGATTGCCGAAAGCGTGTTGCGTATCGCACAATGACTGCTTAATCACAGCATAGACCGATGACAATGAGCAAATCATTACAAAAACCCACCATTCTCAATGTTGAAACTGTCGCCCGTTCGCGCCTCTTTAATGTCGAAAGCGTCGATCTGGAATTCAGCAACGGTGTGCGTCGCGTTTATGAACGTATGCGGCCTTCCACCCGCGAAGCGGTAATGATTGTGCCGATTGTGGATGATCATATTATTTTGATTCGCGAGTATGCCGTCGGGACGGAATCCTACGAGCTGGGCTTCTCCAAAGGGCTGATTGATCCGGGTGAAACCGTGGATGAAGCGGCCAATCGCGAGCTGAAAGAAGAGGTTGGCTTCGGCGCCAATAAGCTGACGTTCCTGAAGAAGCTCAGTATGGCTCCCTCTTACTTCTCCAGCAAAATGAATATCCTGGTGGCGGAAGATCTCTATCCGGAGTCGCTGCCGGGCGATGAGCCCGAGCCGCTGCCGCAGGTGCGCTGGCCGCTGGCGCAGCTGATGTCGCTGCTGGATGAAGAAGATTTTAACGAGGCCCGCAACGTCAGCGCGCTGTTTTTAGTGCGGGAATGGCTGCAGGCCCAGGGGAGACTCTGAACGAGCGTTCACGCTAAGCAGCAATAAAAAAGCGCCCGCAGGCGCTTTTTTTGTCAGAACAGCTCGTGGGTTTCACCGCCGCCGTCCGTCAAGGTGGTGCCCACCTCATGGACCGCCTGCTGCGTGGGCTGGGTACCCTCAATAAAGTATTCCGCCCGGCTGTTGCCCCCGTTCGCCAGCTGACCGGTGCTGCGATCGATATTCACCGTGACGATTCCCGGCGGCGGCGTTAACGGCTCTTCCGCAACGCCTTCCAGCACGCTCTTCATAAAGCTGTCCCAGGCCGGTTGGGCGCTTTTGGCGCCGCCTTCGTAGCCGGAGATCTGATCTTTAATCGCCCCTGACGCGGTGGTCCGGCCAAGATCGCGACGATGATCGTCAAAGCCGATCCAAACCGAGGTCACCACGCCCGGCCCGTAGCCTGAGAACCAGGCGTCCTTCGAGCTGTTGGTGGTTCCGGTTTTGCCGCCGATATCATGCCGCTGCAGATCCCGTCCGGCGCGCCAGCCGGTTCCCATCCAGCCCGGTTCGCCAAAGATGTTGCTGTTCAGCGCGCTCTTGATCAGGAAGGCCAGCGGGGTATTGATCACATGCGGCGCGTATTCCTGGGCGCCGCTCTGCGCCACCAGTGACTGATTGGCCTGCTCCAGCTGCGGCTGCGGCGGCACGTTGCCATTCTGCGGTTCCGTCGAGGTGGCGACATCTTCCACATCTTTGTTTTCCAGCACATTGGATTTTGGCGTATCGCCGTAAATCACCGGTAAATCACACTGCGGGCAGGCGATTTTCGGGCGCTCCTCGAAGAGGACCCCACCCTGATCATTCTCAATCTTACTGATAAAGAACGGGTTGACCAGGAAGCCGCCGTTGGCCATCACCGAATACCCGCGGGCGACCTGCAGAGGCGTAAATGAGGCGGAGCCCAGCGCCAGCGATTCGGTGTGGACAATGTTTTGCGCCGGGAAACCAAAGCGCTGCAGATACTCGGCGGCATAGTCAACGCCCATGGCGCGCATGGCGCGCACCATTACCACGTTTTTCGACTGCCCCAGGCCCTGGCGTAAACGAATCGGACCGGCATACTGCGGCGGCGAGTTTTTCGGCCGCCAGTCGGAGCCGGCCCCGGCGTCCCAGCGCGAGATTGGCACATCGTTGAGCATGCTTGCCAGAGTTAAGCCTTTATCCATCGCAGCGGTGTAGAGGAACGGCTTGATGTTGGAGCCGACCTGGCGCAGCGCCTGGGTGGCGCGGTTAAACTTGCTCTGGTTAAAGTCAAACCCACCGACAAGGGCAATAATCGCGCCGTTTTGCGGGTTAATGGAGACCAGCGCCGAGTTGACGTCCGGGACCTGCGACAACCACCAGCTGTCACCCACTTTGCGAACCCAGATCTGCTGCCCGGCCTGCACGACGTCGTTGACTTTACGCGGAGTCGCTCCCTGCTGCGTATCGGAGATAAAGCGACGAGCCCAGCGCACGCCGTCCATCGTCAGTGAAACGGAGTCGCCGTTAGCCAACAGCGCGACGGCCTCCTGGGCATTCGCGGAGGTGACCACCGCAGGAGAAAGCGGGCCTAAGCCAGGCTGGCGCTTCAGGGCGTCGACGATCTTTTTCGCCTCCCACGGCGTTTCGCCGACCTTCCACAGCACGCTGGCCGGGCCGCGGTAGCCGTGACGCATATCGTAATCCAGCACGTTATTGCGGACCGCCTGCTGGGCCGCCTGCTGGTTTTTGCGGGTAATCGTGGTGTACACCCGGTAGCCATCTTCATAGGCCTGCTCGCCATAGCGATTCACCATCTCCTGGCGCACCATTTCGCTCAGATAAGGCGCTGAGAAGGCGATTTTCGGCGCGTGGTAGCTGGCGTCGATGGGTTCGCTGCGCGCTTCATCGTATTGCGCCTGGGTGATGTACCCCTCGCTCAGCATACGCGACAGCACCACGTTGCGACGGGCTGTGGCGCGATCCATCGAATAGAGCGGGTTAAAGGTGGACGGGGCTTTCGGCAGACCGGCAATCACCGCCATTTCGCTGAGGGTCAACTGGTCGATAGGTTTGCCAAAATAGACCTGCGCCGCGGCGCCGACGCCATAGGCGCGGTAGCCGAGGTAAATCTTGTTCAGATACAGCTCAAGGATTTCATCTTTGTTCAGCAGCTGCTCGATGCGGATGGCCAGAAAGGCCTCTTTAATCTTACGCATCAACGTCTTCTCGGGGCTGAGGAAGAAGTTACGCGCTAACTGCTGGGTGATGGTGCTGGCGCCCTGCGAGGCGTGGCCTGAGAACATCGCCACGCTGGCGGCGCGGAAAATACCCACCGGATCGACGCCGTGATGCTCATAGAAACGACTGTCTTCGGTGGCGATAAACGCTTTCACCAGCTCGGGGGGAATTTGCTGCAACGTTACAGGGATACGGCGCTTTTCGCCGTACTGCGCAATAAGCTCACCGTCGGCGCTATAGACCTGCATCGGGATCTGCAAACGCACATCCTTCAGGGTTGCGACGTCGGGGAGTTGCGGCTCTATGTATTTGTAGAGGCCAAAAATCGAGCCTGCTCCCAGCAGTACGCAACAGACTGCAAGGATCAATAGATACTTTACGAACTTCACCGGTGTTTTCCCATTTAGTTTTATTTGGGCAGTTTATAAACAAACGCGCGGTAGTATAAAGGCAAGCCAGGTGCATTGATATAGCCGGACAGTTTTGCCGGATAAGGAGATCGTAAGCATGGCTTTCAGAAACTGGCGGATCGGAATGCATATCCAACAGGATAGCATTGCCATTGTCGCGCTACTGCATGAGCGCTCACACTGGGCACTGCGCCGCTGGTGGCGCATTCCTCTGCCGCCAGGTCTGGTGCGGCAGGGGATGGTGGCGGACGTTAGCGCCCTCGGCTCACGGCTGGCCGCCTGGCGGCGGGAGCTACCGGCGCAGCATCAGATCAGTATCGCCTTTCCCGCGGCTCGCACGCTGCAAAAACGCCTGCCTTATCCCCAGTTCGCCCTGCGAGAGCGGGAACAGGCGACGTGGATAGCCAGCGCCATGACCCAACAGCTGGCGATGCCCGCCTCCTCTCTATGTATTGATTATGCGCCCACCTCGCGGGATGACGGCTGGCAGGTGACGGCGGCGCAGCGGCTGGATATCAATGTTCTGCGGGAGCTGGCAGGGCGGCTGCGGCTGCGGGTGGCGGCCATCGTACCGGATGCCAGCGCGCTCGGCGCCTTTTTCCCCTGGGTGACGGCAGCAGAGCAAGGCCTGGCGTGGCGGGATGAAAAGTACTGGCTATGGGCGACCCAGGAGGCCTGGGGCTGTGACGCCTGCGATGCGATAGGGTCCTTAAGCCAGCTGGCGGGGCAACTTCAGGTTCCTCTGCGCCTGTGCGCTGATGCGGGCGACGAGGCCAGTCGTTTTGATGTCTGGCAGGTGGTTTACCGCCGGCAGCCTCCGCTGCCAGCCGACGGCGATCGCTACGCCATTGCCCTTGGGCTGGCGCTGGGAGGCGGGCGCCATGACGCATGTCGTTAATCTTCTCCCCTGGCGTGACCTGCGTCGCCGCCAGCGCCTGCGCTACGCCCTGTTGTTAGCCACCGGTATCGTGCTGCTGGTGGGAACGACCCTGCAGGCGGGGCGAACAGCGGGTCTACAGCGCGACGCCCTGGCGAGGATCCACACGACAGCCGACGCAGCGTTGCTCGCCTCGCTCAAACAGCGCGAACAGGCGATGCGCGAGGCATGGCAGCAGCATCAACGCCAGCGCGAGCAGCGCCAGCGCAGATCGACGATCGCCGCCTGGCAACCCCGACTAATGGCGCTCGCGGCAGGCCTGCCCGCTCAGGCATGGCTGACGCGGCTGGAGTACCAGGGGGCGCGCCTGACGCTGGATGGCCTGGCCCTCAACCTGCAGGCGCTGGCCCGGGTGGAGGCTGCTCTGGCCAGCGTCGCGGGATTCGCGCCGGCTAAAGCCGGCGGAACGCAGCGCGACGCCGAGGGGCGCTGGCAGTTCAGTTTTACCCTGTCGGGAGCGCGCACCGATGCGGATTAACACCCGGCGCACCCGGGCGGGGCTGTTGATTCTGCTCGCGATGGGGCTGATGGGGGGCGGCGTGGCGCTCTGGCGCGATGCCCCCCAGCCGCTGGCGGCGCTGTCCCGCGATGGCGCTCTGCAAACGCAGTGGCGGCGGATCATGGCGCTGCGCATCCCCGCCGGTGAAAGTTCCGGGGAACGCATCGACAAGCAGCCGTTTTCGCCCATCGCCATTCCGCTCGCCGGCGCGAAGCTAATCGCCTGGCATCCGCAGGGGAGCGGCGGTGAGATGGCGCTGTCTCTCCCCTGGCCGACGGTACCCGCCCTGTTCTCATGGCTGGCGCGCTGCGGGATGAACCCGCGTTCGTTCTCGCTGGAGCGCGAGGGGCAGGCGCTGCGCATGCGGCTGCAGCTGGAGGCGGAAGATGGGCGGTAAATGCTGGATTTTGCTGTGGTTGCCGCTGTCGCTGCTGGCGGCCGGGCGCGATCCTTTCCTGCCGGTTGAAGATCCTTGCCGCACGGCGCAGCTGTCGCAATGGCGCTATGGCGGCGCGGCCGGCGATGGCGCAGGCTGGACGGGGTTTTTGCAGGACGGAAGCGGCATGTGGCGACGGGTACGGCTGGATGAGCAATTGCCCACGGGCTGGCGGGTGAGTCGGCTGACGGCCGGCGAGCTGGACATCGTCACGCCCCCGGGATGTGAACCGCCAGCGTGGCGCTGGCAACGTGAAGGAAAACAAGATGATGCGATGGATAAGCCTGCTGCTTCTGCTGCTACCGCTGGCGGTGGTCGCCGCGCGAAATGACAAGCCGGTTTCGCTGGTCGTTGGCGACGCGCCAGTGGCCCAGGTGTTGCAAGCCCTGGCCGAAATGAACCATAAGAACCTCGTTGTCGCACCGGACGTCAGCGGCACGCTCTCCCTGCGCCTGCAGAAGGTCCCCTGGACCCAGGCGCTGCGGGCAGTGGCGGATAGCGCAGGCCTCTCTTTGCAACAGCAGGGGACGGTCATCTACGCGCATACGCAGGCCTGGCAAAAAGCCAATCTGGCGCAGCGCGAAGCTGAACAGGCGAAACGTCTGCAGAACCTGCCGCTGCTGGCGGAGAGCGTGACGCTGCACTATGCCGATGCCGAGGAGCTGGCTAAAAGCGGCGGTAAGTTGCTTAGCGCCCGGGGAAACCTGATGGCGGACAAGCGGACCAATCGGCTGCTGATCCGCGATGATGCGCGGCATCTGCCGGCGCTGAAGGCCTGGGCGCAGGAGATGGATCTGCCGGTCGGACAGGTGGAGCTGGCCGCCCATATCGTGTCGATGAGCGAAACCAGCCTGCGTGAACTGGGGGTGAAGTGGCGGCTGGCGGAGGCTGAAAGCACCCCGGGATCCGGGCACATCACCACCCTAAGCAGCGATGTGTCGGTCAACGATGCCAGCACCCGCGCAGGCTTTAACATCGGCAAAATTAACGGGCGCTTGCTTGAGCTGGAGCTTTCCGCGCTGGAGCGCAAGCAGCAGGTCGAGATTATCGCCAGTCCTCGTTTGCTCGCCTCCCATATGCAGCCCGCCAGCATCAAGCAGGGGAGCGAGATCCCCTATCAGGTCTCCAGCGGTGAAAGCGGCGCCACGTCGGTGGAGTTTAAAGAGGCGGTGCTGGGCATGGAGGTGACGCCGACGGTGCTGCAGCAGGGGAGAGTGCGGTTGAAGCTGCGAATAAGCGAGAACACGCCAGGCCAGGTGCTGAAGCAGGATAACGGCGAGGCGCTGGCCATTGATAAACAGGAGATCGAGACCCTGGTGGAAGTCCGCAGCGGCGAGACCCTGGCATTGGGCGGCATCTTTTCGCAGAAAAACAAAACCGCCCGCGACAGCGTCCCGCTGCTTGGCGATATCCCGGTGCTGGGGCGTCTGTTTCGCCGCGACGGGAAAGATAATGAACGCCGTGAACTGGTTGTCTTTATTACGCCACGGATTCTGGCAGTACGTTAAGCAGGTTTTTCATGCTAAACACGTTTCAGGTGTTTGACGTGAGGACGGATTTAGCATACAAGGGGTACCGATTTGAGAGTCGGGTACGACATCAATCCTCCCTTTATTGTCCGGCGATTTTATTCAGTTGCCAAACCAGCCGGAGTATTGAGATAATTTTTAGTCTGACTCTCGCTCTATTGCATATGAGGTTTCAGTTCATGCCCTGCGGCGCTGGGTGTCTGCGAAGCGGGTTTATCATTAACGAATAGTCTTAGTAGTACCGAAAAAATGGCAGAGAAACGCAATATCTTTCTGGTTGGGCCTATGGGTGCCGGCAAAAGCACTATTGGGCGCCAGTTAGCCCAACAGCTCAACATGGAATTTTACGATTCTGATCAAGAGATTGAGAAACGCACTGGCGCTGATGTGGGCTGGGTCTTCGATGTTGAAGGCGAAGAAGGCTTCCGCGACCGTGAAGAAAAAATTATCAATGAGTTGACGGAAAAACAGGGGATTGTGCTGGCGACTGGCGGCGGCTCTGTAAAATCCCGTGAAACGCGTAACCGTCTCTCCGCCCGCGGCGTGGTGGTCTACCTGGAAACAACGATCGAGAAGCAGTTGGCCCGTACGCAGCGCGATAAAAAGCGTCCTTTGCTACAAGTCGATGCGCCGCCTCGTGAAGTACTGGAAGCGCTGGCTGACGAGCGTAACCCGCTGTATGAAGAGATCGCCGATGTGACTATCCGCACAGACGATCAGAGTGCGAAAGTCGTCGCGAACCAGATTATTCATATGCTGGAAAGCAACTGATTCTGGCTTAATAAAAGTGCGTCAGAGTAAAAGTCATTGAGGTGGATGTCGCGTTATGGAGAGGCTTACTGTTACCCTCGGGGAACGTAGTTACCCGATTACCATCGCGGCTGGTTTGTTTAACGATCCAGCTTCCTTCCTGCCACTCAAGTCGGGCGACCAGGCTATGCTGGTCACCAACGAAACGCTGGCGCCGCTTTATCTGGATACCGTCCGCTCTGCGCTGGAGCAGGCAGGGGTCAACGTTGACAGCGTGATCCTGCCCGACGGCGAGCAGTATAAAAGCCTGGCGGTGATGGATACCGTATTTACCGCGCTGTTACAAAAACCCCATGGCCGCGACACCACGCTGGTGGCGCTCGGCGGCGGTGTTATCGGTGATTTAACCGGTTTCGCCGCGGCAAGCTATCAGCGCGGCGTGCGTTTTATCCAGGTCCCTACCACCTTGCTGTCGCAGGTCGACTCGTCGGTCGGCGGCAAAACCGCAGTGAACCACCCTCTCGGCAAAAACATGATTGGCGCCTTCTGGCAGCCGGTTTCCGTGGTGGTTGATCTTAACTGTCTGAAGACGCTTCCGAAGCGCGAACTCGCTTCCGGACTGGCTGAGGTCATCAAGTATGGGGTGATCCTCGACGGCGCATTCTTCAGCTGGCTGGAAAACAACATTGATGCCCTGCTGGCGCTGGATGAAAAGGCCATGGCGTACTGCATTCGCCGTTGCTGTGAGCTGAAAGCGGAAGTTGTGGCTGCCGACGAGCGTGAAACCGGGTTACGTGCTTTACTCAATCTTGGACATACCTTCGGCCATGCTATCGAGGCTGAAATGGGCTACGGTAACTGGCTGCACGGCGAAGCGGTGGCGGCAGGTATGGTGATGGCGGCGCATACGTCCGAGCGGCTGGGGCAGTTCCGCTCGCAGGATACTCAGCGCCTTATCGATCTGCTCAAGCGTGCAGGTTTACCGGTACGCGGCCCGCAGGAAATGAGTGCGCAGGCGTATTTGCCCCATATGATGCGCGATAAGAAAGTACTGGCTGGCGAAATGCGGCTGGTGCTCCCGCTCGCAATAGGAAGCAGCGAGCTGCGCGGCGGAGTGCCGCATGATGTGGTTCTTGGCGCGATTGCTGATACTCAGCAGGCGCAACAATAAGAAGGTCTGGCCGCGTTCGCGCGGCGTTATCATTTCGGGTGATGTGCAATAATCGTGAGCATAAGCCTTTTAGTGGGGTGTTAAATGGATGATTTCAAACCAGAAGACGATATGAAAGCCGATCGCAACGATCGTCGTGCTGGTCGTTCCCGTCAGTCTTCCGAGCGTGATGCCGATCCGCAGATCAATTTTGACGATGTTGATCTTGATGCCGATGAAGGCCGTCCGACGCGCGCCGGCAAGGCCCGTCGTGAGCGTGAAGAGGAAGAGTTCGAAGAAGAACTGGATGCGGAAGATGAGGAGATGCTCGAAGAGCAGCCTGTAGAGCGTCGTCCGCGTAAGCGTAAAAAAGCGCCGGCGAAACCCGCTTCCCGCCAGTACATCATGATGGGCGTGGGGATTCTGGTGCTGTTGCTGTTAATCGTAGGTATCGGTTCCGCGCTGAAATCGCCATCTTCGTCCAGCCAGCAGACCGCTTCCGGCGAGAAGAGCATTAATCTGTCTGATGACCAGTCCGCCAGCACCCCAGCTGCCGGCCAGGATCAGACAGCCGCCAATACCACCACACAGCAGGACGTCACGGTACCGCCTATTGCCGCGAACCCGACCCAGGGCCAGGCAGCGGCAGAGCCGCAGGGCCAGCAGCGCGTTGAAGTTCAGGGCGATCTGAATAACGCGCTGACCCAGCAGCAGGGCCAGCTGGACGGCGCCGTAGCTAACTCGACGCTGCCAACTGAGCCGGCAACCGTCGCGCCGATCCGTAATGGCGCCAGTGGCGCCGCGGCGCCGCGCCAGACGACCGAACGTCAGACGGCTGCAACGCCGCGTCCGGCCGAGCGTAAGCACACCGTCATCGAAGCGAAGCCGCAGCCTAAACCACAGGCGGTGGCGAAAGCGCCGGTAGAAACGAAACCGGTCCAGCCGAAGCATGTTGAAAGCGCGGCCACTACCGCTCCGGCGAAAACGACCGTCAGCGAAAGTAAACCGGCAGCCACCGCGCAGAGCAAACCAGCCACGACCGCGACGACCGCAGCGCCAGCCGCAACGGCAGCCGCGGCAGCGCCGGCGGCGAAGAGCGGTAAAACGGCAGGTGACGTCAGCTCGATGAAATCTGCGCCGTCGGGTAACTATACCCTGCAGCTCAGCAGCTCCTCTAACTATGAAAACCTGAATAACTGGGCGAAGAAAGAGAAGCTGGACAGATATGTTGTCTATGAAACGTCGCGTAACGGCCAACCGTGGTACGTGCTGGTGAGCGGTATCTATTCATCGAAAGATGAAGCGAAACGCGCGGTCACCTCGCTGCCGCCGGACGTGCAGGCGAAAAATCCATGGGCAAAACCACTGCATCAGGTTCAGGCTGATCTGAAATAATGCCGTGGGGTAGTCTTAAGCGCAGGATGCTGTCGGAGCTTTCTCCACAGCCGGAGAATGTGTAATTAGTTAGGCAGCATGAAAAAGAATCGCGCTTTTCTAAAGTGGGCAGGGGGGAAGTACCCCCTGCTTGACGATATTAAAAAGCATTTGCCGGAAGGTGAGTGCTTAATCGAGCCCTTTGTGGGCGCCGGGTCGGTATTTCTCAATACCGACTTTTCTCGTTATATCCTCGCGGATATCAACAGTGATTTAATCGGCCTGTACAACATCGTCAAATTGCGCACCGACGAGTATGTCGCTGCCGCCCGCGAGATGTTTACCCCGGAAAACAACGTCGCTGAGCGCTACTACCAGTACCGAGATGAATTCAACCAGAGCCAGGATCCGCTGCGTCGCGCGGTGCTGTTCCTGTATCTGAACCGTCACGGCTACAACGGCCTGTGTCGCTACAATTTGCGCGGCGAATTCAATGTGCCGTTTGGCCGCTATAAGAAGCCCTATTTCCCCGAGGCTGAGCTCTATCATTTTGCCGACAAGGCGCAAAACGCTGAGTTTTACTGCGAATCTTATGAAGAGTGCATGCAGCGTGCGGATAGCCGCACGGTGGTGTATTGCGATCCGCCCTATGCGCCGTTGACGGCGACGGCGAACTTTACCGCCTACCACACCAACAGCTTCAACCTGGAGCAACAGGTGCTGCTGGCGCAAAAGGCGGAATCGCTGATGAAGAAACGGATCCCGGTGCTGATTTCCAACCACCGCACGCCGTTGACGCAGGAGTGGTATAAAAACGCGGCAGAAACGCATATTGTGAAGGTTCGGCGCAGCATCAGCAGCAACGGTGGTACGCGTAA
Organism: Klebsiella sp. K5-204; assembly: GCF_030128585.1. NCBI lineage: Bacteria > Pseudomonadati > Pseudomonadota > Gammaproteobacteria > Enterobacterales > Enterobacteriaceae > Klebsiella > Klebsiella sp. K5-204. The sequence continues at coordinate 458,980 of NZ_JAKUZS010000004.1, forward strand.
AAAGGTGGACGAGCTCTTAGCGCTCTACCGTCCGCCTAAGACCAAATAAATTTCAAGGAGATGCGGATGAAGCAGTATTTGATTGCCCCTTCGATTCTGTCGGCTGATTTTGCCCGTCTGGGTGAGGATACCGCGAAGGCGCTGGCGGCGGGTGCGGATGTCGTGCACTTCGACGTCATGGACAACCACTACGTGCCGAACCTGACGATTGGCCCGATGGTGCTGAAGTCGCTGCGTAACTACGGTATTACCGCGCCGATCGACGTCCACCTGATGGTGAAGCCGGTCGACCGCATCATTCCTGATTTTGCCGAAGCTGGCGCCAGCATCATCACCTTCCACCCGGAAGCTTCCGAACACGTCGACCGCAGCCTGCAGCTTATCAAAGAGCACGGCTGTAAAGCGGGCCTGGTGTTTAACCCCGCGACGCCGCTGAGCTATCTCGATTACGTGATGGATAAGCTGGACGTGATCCTGCTGATGTCGGTTAACCCGGGCTTTGGCGGCCAGTCCTTTATTCCGCAGACGCTGGATAAACTGCGTGAAGTGCGCCAGCGCATCGATGCGTCCGGCTACGATATTCGCCTGGAAGTGGATGGCGGAGTGAAAGCGAGCAATATCGGCGAAATCGCCGCGGCGGGTGCGGATATGTTCGTTGCCGGTTCGGCGATCTTCGGCCAGCCGGACTACAAGAAAGTCATTGATCACATGCGTAATGAATTAGCGAAGGTAAGTCATGGATAAATTACAGGCGATCCGCGGCATCGCGTTTGATCTCGACGGCACGCTGGTGGACAGCGCGCCGGGTCTGACCGCCGCCGTTGATAACGCCCTCTACGCCCTGGAGCTGCCGGTGGCGGGAGAAGAACGCGTCGTGACCTGGATCGGCAACGGCGCCGATGTTCTGATGGAGCGGGCGCTGACCTGGGCTCGTCAGGAGCGTGCAACGTTACGTGCGGCGATGGGCAAGCCTTCCGTCGACGATCATGATATTCCGCAAGACGAACAGCTGCGCATTTTGCGTAAACTGTTTGACCGCTATTACGCCGAAGCGGCGGAAGAGGGCAGTTTCCTGTTTCCGGCAGTGGCCGATACGCTCGGCGCGCTGCAGGCCAAAGGCCTGCCGCTGGCGCTGGTGACCAATAAGCCGACGCCGTTCGTCGCCCCGCTGCTGGACGCGCTCGATATTGCGAAATACTTTACCGTGGTGATCGGCGGCGATGACGTACAGAACAAAAAGCCGCATCCGGAACCGCTGCTGCTGGTGGCGCAAAAGCTCGGCCTGACGCCGGAGGCGCTGCTGTTCGTCGGCGATTCCCGTAATGATATTCAGGCGGCCAAAGCGGCAGGCTGCTGCTCTGTTGGCCTGACCTACGGCTATAACTATGGCGAACCGCTTGCGCTGAGCGAGCCGGACTATCTCTTCGACCAGTTTAATGAACTCTTACCCGCTCTCGGGTTACCGCACAGTGAAACTCAGGAATTGAAACATGACTAAGCCCATCGTTTTTAGTGGCGCACAGCCCTCAGGTGAACTGACCATTGGCAACTACATGGGTGCGCTGCGTCAGTGGGTAAACATGCAGGACGATTACCACTGCATCTATTGCATCGTGGACCAGCACGCCATCACCGTGCGCCAGGATCCGCAGCAGCTGCGTAAGGCGACGCTGGACACCCTGGCGCTGTATCTGGCCTGCGGCATCGACCCGCAGAAAAGCACTATTTTCGTTCAGTCTCACGTGCCGGAACATGCCCAGTTAGGCTGGGCGCTGAACTGCTACACCTATTTCGGCGAACTGAGCCGCATGACCCAGTTTAAAGACAAGTCCGCGCGCTACGCGGAGAACATCAACGCCGGTCTGTTTGATTATCCGGTACTGATGGCCGCTGACATTCTGCTGTACCAGACCAACCAGGTTCCGGTGGGCGAAGATCAGAAACAGCACCTTGAACTGAGCCGCGATATCGCCCAGCGTTTTAACGCCATCTACGGCGATATTTTTAAAGTGCCTGAGCCGTTTATCCCTAAATCCGGCGCGCGCGTGATGTCGCTGCTGGAGCCGACGAAAAAGATGTCCAAGTCCGACGACAACCGCAACAACGTCATCGGCCTGCTGGAAGACCCGAAATCGGTGGTCAAGAAGATCAAACGTGCGGTCACCGACTCCGACGAGCCGCCGGTGGTGCGCTACGACCTGAAAGAGAAAGCGGGCGTCTCCAACCTGCTGGATATCCTCTCCGCGGTCACCGGGAAAACCATTCCTGAGCTGGAGCAGCATTTCGAAGGCAAAATGTATGGCCACCTGAAAGGCGAAGTCGCCGAAGCGGTATCGGGCATGCTGATTGACCTGCAGGAGCGCTATCACCGTTTCCGTAACGACGAAGCGTTTCTCAATCAGGTGATGAAGGACGGCGCAGAAAAGGCCAGCGCGCGGGCTTCTCAAACCCTGAAAGCGGTATACGAAGCGATTGGCTTTGTCGCCAAGCCGTAAGCGACGCAACAGCTAAAAAGGGCGGGATTATCCCGCCCTTTTTTATGCCTGTCGTTCACACCGTCAGGCGAAGGTTAGTGGTTCGAGAACCAGTTCAGTTTATCCCGCAGACCGACCACACGGCCGACAATGATCAGCGCCGGGCTGGCCATCTGCTGCGCCAGAATATCCAGCTGTCCTAAGGTGCCGCTGACCACTTTTTGCGTCACGGCGGTGCCGTTCTCGACGATGGCGGCAGGCATATCTTCCGCCATGCCGTGGGCGATAAGCTTCTCGCGGATCGCCGGCGCCTGGTTCAGACCCATGTAGAACACCAGGGTCTGCTTCTCCACCGCCAGGTTCGCCCAGTCCAGCTCGCCGCCGGTTTTCAGATGGCCGGTGACCAGGCGGACGCCCTGGGCGAAATCGCGATGGGTCAACGGGATCCCCGAGTAGGCGGAGCAGCCGGAGGCGGCGGTGATGCCGGGCACAACCGAGAAGGGGATCCCCGCCTCGCAGAGGGTCTCCAGCTCCTCTCCGCCGCGGCCAAAGATAAAGGGATCGCCGCCTTTCAGCCGGACCACGCGTCTTCCTTTTTGCGCTTCGCGCAGCAGGATCTGGTTGATCTCCTCCTGCGGCACGCAGTGATAGCCTGAGCGCTTGCCGACGAACACCCGGTCGGCATCGCGGCGCACCAGATTCATAATGTCGTCGGAGACTAGCCGGTCATAGACCACCACGTCGGCCTGCTGGATCTGCTGCAGGCCTTTAAGCGTGAGCAGCCCGGCGTCACCTGGGCCGGCGCCAACCAGGACGACCTCGCCGCGATGCTCTAACGGCTCGGTCAGCAGCTGCTCGGTGGTATCCGCCACCGCCTGCCGATCGTCATTGGCCAGCGACTGCGCCAGCCGGTCGTTAACGAACAGCTTCTCCCAGAAGCGGCGGCGTTCGCCTACGGTGGCAAACTGTTGCTTCACGCGCGCGCGCAGATGGCCGGCGTAGCGGGCCAGCTGGCCAAGATGCAGGGGTAAGACTGACTCCAGCTTCTCGCGCAACAGGCGCGCCAGCACCGGGGATGTCCCGCCCGAGGAGACGGCGACCATCAGCGGCGAGCGGTCGATAATGGACGGCATGATAAAGCTGGCCTGGCGCGGGGCATCCACCACGTTACAGAAGATACGCCGCGCTTCGGCCGCGTCGCTGACCTGCTGGTTCACCGTCTCATTATCGGTAGCGGCGATGGCCAGCCAGCAGTTGTCCAGCAGCGAGGGGATAAACTCCCCCTGCACCAGGGTTAGCATCTGTGAATCGGCCCACACATGAAACTGCGGGGTAAAGTCGAGCGCATTGACCGTGACGTTTGCGCCAGCATCCAGCAGCAGACGGGCCTTGCGTTCGGCGACATCCCCGCCGCCAACCAGTAAACAATCACGCTGGCGCAACTGGCAGAATATGGGTAAGTGATCCACAGAATAACCTCATAAAAATAAGGGGTAGAAAATGAGTGGTCGTAGAATAGCAGCAAAGGTAATACAAAACATGCGACATATCCCGCACTCATGCGCTGTCGGTCAGAAGTGTTACTTATATCTCCCCCCGTGGCCGGGGGGAGGATGCGGGACTCACGCCTTAAGCTGAACGTGGCCGTCTTTTACCCGGGCGTCGAAACGGGCGATAGAATGGCTGGCATCTTCCATACACAGGCCGTCGCTCAGGCGGAAACGTTGTTTTTTCAGCGGGCTGGCAACCCACAGGGCGCCGTCATGCTCGGCGATAATGCCGCGAGACAGTACGCTGGCGTTAAAGAACGGATCAATGTTGCTGATGGCGAACACCCTGTCGTCATGATAGGGACGGAAGATCGCCACCTGCTGCTGACCGAGCAGGGCGCAGACGCCGGTGGCGGGCAGGATGTCGTCAATGTTGCAGATGTTTACCCACTGGCTCATGCTTTTTCCTCCACCAGAGTAACCGGGATGCGCTCATACGGCGTGGCCGGGCGATGCTGGTCACGTTCTGGCACCACCTGAACGTTCGGGTCGCGCTGGTCGCTGTTGATAAAGTGTTTGAAGCGGGTCTGCGCCGCCGGGTTATTGACGGTCTCGGTCCACTCGCAGGCGAAGGCGGCGCGCAGGCGAGCCAGCTCCTCTTCCAGATGGTCGTTCAGACCGAGCTTGTCATCGATGATGACGCTGCGCAGATAGTCGATCCCGCCTTCCATGTTGTCCAGCCACGGCGCGGTGCGGGTCAGCTTATCGGCGGTGCGGATGTAAAACATCATAAAGCGGTCGAGATACTTAATCAGCGTCTCGCGATCGAGGTCCGCGGCCAGCAGATCGGCGTGGCGCGGCTTCATCCCGCCGTTACCGCACACGTACAGGTTCCAGCCTTTCTCGGTGGCGATGATCCCGACGTCTTTGCCCTGGGCTTCCGCACATTCGCGGGTACAGCCGGAGACGCCGAACTTCATTTTGTGCGGCGTACGGATGCCTTTGTAGCGGTTTTCCAGTTCGACGCCGAAGCCGACGCTGTCGCCGACCCCGTAGCGGCACCAGGTGCTGCCGACGCAGGTTTTCGCCATACGCAGCGCTTTGGCGTAGGCGTGGCCGGTTTCGAAGCCCGCTTCAATCAGCTGCCGCCAGATCTCCGGCAGGTCGTCTTTCTGCGCGCCAAACAGGCCGATGCGCTGGGAACCGGTGATTTTGGTGTACAGATTGAATTCACGAGCGATACGGCCCACGGCGACCAGCCCTTCCGGCGTGATTTCGCCGCCCGCGGAGCGCGGAATGACCGAGTAGGTGCCATCTTTCTGGATGTTGGCGAGGAAGTTGTCGTTGGTGTCCTGCAGCGGCGTGTGCTGAGGCTTGAGGATGTACTCATTCCAGCAGGAGGCCAGCAGGGAGCCGACGGTCGGTTTACACACTTCACAGCCGTAGCCCTGGCCGTGTTTGGCCAGCAGTTCGTCGAAGGTTTTGATGCCTTCCACGCGGATCAGGTGGAACAGCTCCTGGCGGGAGTAAGCGAAATGTTCGCACAGGTTGTTGTTGACCTCGATACCCTGTTTCGCCAGCTCGGCGTTGAGTACCTGGGTGACCAACGGGATACAGCCGCCGCAGCCGGTACCGGCCTTGGTTTCCGCTTTCAGCGCCGCGACGGTATGGCAGCCTTTGTTTATGGCGGCGATCAGGTCGCCTTTGCTGACGTCGAAGCAGGAGCAGATTTGCGCGCTGTCCGGCAGTTTATCGACGCCGATCGACGGCTTGCCGCTGCCGGCGTGGGCCGGGAGGATCAGCGAATCCGGATTCTCTGGCAACTCGATGGCGTTCAGCACCAGCTGCAGCAGGTTGCCGTAGTCGCTGGTGTCGCCGACCAGCACCGCGCCGAGCAGGGTTTTGTTGTCGGCGCTGACGATCAGACGCTTATAAACTTCTTTGCTTTCGTCGAGATAGACATAGCTACGGGCGCCCGGCGTGCGGCCGTGGGCATCGCCGATACCGCCCACGTCTACACCCAGCAGCTTCAGCTTGGCGCTGAGGTCGGCGCCGGTGAAGCTGTTTTCACTGCCGAGGAGGTGGTCGACGGCCACCTGGGCCATTTTATAACCCGGCGCGACGAGGCCATACACGCGGTTGTTCCAGCTGGCGCATTCGCCGATGGCATAGATATCCGGGTCGGAGGTCTGGCAGCTATCGTTGACCATGATGCCGCCGCGCTGGGCAACCGCCAGTCCGCACTGGGTGGCCAGTTTATCGCGCGGGCGGATCCCGGTAGAGAAGACGATGAAATCGACCTGCAGCTCGCTACCGTCGGCGAAGCGCATGGTTTTGCGCGCCTCGGTACCCTGCTGAACGATCTCTTTGGTGTTTTTGCTGGTGTGAACTTTCACGCCCATGCTTTCAATTTTGCGCCGCAGCTGCTCGCCGCCCATCTGGTCGAGCTGCTCGGCCATCAGCATCGGCGCGAATTCGATAACATGGGTTTCGACACCGAGGTTTTTCAGGGCGCCTGCGGCTTCCAGGCCGAGCAGGCCGCCGCCGACCACCGCGCCGCGTTTGCTGCGACGGGCGCAGGATTCAATGGCGTTAAGATCTTCAATGGTGCGATAGACGAAGCAATCCTGAGTTTCCGCGCCTTTAATCGGCGGGATCCATGGGTATGAGCCGGTTGCCATAATCAGCTTGTCGTAGAACACCGTGCGCCCGGCGCTGGAGTGGATCACTTTCTCCTGGCGGTTGATGGTGATGGCCCGTTCGCCGACCAGCACCTTGACGCCGTGTTTCTCATAGAAACCTTCGCGGACCAGCGACAGCTCTTCTGCGGTATGGTGGGAGAAATAAGACGACAGGTGGACACGGTCGTAGGCGATACGCGGTTCTTCACAGAACACGGTAATGTCGAACTGTCCGGTAGGCGCCTTATCGAGAAGCTCTTCGATAAAGCGATGGCCAACCATGCCGTTACCGATAATAGCGATTCTGACTTTGCTCATTTTTGCCTCGATTTCTTTTCTATTACCGCCTACCTTAACGATTCAGCCATCAGGCTTATTGATGCAAATCAATGACAACTTCACCTACCACTTAATGGGTATATAATTGATTTGTCTGTAATTTTCTAAGTTGTGGAAAACGCTGGCTTTTCCTTTTTGCCGATTTTGTGTACAAGAATTGGGTGGGTCGCGATTGGGGTTGAGTAGAAAACAAGCCGTATTGAATAGAGAGGGTGATATGACAGCAGCGCCGCTTTGGTTGATTCAGAACGTACGCCTGGCAGACCGCGACGGCCTGTGGCAGATAGCGATAGATAAGGGCCGCTTTGGCGAGATCACACCGATGGGGGAGGCGCGGGACGAAAGCTACGAGGTGCTGAACGCTCGCGGCGGCCTGGCGATCCCGCCTTTTATTGAGCCGCATATCCATCTGGATACCACCCAGACGGCCGGTGAGCCGAACTGGAACCAGTCCGGCACCCTGTTCGAGGGGATTGAGCGCTGGGCGGAGCGGAAAGCGCTGCTCAGCCATGAGGACGTTAAAGCCCGGGCGTGGAAAACCCTCAAGTGGCAGATCGCCAATGGCGTGCAGTTTGTCCGTACCCATGTCGATGTCTCCGATCCAACGTTGACGGCGCTGAAGGCGATGCTGGAGGTCAAAATGGAGGTGGCGCCATGGGTCGAGCTGCAGATTGTCGCTTTTCCGCAGGAGGGGATCCTCTCTTACCCCAACGGCGAGGCGCTGCTGGAAGAGGCCCTGAAGCTGGGGGCGGATGTCGTCGGGGCGATCCCGCACTTTGAGTTCACCCGTGAATATGGGGTGGAATCGCTGCATATCGCCTTTCGACTGGCGCAGAAATATGACCGCCCGCTGGATATTCACTGCGATGAAATTGACGATGAACAGTCGCGCTTTGTTGAAACCGTTGCCGCGCTGGCGCTAAAGGCGGGGATAGGGCCGCGGGTGACGGCCAGCCATACCACCGCAATGCACTCCTATAATGGCGCCTATACCTCGCGCCTGTTCCGCCTGCTAAAGCTCTCCGGCATCAACTTTGTCGCCAATCCGCTGGTCAATATTCATCTGCAGGGCCGGTTTGACGACTACCCGAAGCGACGGGGCATTACCCGGGTGAAGGAGCTGATGGCGGCGGGGATCAACGTTTGCTTTGGTCATGATGATGTCTTTGACCCGTGGTACCCGCTGGGGACCGGTAATATGCTGCAGGTCCTGCATATGGGGCTGCACGTTTGCCAGCTGATGGGCTACCAGCAGATTAACGACGGCCTGCAGCTTATCACTGACAACAGCGCCCGCACGTTTGGCCTGACCGATTACGGCATCGTCAGCGGCAACCCGGCTAACCTGATCATCCTCCCGGCGGAGAATGGCTTTGAGGCGGTACGCTGCCAGGTGCCGGTGCGCTGGTCAATTCGCCAGGGAAGGGTGATCGCGATTACCCAGCTGGCGCAAACCTGGATCCAGACCGACCGCGGTGGCGAGGCGCTCTCTTTTATGAGGAACAGCCCCCTTGCGGACGCAAAGGGGCCGAAGGCTTAGTGAGACGCCGCCTGCGCGTTGTTCTGGCGGTGACGGGAGACGAAGCCGAGGATAAAGCACATCACGAACACCACGGCGTAGAGGCCGTTAGCGGTGTGCAGCGCTGCCAGCGGACCGCTGGCAGCCACAATCGGGCCGGTGACCACGAAAGTCAGCATGGTGCCGATGGTGCCGCAGGTGAGGATAAAGTTCACCAGCTTTGGTGAAGCGACTTTAGTTTGCTGCGAACCGAGCGTAATGATCGAGGTGTAGATGGCGCTGGAGAAGAAGCCCAGTGTCAGAATAAACCACGGCATATGCTCCGGCGAACCATTGATAAACAGGTACATCAGCACCGTCGCGAGGCCGGCGAGGACGGTTAAGATGCGCTGCAGGTCGAAGAAGCGCAGGATAAAGCTGAATGACCACATGCCGATCATGTAGGACATCCAGAAATCGCTCACCAGTTTACCGGCATCGCCGAGGCTCATGCCCAGGCTCTTGGCATATTCCGGTACCCAGGAGATAAAGCCCAGCTGACCGAGGATGTAGCACAGCGCCGCGACGGAGAGGAACAGCACGCCGATGCCCCACTTCTCTTTCACCACCGGCTGGCTGTTTTCGCTCTGCGCTTTTTTGCCGAGCACCGGGAAGTCACAGCCGAATGTCAGGACGAAAATAGCGACATACACCAGACCGATACAGGCGTAGACCCAGTACCACTCGATGCTGCGCGCCAGCAGGACCGCGGCGACCATCGGAAAAATCATTCCCGCCATGCTAAAGAAGGAGTCGGTAAACAGCAGACGCGCCCCGCGCTGACGGCCTTCATACATATGGGTGATCAGGAAGGTCCCGATCGACATGGTGATCCCGCTGACCAGGCCGAGAACGAACATCGACGCGGAGAACAGCGCCAGGCTGTGGCTGAGCATCAGGCCGGCCACCGCCAGCACCATTAAAATAAAGCCAAAACGCAGCTGAGTTTTCAGCGGCACGATCTCCATCAGCCAGGCATTGAGGAAGATGGAGATCAGAATACCGGCGTTCAGAAAGGTAAAGGTGTTGCTCATACTGGAAACGGGCAGATGGAAATAATCCGCAATGTTACCCATCACCATCCCGGTGACGATCACCAACGCGCCGGTCAGGGCGTAGGAGAAGAAGCTGATCCATGTGAGCTTAATACGGTTGCTGTTAGTCATGACTGGCCTGTGAATAGAAAGGTAAAGCGCGTTGACGCTGCGCCGGGCGGACAGATTTTAGTCGTTCAGGTGATGTAATTAAATGTTTATTGTGAAATACGTTATCTTTTGCATGTTTTAATGTGACTTGCATCACGCTTTTTCGACGCCAGGGAGAACGTTTGCGCGGTTACAATTATTACAGCTAAGTAAAATTTGGTAAAAGGCTGGCCCAGGATGCAAAGGCTCTTTAGAATCAAGGCACTCGCTTTTATTCTGCTCCGTTAAGGAATTTCCATGCTCAAATCAACACTGGCGGCGATGGCTGCCGTTTTCGCCATTTCAGCTTTCTCCCCGGCCATGGCGGCAAAGGGCGATCCGCATGTGCTGCTGACCACCTCGGCAGGTAACATTGAGCTTGAGTTAAACAGCCAGAAAGCCCCGATTTCAGTGGATAACTTCCTGAAGTACGTTAACAGCGGCTTCTACAACAACACCACCTTCCACCGCGTGATCCCGGGATTCATGGTGCAGGGCGGCGGCTTTAACGAGCAGATGCAGCAGAAACAGCCTAACCCGCCGATCAAGAATGAAGCAGACAACGGCCTGCGCAACACCCGCGGCACCATCGCGATGGCGCGTACCGCCGATCAGGATAGCGCCACCAGCCAGTTCTTTATCAACGTGGCGGATAACGCCTTCCTCGACCATGGCCAGCGCGACTTTGGCTATGCGGTGTTTGGCAAGGTAGTCAAAGGCATGGACGTTGCGGATAAGATCTCCCAGGTCCAGACCCATAACGTCGGCCCATACCAGAATGTGCCGTCTAAACCGGTTGTTATCCTCTCTGCGAAAGTGCTGCCCTAATCCTCCCGCGGCGCGGTGGTTTATCGCCGCGCCCGGTTGCCCCCCGGCATAACCTGTAATTGCTGCTTATACTTGTGGCACACAGGGGACGATAAGGGGGGCGACGATGCGTCCACTCACCGATAAGCAAAAATCCCGGCTCTGGGAACAGACACGTAATAGCAATTTTCAGGCCAGCCGTCGCCTCGAAGGCGTATCGGTGCCGCTGGTTACGCTGACTGCCGAGGAGGCGCAGGCTCGTCTCGCGACGCTGCGGAGGGAGTATGAGCGATAAATTTGGCGATGAACGCGATCCTTACCTCTATCCGGCGCTGAACGTCCTGCGCAACCGCCTCGGCATCCGCCAGGCTAAAACGCTGCAGCAGGCTGCCCTAAAGATGACGTCCCTGCGGGCGGCCACCCTGCCGCTGGGCCCGCGGGTGCGCGGCTTACCCTATCTGTGCGCTATTCATCATCAGCTGTATCAGGATCTGTTTGACTGGGCGGGTAGGCTGCGTGAAGTGAACCTCTACCTGGGCGATACGCCGTTCTGCCACTTTGCCCGCATCGAAGAGGAGGGGAACGCCCTGATGCAGGCCCTGGAGCAGGAGGATTATCTCTGCGGCCTGCCGCGGGATACCTTTATCGAACGCCTGAGCTGGTTCTATGGTGAAATTAATGTGCTGCACCCTTTTCGTCTCGGCAATGGCCTGACCCAGCGCATTTTCTTTGAACAGCTGGCGATACATGCCGGCTACCTTCTTGACTGGCGTGACGTCGATCCTGCCGCCTGGAGCACCGCCTGTCAGCAGGGCGCGATGGGCGATCCGGACCCGCTGGCGGCGATCTTTCGCAAAGTGGTAAGCGAAGCGCGGGAATCTGAGTAGAATAGCCCGGTTTGATTGTTCCGGAGCCGCTATGATCCTGCTTATCGATAACTATGACTCTTTCACCTGGAATCTGTATCAGTACTTTTGCGAACTGGGGGCGGAAGTGCTGGTCAGGCGCAACGATGCGTTGACGCTGGAGGAGATAGCGTCGCTGGCGCCGGAGAAGATAGTGATTTCGCCTGGTCCCTGTACGCCGGATGAAGCGGGGATTTCCCTCGCGGTAATCCGTCACTATGCAGGGAAAACGCCGCTGCTGGGCGTCTGCCTCGGGCATCAGGCGATAGCCCAGGCGTTTGGCGCGACCATTGTGCGGGCGGCGCAGGTGATGCATGGAAAAACCTCGCTTATCGAGCATAACGGCGAAGGGGTGTTTCAGGGGCTGAATAATCCTTTGACGGTGACCCGCTATCATTCGCTGGTGATTGACCCGCCGACGCTGCCGCCTGAGTTTATCGTCACCGCCCGCAGCGCCAGCGGTGAGATTATGGGGATCCGTCATCGCGACTGGGATCTCGAGGGCGTGCAGTTCCATCCGGAAAGCATCCTCAGCGAACAGGGCCATCAATTGCTGGCGAACTTTATTAAGCGGTGATTTCGGTTGCCATTGACTGATTTTTTATGCATATTTTGTGATTAGATTATCATAATCGCATCTGCATAACGAAGAGGGATGGGCAAGACATGGCAACTGAACAACCGGCAATCACCCGCGCCACATTCGATGAAGTTATTTTGCCAATTTATGCACCGGCAGAATTCATCCCGGTAAAGGGAAAAGGCAGCCGCGTCTGGGATCAGCAGGGCAAAGAGTATGTTGATTTCGCCGGCGGTATCGCGGTGACGGCGCTCGGCCATTGCCACCCGGCGCTGGTGGCGGCGCTCCACGAGCAGGGCGAAACGCTGTGGCATACCAGCAACGTCTTTACCAATGAGCCAGCGCTGCGCCTGGGACGTAAACTTGTCGATGCCACCTTCGCCGAGCGAGTGGTGTTTATGAACTCCGGTACCGAAGCCAATGAAACGGCCTTTAAGCTGGCGCGTCACTATGCGGTGACCCGCCATAGCCCGTACAAAACCAAAATCATCGCTTTCCATAATGCCTTTCATGGTCGCTCCCTGTTTACCGTCTCCGTCGGCGGGCAGCCGAAGTACTCCGATGGTTTCGGCCCGAAACCGGCGGATATTGTCCATGTTCCCTTCAACGACCTGCAGGCGGTAAAAGCGGTGATGGATGACCACACCTGCGCGGTGGTGGTGGAGCCGATTCAGGGCGAAGGCGGCGTGACGGCAGCGACGCCGGCGTTCCTGCAGGGGCTGCGCGAACTGTGCGATCAACACCAGGCGCTGTTAGTCTTTGATGAAGTGCAGTGCGGAATGGGGCGTACCGGATCGCTGTTTGCCTATATGCACTATGGCGTAACCCCGGATATTCTCACCAGCGCCAAAGCGCTGGGCGGCGGTTTCCCGGTCAGCGCCATGTTGACCACCCACGAGATCGCCAGCGCCTTCCATGCGGGTTCCCATGGCTCAACCTACGGCGGCAACCCGCTGGCCTGCGCGGTCGCCAACGCCGCTTTCGATCTGATCAATACCCCGGCGGTGCTGGATGGCGTGAACGCCAAACGCGAACTGTTCGTCAAACACCTGCAGCAGCTGGATGCCGAGTTTGATCTGTTCAGTGATATTCGCGGGATGGGCCTGCTGATTGGCGCCGAACTCAAGCCGCAGCACAAGGGCCGCGCGCGTGATTTTCTCTATGCCGCTGCGGAAGCCGGCGTCATGGTGCTTAACGCCGGGCCGGACGTGATGCGTTTTGTTCCCTCGCTGATCATCGAAGAGCAGGATATTGTCGAGGGGATGGCGCGCTTTGCCCAGGCCGTGGCAAAGGTGATTAACGGCTGATCTTCCGCAGCCAGATGCCGTGATGCGGCCGCTGACGCCATGCCACTGACGAAATGGTGTGCATGGTGTTCAGATGGCCCAGAATGCGTTGCAGATGCTGCTCCAGGGTGCTTAACGGACCGATCGGCACCTCGCTTTCCGGTGACTCCATAATATTGACATCCCCTGCGCTGCCGGGACCATCGCTGTCCAGCCGCTGCTGACAGCGCTGCAGGGCAATCTCACAGGATTCGAGATAGCGCTGGGCAAGATCCGGGGTGAGCATCGTATGCTCCCGGGCCAAAGTGGTCATGGCGTTGATGTGTTCGACGATAAACTGGCTGTGCGTCACCCATAGCTTCATATCTTCCAGGTAGTGGGTATTAAACCCGGGCTCCTGCATCGCCTGATTCAGGGAGTTGTAGAGCGCGTTGTGCGCCTGATTGACGCGCATGCGCTGGTAGGCCAGCGCGGGCGCTTTGGGGTCGGGGCTGAGGATCAGGCGAATCGCCTGCTGGTCGGCCTCCAGCGCATCGTGGGCGTTTTTTTTCAGCAGGCCGCTCTGCCACTGCGGCCACAGCCAGACCATCCCGCCGAAGGCGATCAGGCAGCCGATCAGCGTGTCGATCAGCCGGGCGATAATAAACTGTTCGCCGTTGAGCGTCAGCAGCTGCAGGGTATATACCGCCGTCACCGTAAACCCCACCATCGCCCAGCCATAGTGTTTGCGGATGATCAGATAGCTGAGCAGGGTGATCAGCAGCATCCCGCTCAGGGTATAGCTCTCCGGAACGTGAAAGTGCAAGGTCAGCCCGGCGATGATCAGGCCGGCGAGCGTCCCCGCCGCCCGGTGGACAATACGTACCCGCGTGGCGCCATAGCCGTTCTGTGTCACGAAGAGGACGGTCATCAGGATCCAGTAGGGCTTCGGCAAATGCAGGGCGTTGCCCATCAGGCTGGCGATGCTCAGCATCACGCTGATGCGGGCGGCGTTGCGCAGCGCGGGCGACTTCAGCGACAGATAGTTCTTTAGCGCGGGAAACAACGGTAAACGACGCTCTTTGTCAGCCATCAGATCCCGGGCATACAGTGGGCGCTGGGTATGCAGCACCCGGGCGATACGGCTGAAGTGCCAGGCGCAGAAGTGGCCGACCGGGTTATCCGGATGCTGGCGGGCGATTTTTTCCAGGGCGCCGATCTGTTTATCCATCTGGAAACGCTGCGGAAAACGATGATAGAGCATGTCATCCGCCAGCACCCGCAGCCGGGCGGCGACGGTCTGCGCGTTCCAGCGGATCACCGCTTCGGCATGGCTGCGCTCAACCAGCTTTTGCACCTCTTCCGGCTGATGCAGGCTAACCGAAATATGCTCCTGTAGATCCAGCCCCATCTGGAACGCTCGCAGAAGACGTTTGTGGTCGTTACGTTGGTTGGCGGCCAGCATATGCATCTGCTGATAGCATTGGGTGATTAAATCGACCACCTTCTGCTGGCGGATGAGCAGCGGCGGCAGGGCGGTCGAGGGATCGGTATGCTGGGTCAACAGGCTATATTTGGCTTCGCAATAATTGGCCAGTTCCCGGTAGAGCAGACTGAGCGACTCCCGCAGCGGCTGTTCGCGCCACAGCCAGAACCAGAACCAGTTAAACACGCCGTACCATAGCGTGCCGAAGGCGTAGATCAGCAGCGGCTCCCAGACGGGCATATTGCCCGCCAGGCTCAGGGTAAAGATGGCGGCGATCAGCGACGCGGGCAGCAGGCGCGCGTGCAGCGAACTGATTTCCGCGGTGACGCCGAGCAATAGCGCCAGGCCGCTGAGAATAAGCGGCAAAGGTATGGTCTGGGCGAGCAGCAGCTGCACCACCAGGCTGCATCCGGCAAACAGACAGCCGCCGATAATCAGACGCTTAAAAAAGCGCTTATGCGGAGTGTCGAGACCGGCGATGTTGCAGCAGGCGGGAACTAAGGAAAACAGGAGTCCCTGCTGGAGATGGCCGAGCAGAAGACCGATGGCCACAGGCAGACACAGCACCAGCGTTTGCCGCAGTGCATAGTTGACTTCCGGGTGGTAAATCAGCCTGCGCCACATGAGGGAAAAACAAAAACGGCGTACTGCAGGAGCAATACGCCGCTTAGCAACTTAACGGGTGCCGTAGACGACGATAGTTTTACCGTGGGCGGAAATCAGGTTCTGATCTTCCAGCATTTTCAAAATACGGCCAACGGTTTCACGAGAGCAGCCGACGATCTGACCAATTTCCTGACGGGTAATTTTAATTTGCATACCGTCCGGGTGGGTCATGGCATCGGGTTGCTTCGCCAGGTTCAGCAGCGTCTGGGCGATACGGCCCGTCACGTCGAGGAAGGCGAGGTTGCCCACTTTCTCAGACGTCACCTGCAGACGGCGAGCCATTTGCGAAGAGAGACGCATCAGAATGTCCGGGTTCACCTGGATCAGCTGACGGAATTTCTTATAAGAGATCTCGGCCACTTCACATGCGGTTTTCGCCCGTACCCAGGCGCTACGCTCCTGACCCTCTTCAAACAGGCCTAATTCACCGATGAAATCGCCCTGGTTGAGGTAGGAGAGGATCATCTCTTTACCTTCTTCATCCTTGATGAGTACAGCCACGGAGCCTTTAACGATGTAGTACAGCGTTTCTGCTTTCTCACCCTGGTGGATCAGCGTGCTCTTTGATGGGTACTTATGAATGTGGCAATGAGACAAGAACCATTCAAGGGTAGGGTCTGTTTGCGGTTTGCCAAGCACCATGCGCGGTTATCCTCTGTTATAAGCTATCTCCGGGCGCCGACACTACACGGCGTCCGGGCATGCAATCGTATTGTTTCCCTATACCTGGGAAGCTGGCTGATGATTTTTCGACAGCCTGTAATGTGAACTCCTCTGCATACATGCAGTACATCAATGTATTACTGTAGCATCCAGACTGTTTTAGCATAGCTTTCGCCGCATGTCTCCTGGTGTCTCGCTTCAGCATGACGCAGGTCGCCTTCCGTTGCGAGAATTGTTATGTGCGCGTAATCTGACAGGAATATTGCGATACTGGAGTTAAATTTTATGCAAGCGCGTGTGAAATGGGTTGAAGGGTTAACCTTTATCGGGGAGTCCGCGTCAGGACACCAGATTCTGATGGATGGCAACTCCGGAGATAAGGCGCCCAGCCCGATGGAGATGGTGCTGATGGCGGCGGGCGGTTGCAGTGCGATCGATGTGGTCTCTATTTTGCAAAAAGGTCGTCACGACGTGACCAACTGCGAAGTGAAGCTGACCTCTGAGCGTCGGGAAGAGGCGCCGCGCCTGTTCACGCATATTAATCTGCACTTTATCGTCACCGGTAAGGCGCTGAAAGATGCCGCAGTCTCCCGTGCGGTGGATCTGTCGGCAGAGAAATACTGCTCGGTGGCGCTGATGCTGGAAAAAGCGGTGAAGATCACCCACTCCTATGAAGTGATCGAGGCGTAGTCTTCGCCTGCTGATGTGAATGATCTCAACCCCGGCCTGGCCGGGGTTTTTTCTGTTAGCCGATCTTTCGGCCTTCCATCAGACGCTCGACCAGCGGCGCCATAATAAGCTCCATCGCCAGCCCCATTTTACCGCCCGGCACCACCAGGGTGTTCATGTGCGAAATAAACGAGCCCTGTAGCATCGCCAGCAGCCAGGGGAAGTCGATGTTCTGCAGATTGCGGAAATGGATCACCACAAAGCTCTCGTCCAGAGAGGGGATCGCCTTCGCGGCAAACGGGTTGGAGGTGTCCACCGTCGGCACGCGCTGGAAATTGATATGGGTGCGGGAAAACTGCGGGGTGATGAAGTTGATGTAATCTTCCATCGATCGGACGACGGAGTCCATCACCGCCTCCCGGGAGTGGCCGCGTTCGCTGGTGTCGCGAATGAGTTTCTGGATCCACTCCAGGTTAACGATAGGCACGACCCCGACCAGCAGGTCGACATGGCTGGCGACATCATGCTGCGGCGTGACAACCCCGCCGTGCAGCCCCTCATAGAACAGCACGTCCGTCGGCTCCGGCAGCGGCTGCCATGGGGTGAAGGTTCCCGGCACCTGATTCCACGGCACGGCTTCGTCATAGGTGTGCAGGTATTTACGCGACTGGCCTTTGCCATGGCGGCCATAGTCGACAAAGGTCTGCTCCAGCAGGCCGAAGTCGTTCGCCTCCGGGCCAAAGTAGCTGATATGTTTGCCCTGATCCCGCGCTTTGCGGATCGCCATGTCCATTTCCGGGCGGGTGTAGCGATGAAAGCTGTCGCCTTCCACCTCCGCGGCGTGAAGATTTAGCTGCGCGAAGATTTTGCGAAAGGCGAGGCTGGTGGTGGTAGTGCCCGCGCCGCTGGAGCCCGTGACGGCGATCACCGGATGTTTGGCAGACATAACAACTCCCTGGTTAAACGATGTAGTGGCGTCGCCTTAGCCGTTAAACAGGGCGCGCGGCATAATATTGACTGTCTCATGCAGTTCCGACCACACGAGGACCGCCTCTCCGCGTTTCAGCTGCTGTTTTACATCGGCGACTTTATCGGCAAGTGAACGTTCATGTTCACCATAATCGGTGCCTTCGCGTAACACAAAGCTTTCAATCAGGTTATCCAGCGTTTCGGGATCCAGATCCTGCCAGGGAATAATCATACGGGAACCTCCAGCCAGCGGTTTAACCAGTCGGGAATGCGTCTTTCCAGCCACATCTCCGGTTTACGCAGGGTGCCGCCGACGAAGCCGACGTGGCCGCCTTGTTCAGTCAATTGATACTCAACGTTCGCCGGCAGTTGCTCCTGCGGGGGAATGGAGTGGTGGTCCATAAACGGGTCGTCTTTCGCATGGATGATGAGCGTCGGCTTAGTGATATCGCTGAGCCGCGGCATAGCGCTGCATTGCCGGTAATAATCCAGCGCATCGGCGAAGCCATGGATTTTGGCGGTGATCATGTCGTCAAATTCCCGGATGCGGCGCATCCCTTTGAGCTGGCGTAAATCGACGGGCAGCGAGCCAGGATACGCTTTCAGCTTACGTGAGGCGTTGGCTTTTAACAGATTGAGCAGATAACGCTGATAAACTCGCGAGAAGCCCTTATCCATATGATAGCTGCAGGCTTCCAGCATGAAAGGCGCGGAAACGATCACCGCCGCATCCAGCGGGCAGCGGTCGCCTTCTTCTGCCAGCAGGCAGCCCAGCATGTTGCCGCCCAGCGAATAGCCGACGGCGGCGGTCGGCGCGGGGCCAAACTCGCGCTGCAGCCAGTGGAGAAACCAGGTGCCATCTTCCGTTTCGCCGGAGTGATAGATGCGGTGATTGCGGTTAGGTTCGCCGCTGCAGCCGCGAAAGTGCATGACCACGCCCAGCCAGCCGCGCTGCATCGCCGCGTGGATCAGGCCATGGGCATACGGGCTGTGCAGACTCCCTTCCAGACCATGAAAGACGACGAGGCGCGGCTTGTGGCGCGCCTGGTGCGGGTCTTCGCTCCAGGCGAGATCGACAAAATCGCCGTCCGGCAGCTCAAGGCGCTGCCAGTGCGGGGTAAAGCGCAATTTACGGCGGATCAGCCGCGGCAGCATGGTTTGCAGATGACGATTGCCCACGCCGCGCATGGGATGGAACTCACGCGAATCGTTTTCGGGGGGCGTCATGTCTGTGGGGATGATTTCAACCATAGCACCAGAATAATTAATAAACGTGATGATGACTATACCGCGCAGGGCGCGCGGGAGTTAGCCAATATGTGGTCTTGTGGCCAATGACGCCCGGTGACACCGAAAACAAACCATTGATGTCATTGATGGCCTGAGCATGGGAATGGCAGAAACCCATTCTGCCCGCGCCGTCGCAGGCAGAATGATGAGGCGGCGTTAGCCTTCCTGAAGCATGCGCTCCAGCTGCTCTTGAGCCTCCAGCCAGGCCATTTCGCACTCTTCCAGCCCGGATTTCGCGCTGGCCTGCTGCTGCAGGCATTCGGTCAGTTCCGCTTTCCGCGAGGCGTCGTAGAGTTCGCTGTCGCCAAGTTTCTCTTCCGCACTGGCCAGCTGCGCGTTGAGCTTGTCCATCTCTTTCTCCAGACGGGCGATCTCTTTGCGCAGCGGTTGGGTCTGGCTGCGCAGCTCCGCTTCCCGACGCTTCTGGTCTTTGCGCGCTTGCGCGCTGTTGCCGCTCTCTTTTGGCGCGTCGCCGCTCTGGGACTCCTGTTTTTGCGAGTCGCTGAGCCACTGCTGATAATCGTCCAGATCGCCGTCGAACGGTTCGACTTTGCCATCGTGGACAAGGTACAGATCGTCGGTGGTGGAGCGGATCAGGTGGCGATCGTGCGATACGACCACCAGCGCCCCTTCAAAGTCGATCAGCGCTTCGGTTAAGGCCTGGCGCATATCGAGGTCGAGATGGTTGGTCGGTTCGTCGAGCAGCAGCAGGTTAGGGCGCTGCCAGACGATCAGGGCCAGCACCAGACGCGCCTTTTCTCCACCGGAGAAGCGGCGGGTCTCTTCGCTGACCTTATCCCCCTGGAAACCAAAGCCGCCAAGATAATCGCGCAGCTTCTGCTCCAGCTCCTGCGGCGCCAGGCGCGCCAGGTGCTGCAGCGGCGACTCATCGGCGCGCAGGAACTCCAGCTGATGCTGGGCGAAGTAGCCGAGCTTGATGCCTTTGGCGAGGCCGATCTCGCCGCTCACGGGCTGGAGTTCGCCAGCCAGCAGCTTAATCAGCGTCGATTTCCCTGCGCCGTTGCGGCCCAGCAGGCCGATACGCGACCCCGGCACCAGATTGAGCTTAATGGAGTCGAGGATAATACGCTCGCCATAGCCGGCGCTGACTTTCTCCATCTTCAGCAGCGGGTTTGGCAGGCTCTCCGGCTGGCGGAAGCTGAAGTGGAACGGGTTATCCACGTGCGCCGGGGCGATGAGTTCCATCCGCTCCAGCATTTTAATACGGCTCTGCGCCTGCTTGGCTTTGGTGGCTTTGGCGCGGAAGCGATCGATATAGCTTTGCAGATGCGCGACACGCTGCTGCTGGCTTTCGTACATCGCCTGCTGCTGAGCGAGCCGGGTGGCGCGCTGCACTTCAAACGAGCTGTAGTTGCCGGTGTACTCAAACATCGTCTGCTGTTCGATATGGATAATTTTGTCGACGATAGGATCGAGGAAATCGCGATCGTGGGAGATCAGGATCAGCGTCCCCGTGTAGCCCTTCAGCCACTTCTCCAGCCAGATCACCGCATCAAGGTCGAGGTGGTTAGTCGGTTCATCGAGCAGCAGCAGATCGGAGCGGCAGATCAGCGCCTGCGCGAGGTTAAGACGCATACGCCAGCCGCCGGAAAAATCGCTGACCGGCCGCTCGAGCTGTTCATTGCTGAAACCCAGGCCGTGCAGCAGGCTGGCGGCGCGGGAGCGGATGGTCCAGGCGTCGATGGCGTCCAGCTTGCCGTGGACGGTGGCGATGGCATGGCCGTCGTTGCGCTCGTTAGCCTGCTGGAGCGCGGCTTCCAGCTGGCGATATTCGCGATCGCCGTCAATGACATAATCGATTGCCGGCTGCGGCAGGGCCGGGGTTTCCTGATTCACCCAGGCCAGCTGCCAGTTGCCGGGAAAGGTCATACTGCCGCCGTCAGCGCTTATCTCGTTTTTCAAAAGCGATAGCAGCGTCGATTTCCCGCAGCCGTTTTTCCCCACCAGACCGACCTTCTGGCCAGGGTTGATGGTAGCGGTGGCGTTGTCCAGCAGGACGCGTACGCCGCGACGAATTTGTAACGAGGAGAAAACAATCATAAGGCGCCGTATGTTCAGACTATGTTAATTTGTCATTATGATAATGTAGTGTGGAAGCGAATCGCTTCACCGGGCCGCCATGGTAGCCCAAAACGAAGACGATACACAAAGTCATTCTGGCTGTGTCAAAACGCCAGGGCTGTGCAGGCCGCCAGAAGACCTACGGGAGGGGAATGATGTCTCAGACAGCGAAAGTGTTGCTGCTGTATGCCCACCCAGAATCTCAGGATTCCGTGGCCAACCGGGTTTTATTACAACCGGCCTTACAGTTGCCAAACGTCACCGTGCACGATCTCTACGCGCACTATCCGGATTTTTTTATCGATATTGCTCACGAACAGGACCTGCTGCGCCAGCATGAGGTGATCGTTTTCCAGCATCCTTTATATACCTGGAGCTGTCCGGCGCTGCTCAAGGAGTGGCTGGATCGTGTCTTAAGCCGCGGCTTCGCCAGCGGCGCCGGAGGGAACGAACTGGCGGGAAAGTACTGGCGCAGCGTGATCACCACCGGCGAACCTGAGAGCGCCTACCGTCGCGATGCGAATCGCTATCCGATGAACGATATTTTACGTCCTTTTGAACTGACCGCCGGCATGTGCCGTATGCACTGGATGAGCCCCATTATCGTCTACTGGGCCCGGCGGCAACAGCCAGAGGAGCTGCGCAGCCGCGCCCTGGCCTATCGGGACTGGCTGGCCAACCCCCTTGCCGCCGGAGGTGTCCATGGCGGGATTTGATTTGCTGCTGGCAGGGGTGCTGTTTTTGTTCGCGGCCGTTATCGCCGTCCCTCTGGCTTCAAGACTGGGGATTGGCGCGGTGCTGGGCTATCTGCTGGCCGGGATCGCCATAGGTCCGTGGGGGCTCGGGTTTATCAGCGATGTGGATGAAATTCTCCATTTCTCTGAACTCGGCGTGGTGTTTCTGATGTTTATCATCGGCCTGGAGCTCAATCCCGCCAAGCTATGGCGGCTGCGAAGCTCCATCTTCGGCGTTGGCGCGGCGCAGGTGATGCTCAGCGCGGCGATCCTCGGCGGTCTGTTGATGACGACAGGATTTTCATGGCAGGCGGCGGTGGTCGGCGGGATCGGCCTGGCGATGTCCTCTACCGCGATGGCACTGCAGCTGATGCGCGAGAAGGGAATGAGCCGCAGCGAATCAGGGCAGTTAGGCTTTTCGGTCCTGCTGTTTCAGGATCTGGCGGTGATCCCGGCGCTGGCGCTGGTGCCTCTGCTGGCGGGTTCCGCGGATGAGCATGTGAACTGGCTAACGGTCGGCATGAAGGTCCTGGCGTTTGCCGGGATGCTGATTGGCGGACGCTATTTACTGCGGCCGGTGTTCCGCTTTATCGCCAGCTCCGGGGTCAGGGAAGTGTTCACTGCCGCCACGCTGCTGCTGGTCCTTGGATCCGCCCTGTTTATGGAGGCGCTGGGGCTGTCGATGGCGCTGGGTACCTTTATCGCCGGCGTGCTGCTGGCGGAAAGTGAGTATCGCCATGAACTGGAGATCGCCATCGATCCGTTCAAGGGGCTGCTGCTTGGGTTGTTCTTTATCTCCGTCGGTATGGCGCTGAACCTTGGCGTGCTGTACACCCATCTGCTGTGGGTGGCGGTGAGCGTGGCGGTGCTGGTGGCGGTAAAAATGCTGGTGCTCTATCTGCTGGCCCGTCTCTATGGCCTGCGGAGTTCCGAGCGTATGCAGTTTGCGGGCGTATTAAGCCAGGGCGGCGAGTTCGCGTTTGTCCTCTTTTCGCTGCCCGCTTCTCAGCGGTTGTTCCAGCACGACCAGATGGCGCTGCTGCTGGTGGCCGTCACCTTGTCGATGATGACCACGCCGCTGCTGATGAAAGGGATCGATAAGATACTGTCGCGACGCCTGAATCCAGCGGAGGATACCGATGAGGCGCCGTGGGTAGAGGACGATAAACCGCAGGTGATTATTGTTGGCTTTGGCCGTTTCGGCCAGGTCATCGGTCGCCTGCTGATGGCCAATAAGATGCGTATTACGGTGCTGGAGCGAGACATCAGCGCGGTGAATCTGATGCGCAACTATGGCTATAAAGTCTATTTTGGCGACGCCACCCAGCTGGAGCTGCTGCGCTCGGCGGGGGCGGAGGAGGCGCAGTCGATCGTCATTACCTGTAATGAGCCGGAAGACACCATGCGGCTGGTGGAGATGTGTCAACAACACTTTCCACATCTGCACATCCTGGCGCGCGCTCGCGGGCGCGTCGAGGCGCATGAGCTGCTGCAGGCCGGCGTGACGCAGTTTTCTCGTGAGACTTTCTCCAGCGCGCTGGAGCTGGGGCGTAAAGCGCTCATCACCCTCGGGATGCATCCTCACCAGGCCCAGCGCGCGCAGCTGCACTTCCGACGCCTCGATATGCGAATGCTGCGTGAGTTAATGCCGGTGCATACTGATACGGTACAGATATCACGCGTGCGGGAAGCCCGGCGCGAACTGGAAGAGATTTTTCAGCGCGAAATGCAGAAAGAGAGCCGGCAGCTGGACGGCTGGGACGAGTTTGAATAAAGGTAAATCATATGGCAGTACGTAAACGTTTTATTGCCGGGGCGAAATGTCCGGCGTGCCAGGCGCAGGATTCACTGGCGATGTGGCGTGAGAATAATGTCGATGTTGTTGAATGCGTTAAGTGCGGTCATCAGATGCGTGAGGCGGATAAAGAGGCCCGTGAGCATGTACGCAAAGAGGAGCAGGTGATTGGCATTTTTCATCCCGACTAGCGTTATCCGTCGGCTTTTTTTAAGCTAAAGGGTACACGGCAGCAGAATTCCGCTACAATCTGCGCCACTATTCTTCCCATCTCAGGAGATATCATGAAAGTAGCAAAAGACCTGGTGGTCAGCCTGGCCTATCAGGTACGTACAGAAGACGGTGTGTTGGTTGATGAGTCTCCGGTAAGCGCGCCGCTGGATTACCTGCACGGTCACGGCTCCCTGATTTCCGGCCTGGAAAACGCGCTGGATGGCCACGAAGTGGGCGACAAATTTGACGTAGCCGTTGGCGCTAACGACGCTTACGGTCAGTATGACGAAAACCTGGTGCAGCGTGTACCGAAAGACGTCTTCATGGGCGTTGATGAACTGCAGGTTGGCATGCGCTTCCTGGCGGAAACCGATCAGGGTCCGGTACCAGTAGAGATTACTGAAGTTGAAGACGACCACGTTGTGGTTGATGGCAACCACATGCTGGCAGGCCAGAACCTGAAGTTCAATGTGGAAGTTGTCGCCATCCGCGAAGCGACCGCTGAAGAACTGGAGCACGGTCACGTGCACGGCGCGCATGGTCATGATCACGACCACGATCATGGTCACGATGGCTGCTGCGGCGGTCACGGTCACGACCACGATCATGGCCACGACCATGGTAAAGGCGGTTGCGGCGGCCACGGTGGCTGCGGTTGCCACTAATCTTCGCGCTTCGGCACGAAGACAACAAAAAAGCGGGGAGACCCGCTTTTTTTACGCCTCAATAATGCGGCGGCGGCGTCTCTTCGGCCTGGGAGGCGATATGGGAGGGCTGGGTCGCCTTCAGCTTCTCGATCATCAGACGCATATGCTCGCGCATCTTTGCCATCTCAATCTCGTGGGCGGTTACGGTTTTATTGAGGTCTTCGATGGTGATTTCCTGAAACGCCAGCCGGCTTTCCAGCTCCGCAAGGCGCGTTTCTAATGTGCTATCGTGCATGGGTAACCTCTTTAGTCTGATCCTGCGGGCGGATTCTACTTAAGTTTCCCCCGGCGCGCAGCATCGCTGCGTCCTACAGGAAACTTATTCATACAAAAATAGTCCTAAAAGAGGCGATATTCAGGAACGTCCGTATGTAGATTTTAACGGCGACGTTCTATAGTACGTTTTTTGCTTTTTACGATAACCCTGGGGTGAGAGGCCCCGGCCCTGGAGAAATGGATGAAATCACTGTTTAAAGTAACGCTGCTGGCGACCACAATGGCCGTCGCCCTGAATGCACCGCTGACCTTTGCTGCAGATACCGCGGCGAAAGCAGCCCCGGCGGCTGAGAGTAAATCGGCATTTAAAAATGACGATCAGAAATCGGCCTATGCGCTGGGCGCGTCCCTGGGGCGTTACATGGAAAACTCCCTGAAAGAACAAGAAAAACTCGGCATTAAGCTGGATAAAGCCCAGCTGATCGCCGGCGTACAGGACGCGTTTGCCGATAAGAGCAAACTGTCCGACCAGGAGATCGAACAGACTCTGCAGGCCTTTGAAACGCGCGTGAAGACCGCGGCTCAGCAGAAAATGGAAAAAGACGCCACTGAGAACGAAACCAAAGGTAAAGCTTTCCGTGACAGCTTTGCCAAAGAGAAGGGCGTGAAAACGTCGAAAACTGGCCTGCTGTATAAAGTCGAGAAAGAAGGCACTGGCGATGCGCCGAAAGACAGCGACACCGTGGTGGTTAACTACAAAGGTACGCTGATCGACGGCAAAGAGTTTGATAACTCTTATACCCGCGGCGAGCCGCTCTCTTTCCGTCTCGACGGGGTGATCCCGGGCTGGACTGAAGGCCTGAAGAACATCAAGAAAGGCGGCAAAATCAAGCTGGTCATTCCGCCAGATCTGGCCTACGGCAAAACCGGCGTCCCGGGCATCCCGGCCAACTCTACGCTGGTCTTTGATGTAGAGCTGCTGGATATCAAACCGGCGCCGAAGGCAGATGCTCAGCCGGAAGCCGCTGGCGATGCGAAAGCCGCGGACGCGAAAGCTGACGCTAAGAAGTAATCGGGTTCAGGCCGCCGTCTCGTCAGAGGCGGCGGCTTTTTTATTGAGCGCAGATATAATTAAAACTGGAAAGATCCTCAGGCGCTGTATTACTTTAGATAGCTTAATAATGATGATGAGCCTGCCCTGACAATAACGACAGGCTCCTGAAAAGGAGTGCTTTTTTTCATGTCCAGGTCGCTTTTAACCAACGAAACCAGCGAGCTTGACCTGCTGGATCAACGTCCCTTTGACCAGACCGATTTCGATATTCTTAAATCTTATGAAGCGGTGGTGGACGGGTTGGCGATGCTCATCGGTTCGCACTGTGAAATCGTGCTGCATTCTTTGCAGGATCTGAAATGCTCTGCCATCCGTATCGCCAATGGTGAACATACCGGCCGCCAAATCGGTTCACCGATTACCGATCTTGCGCTGCGCATGCTGCACGATATGACGGGCGCCGATAGCAGCGTTTCCAAATGCTACTTTACCCGCGCCAAAAGCGGCGTCCTGATGAAGTCGGTGACGATTGCCATCCGCAACCGCGATCACCGGGTGATTGGTCTGCTGTGCATCAATATGAATCTGGATGTGCCGTTTTCCCAGATCATGAGCACCTTTATTCCGCCAGAAACGCCCGAGGTTAACTCGCCGGTGAACTTTGCTTCCTCGGTTGACGATCTGGTCGCCCAGACTCTGGAATTTACCATCGAAGAGGTGAATGCCGATCGCAGCGTGTCCAACAATGCTAAAAACCGTCAAATCGTGCTGAATCTCTACGAGAAAGGGATCTTCGATATTAAAGACGCCATTAACCAGGTGGCCGATCGTCTGAACATCTCCAAGCACACCGTCTACCTCTATATTCGCCAGTTCAAAAGCGGCGATTTCCAGGGGCTGGATAAGTAATGCGTTTTGCCCTCACGGTGACCGGCCCTGCCTATGGCACGCAGCAGGCGAGCAGCGCCTGGCAATTTGCGCAGGCCGTGCTGCAGGAAGGCCATGAGCTGGCGTGCGTTTTTTTCTATCGCGAAGGCGTGCTTAACGCTAACCAGCTGACGGCGCCCGCCAGCGATGAGTTCGATCTGGTGCGCGGGTGGCAATCCCTCCACGATGAGCACGGCGTCGCGCTGCATATCTGCGTGGCGGCCGCCCTGCGTCGTGGCGTAACGGACGAGCGCGAAGCGCAACAGCTCGCTCTGCCTGGCCATAATCTGCAGCCGGGGTTTACGTTGAGCGGACTTGGCGCGCTGGCGGAAGCGGCGCTTACTTGCGATCGGATGGTACAGTTTTGATGAAACGTGTGGCTTTCGTTTTTTCCTCCGCGCCGCACGGCAGCGCCGCCGGCAGGGAAGGCCTCGACGCCTTATTAGCCACCTCCGCCCTCACCGACGAGATTGGCGTATTTTTCGTGGGCGACGGCGTGTTTCAGCTGTTGCCCGCCCAGCGGCCTGGCGCTGTGCTGGCCCGCGATTACATCGCCACTTTTAAACTGCTGTCGCTATATGATATCGACCAGTGCTGGCTGTGCGCCGAGTCGGCGCGAGAGCGCGGCCTGGACCCCGCGACACCGTGGGTGGTGGATGTCGAATGCCTGGCGCCGGATGCCCTGCGCGCCCGTCTGCATGAATTTGATGTGATTTTGCGTTTCTGAGGCCCCCATGCTCCATACGCTCAGTGTTTCTCCCTGGCATGCCGATATCGCAGCAATGCTTCGCTTGATGGAGCAGGGTGACGATCTGTTACTGCTGTCTGATGGCGTCGCGGCGGCTATCGCCGGCGGTCGCTTCCTTGAGATCCTGCAATCCGCCCCCATAACCCTTTACGTGCTGCAAGACGACGTTGACGCCCGCGGGCTAACTGGTCAAATTGCGGACAGTGTCGGCAGGGTTAGCTATACTGATTTCGTCAGACTCACAGTCAAACATGCCGGTCAGTTGGCCTGGTGATGGCGGGATCGTTGTATATTTCTTGACACCTTTTCGGCACCGCCCTAAAATTCTGCGTCCTCATAATATATGAGGCGATTTATTACGTGTTTACGAAGCAAAAGCTAAAACCAGGAGCTATTTAATGGCAACAATTAACCAGCTGGTACGCAAACCACGCGCGCGCAAAGTTGCAAAGAGCAACGTGCCAGCGCTGGAAGCCTGCCCGCAGAAACGTGGCGTATGTACTCGCGTATATACCACCACTCCTAAGAAACCGAACTCCGCACTGCGTAAAGTTTGCCGTGTGCGTCTGACTAACGGTTTCGAAGTCACCTCCTACATCGGTGGTGAAGGTCACAACCTGCAGGAGCACTCCGTGATCCTGATCCGTGGCGGTCGTGTTAAAGACCTTCCGGGTGTTCGTTACCACACCGTTCGTGGTGCGCTTGACTGCTCCGGCGTTAAAGACCGTAAGCAGGCTCGCTCCAAGTACGGCGTGAAGCGTCCTAAGGCTTAATGGTTCTCCGTTAAGTAAGGCCAAACTGATTTATCTTAATGTCATACTAAACTCTTAGAGTTTTGGACAATCCTGAATTAACAACGGAGTATTTCCATGCCACGTCGTCGCGTCATTGGTCAGCGTAAAATTCTGCCGGATCCGAAGTTCGGATCAGAACTGCTGGCTAAATTTGTCAATATCCTGATGGTAGATGGTAAAAAATCTACTGCAGAAACTATCGTATACAGCGCGCTGGAGACCCTGGCTCAGCGTTCTGGTAAATCTGAACTGGAAGCCTTCGAAGTTGCGCTCGAAAACGTGCGCCCGACTGTCGAAGTTAAGTCCCGCCGCGTAGGTGGTTCTACTTATCAGGTTCCAGTTGAAGTTCGTCCGGTCCGTCGTAATGCCCTGGCAATGCGTTGGATCGTTGAAGCTGCTCGTAAACGCGGTGATAAATCCATGGCTCTGCGCCTGGCGAACGAACTCACTGATGCTGCAGACAACAAAGGTACTGCAGTTAAGAAACGTGAAGACGTTCACCGTATGGCCGAAGCCAACAAGGCGTTCGCTCACTACCGTTGGTAATCCCTTCGGAGTCATAGTCACCAGGCGGGCGCTTCAGATGAGTCGCCCGCTCTGGATAACTTAACTGAACGCCTAAAGAAATAAACGAGGAATCAAATGGCTCGTACAACACCCATCGCACGCTACCGTAACATCGGTATCAGTGCGCACATCGACGCCGGTAAAACCACTACTACCGAACGTATTCTGTTCTACACCGGTGTAAACCACAAAATCGGTGAAGTTCATGACGGCGCCGCTACCATGGACTGGATGGAGCAGGAGCAGGAACGTGGTATCACCATCACTTCCGCTGCGACTACTGCATTCTGGTCTGGTATGGCTAAGCAGTATGAACCGCACCGTGTAAACATCATCGACACCCCGGGGCACGTTGACTTCACTATCGAAGTAGAACGTTCCATGCGTGTTCTTGATGGTGCGGTAATGGTTTACTGCGCAGTTGGTGGTGTTCAGCCGCAGTCTGAAACCGTATGGCGTCAGGCAAACAAATATAAAGTTCCGCGCATCGCGTTCGTTAACAAAATGGACCGCATGGGCGCTAACTTCCTGAAAGTTGTTGGTCAGATCAAAACCCGTCTGGGCGCGAACCCGGTTCCGCTGCAGCTGGCAATTGGTGCTGAAGAAGGTTTCACCGGCGTTGTTGACCTGGTGAAAATGAAAGCCATCAACTGGAACGATGCAGACCAGGGCGTAACCTTCGAATACGAAGATATCCCGGCTGACATGCAGGATCTGGCTGACGAATGGCACCAGAACCTGATCGAGTCCGCAGCTGAAGCTTCTGAAGAGCTGATGGAAAAATACCTGGGTGGTGAAGAACTGACTGAAGAAGAGATCAAAAAAGCTCTGCGTCAGCGCGTTCTGAACAACGAAATCATCCTGGTAACCTGTGGTTCTGCGTTCAAGAACAAAGGTGTTCAGGCGATGCTGGATGCGGTAATTGACTACCTGCCATCCCCTGTTGACGTTCCGGCGATCAACGGCATCCTGGACGACGGTAAAGATACTCCGGCTGAGCGTCACGCAAGCGACGACGAGCCGTTCTCTGCACTGGCGTTCAAAATCGCTACTGACCCGTTCGTGGGCAACCTGACCTTCTTCCGCGTGTACTCCGGTGTGGTTAACTCTGGTGATACCGTACTGAACTCCGTGAAAGCTGCACGTGAGCGTTTCGGTCGTATCGTACAGATGCACGCTAACAAACGTGAAGAGATCAAAGAAGTTCGCGCGGGCGACATCGCTGCTGCAATCGGTCTGAAAGACGTAACTACTGGTGACACCCTGTGTAACCCGGATGCGCCGATCATTCTGGAGCGTATGGAATTCCCTGAGCCGGTAATCTCCATCGCCGTTGAGCCGAAAACCAAAGCTGACCAGGAAAAAATGGGTCTGGCTCTGGGTCGTCTGGCTAAAGAAGACCCGTCTTTCCGCGTATGGACTGACGAAGAGTCTAACCAGACCATTATCGCCGGTATGGGTGAGCTGCACCTCGACATCATCGTTGACCGTATGAAGCGTGAATTCAACGTTGAAGCGAACGTCGGTAAACCTCAGGTTGCTTACCGTGAAGCAATTCGCGCGAAAGTTACCGATATCGAAGGTAAACACGCCAAGCAGTCTGGTGGTCGTGGTCAGTACGGTCACGTTGTGATCGACATGTACCCGCTGGAGCCGGGCTCTAACCCGAAAGGTTACGAGTTCATCAACGACATCAAAGGTGGTGTAATTCCTGGCGAATACATCCCGGCCGTTGATAAAGGCATCCAGGAACAGCTGAAAGCTGGTCCGCTGGCAGGTTACCCGGTAGTTGATATGGGTATCCGTCTGCACTTCGGTTCTTACCACGACGTTGACTCCTCTGAGCTGGCGTTTAAACTGGCTGCGTCTATTGCCTTTAAAGAAGGCTTTAAGAAAGCAAAACCAGTTCTGCTTGAGCCGATCATGAAGGTTGAAGTAGAAACTCCGGAAGAGAACACTGGTGACGTTATCGGTGACTTGAGCCGTCGTCGCGGTATGCTGCGCGGTCAGGAATCCGAAGTAACCGGCGTTAAGATCCACGCTGAAGTACCGCTGTCCGAAATGTTCGGTTATGCAACTCAGCTGCGTTCTCTGACCAAAGGTCGTGCATCATACACCATGGAATTCCTGAAGTATGATGATGCGCCGAACAACGTTGCTCAGGCCGTTATTGAAGCCCGTGGTAAATAATCCACAGGATTAAAACCTAAGTCCCGTGCTCTCTCCGAAGGGGAGAGCACTATAGTAAGGAATATAGCCGTGTCTAAAGAAAAATTTGAACGTACAAAACCGCACGTCAACGTTGGTACTATCGGCCACGTTGACCATGGTAAAACTACCCTGACTGCTGCCATCACTACCGTTCTGGCTAAAACCTACGGTGGTTCCGCTCGCGCATTCGACCAGATCGATAACGCGCCGGAAGAAAAAGCTCGTGGTATCACCATCAACACCTCTCACGTTGAATATGACACCCCGACTCGCCACTACG